>SVQX01000023.1 GCA_015065065.1 Oscillospiraceae bacterium
ATCTCGTCGGATGCGGCAGATAACGTCGTGGCAATATCGGAGGATAGCGCGCTGTGGACGTCGGGGAAAAAGGAGCAGACGACGGTGGCTGTGTCATACGGCCTTGACGTTATCGCCGCATCCGACGAGATGGTATTTTCGGGGCTTGTGGGGAATGAGATAACCTTTGCCCCCGACGATATCAAGAGAGCTATGAATCTGTCGGATGTGAATTACATAACCGTGACAAAGCTTCCCTCTACGGAAAAGGGAGTGCTGTACGTTGGCTCTGTGGGTGCATCCGAGGGGCAGGTAATAACGGCGGGAAATATGTCCCACCTTTCCTTCTCGGCAGCCGACAGCACAAAGCCGTCTGATGCTTATATGTATATATCCGTCAACGGCTCTGCATATTCCGTCAAGTGTAAAATGTGCTTTTTGCCAGCTATAAACTATACACCCACCGTCAGTCTTGTGCCGGATATTACCTTGAATATCAGCACGTATCGCGACACGCCCTCCTACGGCAATCTGTCCGCCTACGATCCCGAGGGCGACGTTATGACCTACGAGATAGTCAAGTACGCCACCCACGGCAGAGTCAGCCTTACGGATAAGCACACGGGCGCATACGTCTATACTCCCGACCGCGGATATACGGGGGCTGACAGCTTTGTATACGTCGTGCGTGACGAGTACGGAAATTACAGCACCTCCACCGTTGTGAATCTGGAGGTCAACACTCCGCCAAGCTCGGTAACGTATGCGGATATCAAGGATAGCGTGTATGCGTCGGCGGCTATCCGTGTAAGCGCGGCGGGTATTATGAACGGCACGCAGGTGGGCAAGGATTGCTACTTCAAGCCTGAGGATGAGATAAGCCGAGTTGAGTTTTTGGTGACGGCTATGAGCGCGGCGGGCATCAGTGAGAGCGATGTTGCGCAGTATGCTTCCACCGGCTTTGCAGACGACGCAGATATCCCCGCCTCCATGCGCGGCTATGTTGCGTTGGCAAAGAAGCGCGGATATATAGGCGGAAAGAGAGTTGACGGAAACGTCAAATTTGTTCCTCACGAAAGCATCAGTCGCGCGGAGGCTTCGGTTATTCTCAGCAACATTATCGGCTACGCCAACAAGACCACGGTGTCGGCTTTCGCAGACAGTGCTTCAATTCCGTCTTGGGCGGATAAGGCAATGACCTCGCTGTACGCGCTCGGTATACTTGACGCACGTGACGGCGACGCAAACCCTGCGGCGAAAATCAATCGCGGCACTACTGCGGTATGGCTCGCGGCGACTATGCAGCTAATGTATAATAATTGACAATTGAAAATGGGCTGAGGCATTGCCTCAGCCCATAAATGTTATTTTTGCTTTGCGAGATCCTTGATATGCTTGTCCATAAGCACCTGAATACGGGTAGCGGGATTGAGTAGCTCGCTGATGGTATCGTCGTGGTTGAGGGTATCGATAATGTACGCAACGTATTTGCACATATTTACCTCAACGTACCAAGGCTTTGTGAACAGCTCGGGGTCGCGGTACACAAGGTTGGTGGTGAATATTTTGTCGAATACACCGTCCTCGTATGCTTTGTCGAAGCGCTCAAAGCCGTCGGTGAACAGACCGAAGGTGGCAAAGTTGAAGATGCGCTTTGCTCCGCGTTCCTTGATCTGATTAGCAACGTCCAGGAGAGATTCGCCCGAGGAGATCATATCGTCAACGATAATAACGTCCTTGCCCTCAAGGTCCTGGCCTAGATACTCGTGCGCCTCAATGGGGTTTTTGCCGTTTACCACGATAGAGTAATTGCGGCGCTTGTAGAACATACCGATATCAAGTCCGAGAACGGAGGAGTAGTACATGCAACGCTCCATAGCGCCCTCGTCGGGGGAAATAATCATCATATGCTCTTTGTCGATAACCACGTCGGGAACGGCGCGGATAAGAGCCTTGGTCATCTGATAGGTGGGACGCACGTTGTCAAAGCCTGACAGCGGAATAGCGTTGGAGATACGCGGGTCGTGAGCATCGAAGGTGATGAGATTAGACACGCCCATGTGTACAAGCTCCTGAAGCATTATAGCGCAGTCAAGGGATTCGCGTGAGTTCCGCTTATGCTGTCTGCCCTCGTAGAGCATAGGCATAATGACCGTTATGCGGCGAGCCTTACCGCCGATAGCCGCAATGATTCTTTTAAGGTCTGCATAGTGGTCGTCGGGGGACATGGGGACCTCCATACCGCGCATCTTGAAGGTAGCACCGTAATTAAAGATGTCGCATATAATGAATACGTCCTGTCCTCGCATGGTTTCATGGATAAGCGCCTTACCTTCGCCCGAGCCAAAGCGGGGGCATTCCACAGAAGTGAGGAAGCTGTCACGGGAATTGAATCCGCCGTGTCTGCGCCACTCTCTGAGGTAGTAGTCCACCTGGTCCACGAAATGCTCGCATCCCTTCATACCGATAACACTAAGCTCTGCATACAATGATTGTTTCATACATATTCCTTTCTTTTGAGAAGGTGGGTCAATACCCACTGGTCTTGCAATTTGTGATATTAACTAACAGATAGGATTTATACGAGCTTGCAGAATCTGCCAAAGGCTTCATCCCAAGGCGCTCTGTCTGCGGTGGGCTCGTAATATTTCATCTCAAAGGAATTGCGGACGACCTCTCTCGCCTCGGAAAGTCCCTTTATCTCGCCAACAGCCATAGCCTGCATCAACAGGTTACCGATTGCCGTAGCCTCCTCGGGACCTGCGCTGACGGGCAAGCCGCAAGCGTCTGCGGTCATCTGGGAGAGGAACTTATCCTTCGTGCCGCCGCCGACTACGTTGATCATAGTAGCGGGCTTCTGGCGGAGAGTCTGTATGTTTTCAACCGTGTGTCTGTACTTGAGAGCCAAAGATTCGTAGATGCAGCGGACGACCTCGCCAACCGTTTCGGGTACGGGCTGACCTGTTCTGCGGCAAAACTCGCGAATCTTTTCGGGCATGTTGCCGGGGGTGTTGAAGCTTGCGTCGTCGGGGTTGATGAGGGAGCGGAAGGGAGCTGCCTCCTTTGCCCAAGCCTCCATCTGCGCGAAGCTGTAATCCTTGCCCTCGCGTTTCCACTGACGTCTGGATTCCTGAATGATCCAAAGTCCCATGATGTTCTTGAGAAATCTGATCTTGCCGGCGGCACCGCCCTCGTTTGTGAAGTTCGCGATGCGGGTGTCGTCATTGATGAGGGGCTGATCCAGCTCCATACCCATCAGTGACCAAGTGCCTGAGCTGATGTAGATGAAATCCTCCGCCTTCGCGGGAACTGCGATCACCGCGCTCGCGGTGTCATGAGAAGCAACAGTGTAAACGTTTATGTTGTTTTTGCCCACCTCCTCGTTGATCTGGGGAAGCAGTCCGCCGAGATTTGTACCCGGCTGAACGAGGGGCGCGAACAGAGAGGACTTGATACCAAGCTTGTCCGTCAGATCGAAGGCAAAGGTGCGAGCCCTTGCGTCAAGCAGCATGCCCGTGGAGGCTATGGTGTACTCAGTGTTCATTTGGCCCGTGAGGAAGTAGTTGAGCAGGTCGGGAGTAAAGAGCATTTTGTCTGCGTATTCAAGCAGCTCCTTATTATCTCTTACCTCAACCGCAAGCTGATTGAGCGTGTTGAAGTCGATAGCCTGAATTCCCGTTTTTTCGTAGATCTCCTTTGCGGAAAGGAACTTTTCTACGTACTCGCTTACGTTTACCGTGCGCGTGTCACGGTAGTGAGTGGGATTTGCGAGCAGTCTGCCGTTTTTGTCGATAAGACCGTAGTCAACGCCCCAGGTGTCGATACCCATGGAGGTTACGTTATCGCCGTCGATAACGGTTTTGGTGATGGAATTCTTGATCTCAAAGAATATTCTGAGGATGTCCCACGTAAATCTTCCGTTTACGAATACGGGGTCGTTTGAGAAGCGATGATTTTCGCGAAGCTCCAGCTTGCTGCCGTCAAAGGAGCCGACAATGCCGCGTCCGCTGGATGCGCCAAGGTCGATAGCAAGCATTTTCAAATCTGCCATAATGCCCTCCGAATTAATATATTGATGCGTGAGCGCACACGCGCACGCAATTAGTAGTTATATTATAGCATACTTCAAAAATCAATGTATGAATTTTCTGTTAAATACGATTTGGATTTTTGTAGAATATTTACCGCGAAATTTGAGTATTTTATGCAAAAAATAATGTTTTTGGTAAAAAGCACGAGTGACGAGCCGCCGGTGTTGAGTGGTATTGCTACGCAGTGAAATCCGCCTGCGGCGCATGATGTGGGGATTGCCCAAATGCGGGCGAGGCGATTTAAAATTGAAAATGGACAATTGAAAATTATCGTTGCTTTTCGCCAAGGCGAAAAGCTTCTTTCTCAATTTAATAACCGAGTGTGTAAGGGACCCACGGGGGTTACAGAGATGGCTCTTGTTGTAACCATCTAAAAAAATCTCAACAAGAAATTATTCGGGGAAGTTCTTTGGGGTCAAGCCCTTTCTTTCAAGAAAGGGCTTGCGGGGTTGGGGCAGAGCCCCATATTTATATTACGCCCCTTATTCCAAAAACAGAGGGCGGGGCTGCTTGCCGAGCAGGGCGGATGAGAGGGTAGCGGAGACTTTGCCGAAATCGGCAACAAGGGAGTGGGGCTTGGATACGGGATCGTCCTGCTTCATTGGGGTGAAATAGATGTTTTTGCGTTTGAGAAGGGCGGCGATATTTTCGAGATTGGCGGAGAGCGCGTCGTTGCTGGCAAGGGCGATGATAAGCGGACGATCACAGCGCAGATGCGCCTTTGCCGCCATGCAAACAGCGGTGTCCGTCATACCCGACGCAAGCTTTGAAAGTGTGTTGCCCGTGCATGGGCAGATCACAAGCGCATCAAGGGAAATTTTAGGTCCGAGAGGCTCTGCGCCGACGATAGTATGAATTATATCGCGACCGCAAAGCGCTGATATTTTGCTTTTCCAAGCATCAGCAGCTCCGAAGCGCGTGTCGGTGGAGTATGCCGTCTCGCTCATGATGGGAAGAACGTCCATTCCCGCGCCCACAAGCTCAGACAGCACATTCACTGACCGCTCAAACGAGCAAAAAGAGCCGCAAAAAGCAAATCCGATCATACGCCGTCACCTCCCGATGTCAAGCTGCCAAGCGTGGAAATCACCACGTCGGCTATCATCTCGCCTGCAGTAACGGGCGCGTATTTTCCGGGAATGGAGGACGCCCATATCGCCCGCGCCGCCGAGCGCCTGACATCAGCCGCGTCGATGCCGAAGGGGGAGGACGCAAGCTCGATATACAGCGTGTCAGCGGTAAACAGAGCAACGGCGTCGGGCGGGATTATCCTCGCGGGAACGGTGTTGAAGATAATATCGTAGCCGTGGGAAAGTGTTTTTGCGCTTTCGGGAGTGAGAGGGGCGGCGGACGCGCCGTGAAGCCGAGCCAGAGTCCGCGACTCCTCGCGGCGGGCAAAGACGGTCACAAAAGCGCCGAAGGACTCGCACAAGCGGCAAAGTCGCTCGGCTATCCGTCCGTATCCGAGGATCGCTATGTTCCTGCCGTAGACGGTCTTGTCGGTAGCCTCCATGGCGTACATCAGTGCGCCCTCCGCTGTTGCATGAGCGTTGACAAGAGCCAACGACTCGCAATCAAGATAATCAAAGGTAAATATGCCTTCTGCCTCAAGTGCATTTTTGAAGTCAGCCGTCAGCTTTCCTCCGAATACGCGGGCGGTAGGCTTCATTAACCCGCGCCCGATTATTTCGTCAAGCTTTATTCCGCCACCGCCGTCATATGGGCAGAAAACATGAACGCCGTCGCGGGTGAGCGGCAGGGGAAAAAGTATTACGTCAGCATTTTCGAGCGCATCGACTGCAGAGGAGCATAGCCGCGCGCCCTTGGGGTATTTTTCAGCCTCGGAAAAGCCGCAAAGCGTCACGCTGTATCCGCGGCGGATAAATTTCTCTGCCGCGGCAAGGGCGCGACCGTCGCCTCCGAAAACGGTTATATTTTTTGCCGAAACGGCGGAATTACCGTTGTCGGCGTTTGATTTTTTGTCACAGTTCATATAGCCTCCATTTCCGCCGCAGTGGGCGATTACGGTGAGGGACAGGAAACACCTATCCACACTATATACTATGCAAAAAATGGCGAAAAAGTGAGATAAATACTCCGCTACTTGCCACCCCCCAGCTGCATTTTTATCCTTGCATCACCTACTGTCATTTCTGCCGAGCGCGCACCGCCCGACACACGTGCAAAAGCTGCTACCTCCTCCGAGGCGAATATCAAGCGCCTTACAGAGCTGCCTTCAATGGAATACGGAGTTTTCAAATTCGGACCGTGCCGCCCGAGTATCAGCGTGTCGGCGTCCGACAGCTCCGCACTTACAAGAGATACAAATTCGCCGTCACATTCAAACGCTGCAGGGGAGAGATAAACGCAACTGTCATCCGCGGCGGTAAAAGACATAAGAAAGATAGGCTGTACCGAGCGGTCTATGCCGTCGCGGTAAAGGTGCAACGAGGCGGAATTAAAGAGGGTAAGCTCCTCGCCGTAAGAATATATCCGCACTTCGACGGGAGGTTGTGCCTGCTCAGCCTTTTCAATACAGGAGAGCATGGTGTAATAATCCTTTTCATTGGTCGGCTCGGGAAGCCACAGACGGCGGACAGTGTTTTGTGCAAAGGTTTTATATAAGGTACCGGGTGTGCGGTTGTGATAATCCGTTATCATGATTGCGGATATTTCCACGGCACCGCTTTCCTTTGCGGTGCGGATTGCAAGATTGAGTGACGAGCTACCGCCGTTTGACATCTCGCAGACCACAGCACCCTTGCCGTTTTGGAATACCGTATACTCGGATTGTGACGTCGGGGATATAAAGGTGACGTCAAGCTCGTCGCGTTCAAGATAAGCTTTTAAGGCGAGCGCCGATGAAACGGTGAAAATCCCACTCAAAAGTACCGCCACCATGCGAAGTGCGTATTTACTTTTTCGCCGTTTTCTGCCCGTTTTGAATATAGGGAGCGGAGCTAACGCAAGTATCAGCGTCAGTGCGGACAGCGGAAGCACGAACGGCTCGCAAAGTGATATCAGATGAATGGCGGAGGATGCGGAAAAATACTCCGCTATGCCTGCCATGGTATCTCCCGCGACCCGGATAGCGGCGGCAAGCATAAGACTTACGGGTGTTGAATAAAATACCAATGAAAGAAACGCCGCGAATATTATAAATCCCGCAAACGGAGTCAAAATAAGAGTGGTCAGCGGAGAGAGCAGGCTGAAGCTGCCTCCGCCCGCCGATACCGCCCACAGCGTAAAGGTTGACGCGATGACTCCGACGGCAAGTCCCGACAGCAGATTAACGATGCCGACGAGCAACCGTCGCCGTACACGTCTGAAAAAGGTCTTTTTGACGCGCCGCTTCTCCTCAAGCAGGCGGCTCAGCATATCGCTGACCTTGGCATGCACCGTCACAATGCCGAGTGTGGCGAAAAAGGACATCCAAAATCCAAGATCGGCGACCGAGGCGGGTGACACTGCGAGTATCAATACACCCGCACAGCCGAGCGCGGTGACGGGATCGGCATCCTCCGAAAGTCCAACGGCAACGTAGGCGAACAGCATCATCACGACAGCACGGACGGCGGAGGGCAAGAAGCCTATCAGCGCAAGATAAAACAAAGCCGCAAGTCCGAGCAGAGGCATTCGCACTCGCTTAGGAATGAAAAATATCCGCAAAAGGAAATCGAGTATTCCGAAAAGCACCGTGACGTGCAGACCGCTGAGCGCCAGCAGGTGAGCTACGCCCGTATTTGAGAAATCGCGACTGATCTCGTCCCTTAAATGACTCCTGTCGCCAAGCAGAAGTGCCGCCGCAATTCCGCCTCCGTCGCCGCCGCTGATGCACAGCCTCTGCGAAAGAGAGGCGCGAAAGCATAGCAATCGGGTGGAAATACCGTCTGCCTGCTCAAAAATAGCCACCGACTCGTCGGAATATGATGTAAACGCTATTGAAAAGCCTTGAGCGATAAGCGTCGCTTCGTCATAGACCGATGTGGAATAGTCGGATAGGGAAGTGGGAATAACGGCGGCGGTGAACACGTCACCTACCTGCAAGTCAGCGGCATAGGTGCAGTCAAGTATTGCGCGCGTGTTGCCAAGCCGGTCGTATCCTTCAATGCTGTCAAGCGCTATCCCGTATGATGACATATTGGAGGACGAATATCTGCGCTCAAGCACCTGCGCGCGTATAAGCTGCTCGTTCTCTGTCGGTATGTCGGAGTATTTTGCGTATTGTACGTCGAAAAACACGTATGATTGAAAAACCGAAACGGCAGCAAGGAGAAAGCAAAACGCCGCCGTTAACAGGTGCGTTCTTCTCATACGGTTTCGTTTGCTTCTTTTTAGAAAAATAAAAGCAGCGAGCGCCAGTGCAAAGAGCGCAAGCAGCAGAGGAATGATTATAAGCTTTGCGACGGAATTTATAAAAAACGAAACGGCAGCGGCTATCATAAACGAAGTGCAAGCGATGAACATCCGCCTGCCCGAGAATATACTTCTTGATAAGCCGAGTCGAATTTTGGTGTCCTTTTTCATCATAGCCCCCATAATTTTTATATCGGTATTTTACACTATTTGAGCAGATATGTCAATAAAACCTAAAAAATTATCTTGACAAATCGCGAAAGATGGGGTATAATAGATTTGTTATATGCTTGAGAGGGACATCTCAAATACATTTTGCCCACACGGGCGGAACGGAGAATATATGTTCGAAACATTTAAAGCCATTCTCGTAGAAGAATTTCAGGTGGACGAGTCTGCCATCACTCTTGATGCGGAGCTTTCTGCCGATCTGGGTATCAATTCTATCGAGCTTGCGGACCTCGTCATGCAGTGCGAGGAAAAGTTCGATTTCACCATTGATGATGATGACATACATAAGTTCATCACCGTCGGTGACGTGGTAGCTTATCTGGAAAATCGCTGATAATAATGAAATAAAAACGCCTGTCCGTAAGCACGGACGGGCGTTTTTGCTTCACACAACATTACTATTATACCACATTTTCCCGAGCTTGTAAAGAGAAAGTTGTGACAAAATGCAAATTTCCATATTTTAAACAAAAGTTTATTGTGATTTTCTTACAATTTGCCTATTGAAATGGGCTTGCAAATGTGCTATAATAAGGGTGCAAGAAAGGAAGGTACACTCCAATGGCAAATTAAACTTGAGTGAGTCCCAACTGCAACGAAACGGAGGAAAGGTCCAATGAAAAGTTGACTTGCGGCTTTGACGGTAGCCCTAAGCTCCGCGGCTTTAAGCCTGAACGCTGACGCTGTTTGTGCAGGGATGCACGGTGAAAAAACACGGCGGTGTTACGCGTTTATATAGAGTGAAAGGTTGCAACGAAACACAGATCTGTGACGGTAGAAAATAAGAGCTTTGATGTGAGTTTGGCGGTCATGGTTCGGGTGAGAGCGAGTGGAATTGGGAGCATATCGTAAAAGTCAGAAAACAGCCTTTTACAGCAATGAACGTGCGCAAAGAAAAGGGTATTCTTCTTAAAGAATTTGGTTTTGAAGCTTTGGACGTTACGGGATGAGCGGTGAAAGGGATTTTAGGAAAGTGAGGATAACAAAAGATGTTAGATACTAAGAGTGAACAGAAGTGACCCTTGGCTGGAGTCTGATCAACTACGGTCAAGGGTCACTTCTGTTTTTGTATCTAATGTGACTGAATTCTCCGCACGGTGCGGAGCTTTTTTCATTATCCTATTGTAATTTATAAGCTTTTGTGTTACAATAATTACAGAAAAGCACTTGGAGGACTTTATGGAGCATATTTACGATATGATAATAATCGGCGGAGGACCGGCAGGATACACGGCGGCACTGTACGCATCGCGCGCGGGACTGGACACTCTGCTCATCGAAAAAATGTCCCCCGGCGGTCAGATGGCGCTGACGGACATCATAGACAATTATCCCGGATTCGAGGACGGCGTCGACGGCTTTACGCTCGGCGCGAAAATGCAAAAGGGAGCAGAACGCTTCGGTGCCGTTACCGAATACGCTGAGGTAAAAAGCGCTTGCCTTTTGGAAAAGATCAAACGCATAAGCACCACCGCAGGTGAGCGACTTGCTCGCACCGTGGTTATAGCTACGGGGGCCGATCCCCGCGCACTTGGAATCGAAGGGGAGAGCGACCTTATCGGGCGCGGACTGCACTACTGCGCTCACTGCGACGGCAGATTTTATAAGGGCAAGACGGTCGCTGTGGTAGGCGGCGGAAATACCGCGGCAGCTGATGCGCTGTATCTTTCGAGATTGGTCAAAAAAGTGTATCTTATCCACCGCCGCGATACTCTGCGCGCTACCAGAATATATCATGAGCCGCTTATGCGCGCCGAAAACGTGGAATTCGTGTGGAACAGCACTGTTGAGGACTATATTCTTGACGGCGATATCGTGGGTGCAAGGGTCAAAAGCCTCAAAACGGGGGATGTGACCGAGCTGAGCTTCGACGGCATTTTCGTAAGCATCGGACGCAAGCCCGCGACCGAGATGTTTGCAGGGGAGCTGGAGCTTGACGGCGGCGGATATATCGTCGCTGACGAGTCAACGCGGACGAATATCGACGGAGTGTACGCCGTGGGTGACGTGCGCACCAAGGTGCTGAGGCAGGTCGTCACAGCAGTCGGCGACGGTGCGACGGCTGTGCATTACGCTGAGGAATACCTTGCGGAAATTCATTGATGCAAAAGGAGATAGCCATGCTGGAAACAGGAATGAAGGCACCGAATTTTACGTTACTTGATAAAGACGGTAAAGAAGTCTCTCTCTCGGATTTTCGCGGTAAAAGAGTGGTTTTGTATTTTTACCCGAGGGACAACACCCCGGGATGCACGCGGCAGGCGTGCGCGTTTGCCGCAGCGTATGAGGAATTCAAGGCTAAGGGAGTGGAGGTCATTGGTATCAGCAAGGATAGCGAGGCGTCCCACGCAAGGTTCGCGGAAAAATATAACCTGCCCTTTATTCTTTTGTCCGATCCCGAATTGACGGCAATTCAGGCTTACGGCGTCTGGCAGGAGAAAAAGCTGTACGGCAAGGTATCGTTTGGCGTGGCGCGCACTACTTTTATCATTGATGCGGAAGGGAATATCGAGGCGATAATGGCTAGGGTAAAGCCGGACACGAATGCCGCTGAAATACTTGAACGGTTGTGAATTGAATTTTTGATTTTAGCGTTTAGGATTCCCGATATTTGTCTGTGACGGTCGTATTAAACAATATTATGGGTAGATTTGCCGCAAAGTTTAAGTTCACTTAACAAAAAAGTGTATCATAAGTTGTATTTCGACGTACAACGGAGGTATTTAAGTGAACAACGCAAGACAAAGAAGGATAATTAAGATTACAGGTATTATACTGTTTCTAACACTGGTTGCATCTGTAGTATACTCTTTAGTGAGATTTTTTATAGCACCGTCGGAGCTTGCGGAGGGCGAGCCATACGAGAAGGTAAGATCCGATTATCTGCTTATGCTCGTTCAGTGCTTGCTTGGACTGCTGGTAATGATGCTGCCTTCATTTTTTGAACGCAGACTCAAGGTGGTTGTTCCAAACGTAATGGTCATTATGTATTTCGCTTTTCTATATTGTGCAATATATCTTGGGGAAATACATAATTTTTATTACGTTATACCTTATTGGGATACCGTTCTGCACGCATTCTCGGGAGGAATGCTCGGTGCGCTTGGTTTTATTTTCGTAGATATTCTTAACAGAGATAAAAAGGTACGCGTAAGTCTTACACCGTTTTTTATCGCAGTATTTGCGTTTTCTTTCGCGCTTGCAGTCGGCGCACTGTGGGAAATCTATGAATTCAGCTTTGATGCCTTGCTTGGCTTGAATCTGCAAAAGCACAGCACAGAAACGGGTGTGGCGCTTGTGGGTACCGAGGCACTTCGTGATACTATGTCGGATATTATCGTTGATGCTATATCTGCATTGGTTGTAGTTGTAGTGGGATATTTTACCGAAAAAAAGAATCGCAGGGAAAGCTCTGCCGTTGATCTTATGGAGAAAAATAAGTATAGCGAGGATAGAGGTACAGTCGGCAGTCGGGAAGTCTCTTAAATTTATCAAAAACTTACAATATCGTGTCATACGACAAGGAGGATGTCATGTTACGCGTTTTATCGAATATACTCTGGGTATTGCTTGGCGGCTTATGGCTGGCTCTTTTGTGGGGAATATGCGGAGTCGTTCTGTGCATTACGGTAGTTGGAATACCGTTTGGACTTCAATGCTTCAAGATCGCAAGGCTGTCGCTGTTGCCTTACGGCAAAAAGGTAAAGCTGAATTTCTCGGAGCATCCGATAGCGAATGTTATATGGCTGCTTGTGGGCGGTTGGGAAATGGCTCTTATGTATCTTTTGTTCGGTGCTTTGTGCTGTCTTACTGTCATAGGTATTCCGAAGGGAATTCAGTGCTTCAAGATAATGAAGCTGGCGTTTTTCCCGTTTGGTGCGAGGATAAAATAAAATTTTGTGCGGCGAGACATCACTTTGTCCCGCCGCATTTTCAGTTACCCAAGCATAACGTCAAGCAGCATCATGACGGCAAAGCCGAGAATGATGCCCATTGTCGCAAAATAAGGTTGTGTCTCCTGGTTTTTTTGACATTCGGGTATCAGCTCATGCACTGCGACAAGTATCATAGCGCCTGCAGCAAAGGAGAGGGCGTAGGGGAGTATGGCCTCAACATATACCACAAGCAGTGCGCCCACAACTCCCGCGACGGGCTCGACCATTCCTGACGCCTGACCGTACAGAAAGCTCTTTTTTCTCGAAAAGCCTTCGCGTCTTAGCGGGAGGGAAACTGCCGCGCCCTCGGGAAAATTCTGAAGTCCGATACCGATAGCAATAGTGACCGCGCCCATAAGCGCCTCTGTGCTGTAACCGCCGTTTTGCAGGGCGCCGAATGCAACGCCAACCGCCAAGCCCTCGGGTATGTTGTGAAGTGTAATGGACAGAATAAGCAGAATTATTCGGTTAAACCGTGCGTTTGGACTTCCTTGTGAGCTGCTCACCCTTCGTTGAGTGTATGTCACCACCTTGTCGCTGCCCCACATAAACAGCGCGCCAAACAGAAATCCCGCTGTTGCCACAACGTAAGCAGGCAGTCCCGCCGCAGCATCTGCTCGCTCGATGGCGGGCTGGAGCAGCGACCAAAAGCTCGCCGCGATCATGACTCCCGCGGCAAATCCCAGCATAAGATTTAATAATTTAGGGTTGGGGGATTTAAAAAATACCACCGTTGCCGCACCGAGCGCAGTCAAAAGCCACGTGCCCAGCGTTGCAACGAGTGCTAAAAGTACAATTTCATTCATAGAACACCTCCAATGTCATTATATTTTTTGTCGATAAGAGGTGTGTATTGTTTTTTTGTGGCATTTGGCGCGAATAGTGTAATTCGACAAGATTTCATTGACAAAGCAGAAAAACGGTGATAAAATAAAGATGTCCAACAGATCTGATTTTACAAAGGAGGTCAGACCATGAAGCGAAAATTCAAGAAAATTATATGTATTCTTGTTTGCATCTTGTCCATATCTGCGTTACTTCCAACAGTGGCAAGCGCGGATACGGGTCCCAAGCCGTCGGTGCGTATTACCTTTAAAAATATGAGCGACGAGCTGTGCTTCGGTACGTTGCTCTCAAAGGAGAAGTCAACAGGCCCTGCTTCCGTCTGGAACGGGGAGGAGGAGTACGCACAGCATAACGGAAACGAGCGGTATTCTTATTTGGATATAACCGAGGATATATGGCGTGCCTTCGTGGAGTATGAGGACTCTGACGGGTATTATTTTCTGCAAGAAACATGGAAGGTTAATGAAACAAAGGAGCTGGCGTGGACATATTATCCGCCTAAAAGCTTCAAGATACTTTTGTACTATCCCGAAACGGATAAATTTTTAGTCAGCGATATATGCGAAAGATACGCCTTTGATTCCTATTATACCGTCGATATAGCAAGTCTTGATGCACAAGACACGGGTATAGGCTCGGTTGACTACAACGAGGATCTGTCAAATGACGACAGACTCAATGCCCACAGGTCGTATCAATGGCAGCAGGAGGTGATATCGCTCGCAGCACGTATTCTTATAACGATAGCCCTTGAAATGGGCGTGGCACTTTTGTTCGGCTTCCGAGGAAAGAAAGCGCTACTGCTTCTTGTGTCGGTCAACACTGTAACGCAGATAATCTTGAACGTGCTGTTAAATATTATCAACTTCAGTGCGGGGCAGGCGGCGTTTGTCACGGGGTATGTTATGCTTGAGCTTGCGGTATTTGCCTTCGAAGCGGTGCTTTATTCCGTGCTGATGAAAAAGCTTGGCGATAAACCGAAGCCTACGTGGTTTTACGTTGTTTACGCATTGGTGGCTAATGCCGTGTCCTTTGGCGCAGGACTTGTGATCGCCAATATCCTGCCGGGAATATTCTGATCCTCGCATTGATAGGATCATATTAGAGCTTTTGGAGGAGTGCAAATGAAAAAAACGGTAAGAATAATATCGGTATGCTTATTGGTGATATTGTTTACAGCGGCTTTGATATCCTGCAATTCCACCGTTACCGTCGAGGATGTCGTCGGACTCTATACAGGGGAATATGAATACGAGAAAAACGAGTTTTACGTTACCATAAGACTGAATGAGGATAGCACCTATTTGCGTACGATCTACAAAAACGGTGAATTTCGTTCCCGGGAACGAGGCGACTACGAAATTGATGGAAGCACCGTAAGATTATATGATATGACGAGTGGTTCTTACACAGATTACAAGTATTCTAACGGCGTTTTGACAAATAACGGACATAAATTTGTGAGATAATGTGATTTTGAAATGAATAGCATCCCGCTCCGTGATAGGGGGGGATATGTAACGGTATGTCAGCGTCAATATCGTATTATAATAAAATTGTGAGAAATTTTCGATAAAGTATTGCAATATTTTATATTTTGTGATATAATGTATTGGAAAACCAAAAACAAGGAGGTAAAGAGATTGAATAAGGTCCAATTATTGAAAGAACCCGGTTACATATATGATCTGAATTTTATATTTTGTTTGAAATTCAATACCCAGTTATATATTGATAATCTGCCGAATGACAATAAGAAAGAAGAGAATGTAAAATACTTTAAAGAAATATTAAATCGTTTTGGTGATATACCCAATGATTTATATGTTTTCTTCCATGCTATTGAAACAGGACGAGCATTTCTTCCGACATTTTATTTCAACCACTATAAAAATCAATTTTCTACCACATACAATTTTAAATACCTTCAAGAAGAATTGTCTGACCATAACAAACTGATTCGCAATCTTATCAAGTTTTATTTTCATGAATTTGATAATGAAGCGGTAGAACAATGTGCTTCTTCTCTTAATCAGGCATTTTCAGCTGTTAAGAATTCTGACTATTCCGAGGAAGAAAAAAATAAACTCTATGAGTTTTTCATTGATCCATCTCGATATATACAGTTGCTCCAGTATGAATTAATGCAAAAAGAATTTATGCTGTCTGAATACTATAAGGATAATTATCAGAAAATTATTGATCTTTATAATCAGACTACATTTGAATCATTACATGGAGATTTGAAGGATTTTCGAGATATAAATATCGAAGATGGTTCGGAAATCGTATATATCTCCTATTGTCTGCTTAACAAGTTTTGTATTAGTGTGTGGTTTCTTGAAAACGGTTTTCTGCCACTGCTGGGATGTGAGTATATGTCTATTCTTGGATATGCAAAAGATATAAGTCGCGATCCTGACCTTTATGGGTTTGGTACAGCTTTGTGCGAAGAAAGCCGCGTTAAAATTTTAAACTTTCTAATTGAACGCGAGGAAGTAACCTGTAAAGACTTGGAGAAAGAATTTAGTTTTTCGGGATCGACGGCGTATCACCATATCAATATTATGACAAAAGCGGGTTTGGTTAAAACACGCAATGAGGGTAAGACAATTTTATATAGTTTGAATAGGAGATACATTGCAAACATTATAAATGTACTAAACAAAATCTTAGATAAGAAGGGAAAATAAGATGAAAAAAAGATGGAATAAACCTATTTGTACAACATTGATCGCACAAGAATTGTCTGCACATATCAAGGCAGCTGCGTGGTCGGAAGATGGAATTTGTACAAATTTTGTACTTAGATAATTGAATATTTCAATTGAAAATCAGGTCGTAGTTGAGTTAATCAGCTGCGACCTGCTTTTTTGTAAGACGAAAACCCCGCCATAGTGGCGTGGTTCAAAAGAGGTTAACCGATGAAAAAAAGCAAACAAGGGATAGAGATAGGATATGTTTTGTGAAAGGCTCCCTCCGGGAGGGAGCTGGATTTTGCGAAGCAAAAGACTGAGGGAGAACGCGAAACGAAAAAAGATTAAAATCTTTTTGGCACGCAGGCTCCTCCCCGCGCCGCTAAAGCGTCGCATCCCCTCCTCCCGGAGGAGGGCTTATAGCGAAACCCGTTTACGGGTAGTAAGTAATAATTGCATGGCTGACAGGCCAATATAAAGCGCACTTGTGCGCAGACGGTAGTATTAGGGCTATGCCCGAAACTGAAATCCCCACGTTTTACGGGGGATATTTATTGTGCTTTTGCAATATAGTCCAATATTGTGATATTACAACTTGGATAAAACAAAATATTCTTTGAAAAATGCAATATATTTTTCAAAAAAATGATTTTATATATTGCAAAAACAAAGGATGTGTGATATAATTGTCACATAGGTCACTCTAAGTGCCACACCAAAGGCATAAATAGCCACAAATCCCAATTATGAACACAAGAGGAGATAGGTATGCCCTTGCCGTTAGTTTTAATATGTATTATAACCGCGTTTTTTCTTTTTCGAAATATACGATTTTTATATAAACGAATATTATGTGCAAAGAAACTTCGAAAAATTTGCCGCAATTCAAATTATAATTTTCACAAAACACATCCGCTTTGGTTGCTTGGAGGCAAGAATACACAAAAATGTGATTGCTACATAGAAACACCCAGCGAGGTGTTTGCCATCAAGCTGTTCGGCATGCCAAGACGGAGTACTGTGCTTGTTTTCAAGGCAAACGGAGAATATTTTATCCGAAGCTTTATCGCTATCATTTCCTACGGCTCGGCAATGCGCTTTCCGCTCAACAGCAAACCAAAGCCAATGCCCACATACAATTTTCGATATAAATACAGGGATGAATGGGAGATAAAAACACCAAGGCGTGTTCTTTTGGTCAATCCCGTTTCTATGGAATTCCGCCGCCAGCCTGAGTGTGGAAGCGAGGTGCTTATTGGCGCGGGAGATATTGTAAACGGTATGGAGATAGACTCCTTGCCGCGCCTATTGAATGATCTGGAGAATTCATTATGAAAATGTCCCCAAGACTACTGAATTATAGCCATACCGATTCCTTGCCGCACGAGCTTTTCTCGGACCTGCAGCTTGATAAAGTATTAAGCACACAAGCGATTTCCGTATTGCAACAGCCATGCGGTGAAAGGGAAATTCTGCGTCGTGCCGAGTTGTTCGGCATACTTGAAAATGCCGAAAATCTTAATCGGATAGAAATGGCTCTTTCTGTTTTGTCTGCCGCTGAGCGATCCTTGTACCTACTAAATGGTGCAAAAGTTCCGCTTGACAGATATAATCGTTATGCAGAAGTTTTAGTCGACTACGTTAATTCCTGCGAATATCTTATCTCGATGTCAGATCTCGGAAGCCTTTTTGCAGAGGTATCGGAATATTTTTCTTCCGAAGATAACCAACGCATGGTTGCTGATGCTAAAAAATCGGCACAACGGATAAAAAGCTTACTGACACAAATGAACGTTGGTTTGTTATCTTTTTCGGATAAGAATTGGCTTACGCCGAATTATGAAGCCATAAGCGAATTTGACAGTATCTCCGAATATGCTCAAAAGCTTGGTTTTTCTACTCCACCAAAGAAACTTCCGGATGCTAAAATAAATCGTTCCATGTCAGATGCTATTTGCCTTCTTTACGAAAAGGAGGTTGACAAGATAGAGGCACAGCTTTCCGAATTTTCAAATGTGGATTTTTATGAACCTCTTACGTATATTCCCGAAATCAAATTCTTTTTGGAGATACACAATTTGCTTCTTCGGACATGCAAGATGGGTATTCCGCACTGCACCCCTACGATTGCAAAGGAGCCTCAATATATCGCAAAAGAACTGCATGATATTTCGTTGTTGGCAAAAAACTGCGAGCATATTGTCCCAAACGACGCCGAATTTACTAAAGATGAGCCGTTCTGCTTCCTGCTTGGCGCAAACGGCGGAGGAAAGACTACATACCTAAGAGCAATCGGTATCAACCTTATTCTTTTCCTTTCCGGTTGCCCGATTTTTGCGAAAAGTGCAGAGATCTTTCCGTTTGATATTGTCCTTTCCCACTTTCCGAAAGACGAAAGATTTGAAAGTATAGGCAGACTTGATGAGGAACAAAAGCGCGCAGGCGAAATGCTGAAAACAGCCTCAGACAAAACCTCGTTTCTGCTTTTCAACGAAACATATAGCGGAACGGATGACAAGCGCGGATTCGACCTCTTGAAAAATACTGCGGAGCAAATTCGTCAAGGTCGACATTGGGGTCTGTACGTTACTCATTTTCACGAAGTAATATCGCTGGACTACACTGTGCTGTCTGCTCAAATAGATCCCACAGACGAAAACAAACGAACATTCCGTATTGTAAGATCAAAAGGAAGTGCCTCGTCCTATGCTTCCGACATCCTAAAAAAATATCGGCTTGACAAGGCTTCTCTCGCCGCAAGGAGGGATAAATATGCCAATTAGTATTTTGTATCCGAATCGCGTTGCATCTCAAACAAAACAAATATCTCCAAAGATGCTGTACCATCTTTCAATCGACCGTTCCTTTGCCTACATTTGTGCAGACGTTAAAAAACGAGAACGCTTTTTAGCGGTAATATCCGCCTCGGCAAACGACGAAAAAGAGATAGTATATCGTCAAAACATTTTAAAGGATCTTCAAAAGAACGCCTCGTTGCTTGAACAGTTATCAGCCCTGTCCTCCCGCTTTGAAGAACTGCGACTATCTCAAAGAAATGCCGACAAGGACGAATATAGGTTAAACACAACGAACACAGCATCTCTCATAGCCTCAAAAAATATTTTGCAGGCACAGGCACTCTGTCTCAAACGAGCCCTGCTTTTTGTCAAAGCATACGGCGACATTTTGTCCAAATACGAGCTTGAGTCACAGGGATTGATAGACCTTTATAACGTTTGTCGGGACATATATGGACCTCCCGAATTTTTAAAGCTGATAGCCTTTTGCTCCAAATATGAAAATTTCAGCGCAAACGGGTTTTTGGATTTCAAATTTTCTTTGAACGACCAAGGGCGGATTCAGGAATACGAACTGATCGATCACAGATATATTCATATCACCGATCAAGAACTTCAAAAAAAGGGTTTTTCGCTTTTTAAAAAAGTGGAGGAAACAAATAATCCTTGTGCGCGCGTAAATTCCTCAAAAGACGGGATTTTTGAAAGCCTTGCCATCTCTGCACTTTCCGAGCTTTCCGAGCTGTTTGGGAACATAAATGAACAAATATTCTCGAAATTCAGCGCTATCGGTCGCGAGCTGGAATTTTACGACGTAGCAATGAGGTACATAAATGCATTGACGGAAAAGAAAATACCTGTTTGCTATCCGGTATTTTCAACAGATAATAGCATCAAGGTTAAAAATCTATATGACCTTTATCTGCTGATGTCAAAACCAAACCCCGCCGATGTGACTCCCAACGATTTTGAGTTGGCCAAAGGTTGCCCCGGTCTCTTAGTGTTCGGTGATAGCGGAAGCGGGAAGACCGTATATTTACGTTCTGTCGGCACAATGCAGCTTCTCGCGCAGGCAGGTCTACCGATTCCATGCGAAAGCGCTAAAATAACGTTGTTTGCACAATTTGCCACACAGTTTTCGGAATCGGAAAAAGAGTTTTATGAAGGTAACGATGCGGGTCGCTTTGAGCAGGAGGTACGCGAGCTTGCCACAATTGTAGACACCTTAGCTGAGGGCGCGCTCGTTTTGCTTAACGAAACCTTCCAAAGCACCGCCTATTCCGAGGGTGCTGAAGCAATCCTCACTCTGTTAGAACACTTCTCAACATCAAATATCCGCTGGATATTAGTAACTCATATTCAACAACTCGCAATTTCACTTGACATGGGACACAAATATAAGCTATTAACTTTTAAAACTCATTTTAGTCCATAGCGTCAACATAGTCTAAGTTATCCAATTTTAAATGGCGTCAAACATCCGTTCTCAAAATATGTTGAGGGATTATATTATTAAAATCAAAACGTCACAATATCTTGTTTTTGAAAGGGGAATTTATGTATATCAAACCAACAATTATAGAAATCAATTCGGATCTTATTACAAAATATATAAAAGCATACGCTTTTTCCTCCCTTGGATGTCCCGGTCTATCTGCCGATTATGTTGTCGGTGGAGGATGTGGATATGCATATAGCAACGGCTCATGTAATATATCACACAACACATAATTATTAATTAGATTTTTAACACACACAACCTGGATATTGTGACGTTTTGTCGGTGTCAATCTTGCATTTTTCCATATTGACCACATATTAATATGTTTTCGCACAGCCAAATAGAGAATTTAAATTAGAAGGAGAACACAAACAATGTTGTTATATACTAGATTGTTTGTTTGATTTAAGTATGACATATTTTAATGAAAAAGATTTTAATTACGAAGAGATTGACGATTCGTTAATTGTTTTGCGCACAGCAACCCAGGATGTTTTTTTGCTCAATAGCACAAGTAAGCACATTATGCTAGGCCTGCTACAGCAACAAAACATCACTCATATAATTGACGAGTATTGCTCTAATAATCCAAACATTAATCGAAACATAATTTACAAAGATTTCATCGATATAAAAAACACGTTATTTGAAAAGGGAATATTATATGAGCGTTGAATTGTCCTTAAAATCTATATATATTGAAATCACCAACAAATGTAATCTTTTTTGCAAGCATTGCTATAACGATTCAAAATATAATAATAACACTTTTTTAAGTTACTCAACACTCGAAAATATATACAAGAGTTTTTTCGAGGAAAAGCCTAATCAAATAGCGATTTCAGGAGGGGAACCTTTGCTCCACCCCGAGATATTAAATATTTTTTCTTTGGCTCTTAGATATAAAGTTCAAACCCAGATAGTTACAAACGGTGTATTATTAGACCGTTATGTGGAAGACATCATTTCCAACCCATATTTAACAGTTCAAATTTCCATAGACGGTGTTGGCGAATCACATAATTTACTAAGAAGTAGCCATATTTTCGACCATGTCAATTCGAACATTGACAAATTGAGAAAAAAGGTCCCATTATCTATAAATACATCCCTCAACAAATATAACTTATTTGAAATTGAAAATATTGTAAAATATGCAATAGATAAAGGCGCAAAAACGATCGCATTTTCACCATTAAATTTCCAAGGCAGGGCCACTCAACACCAAGACATCCAAGTTAGCAACCATGAGTTAAGAAATGCTATTGATTTAATCACAAAATTATCAACAGAATATCAAAATCATATTAACATAAAACCGATCAAAATAAACTATTCCTCTTGCCCTTTTTCATCATTGGGCAAGGCAGATATTTCGCCAAGAATTGATGTCAATGGCAATGTTTTCTTGTGTTCTATGTTTACTAACACGTTGTTTTCCATAGGAAATATAAACCAAGAAAACCTATTTGATATAATAAATGGTGCTAGATGTAACGTGGTTACCGACTTTTTGCACAGTTTTAAAAATTTGATTGATTGTAAATCCTGCGTGTTGAATAATGAATGCCAAAGGGGCTGCTTGGCTCAATATCTTAATGATTTGCCAGCGTATTTTGATGATTGCTGTAAACTAAAAAAAAGTGATTTTTGGCTTTTTTTAAAAAACACGGTTATTAAATACTAACTAATATTAACTGTGTTTTTAGTTTCATATGGTGAGCTATCCATCTATATTGGTTGTTTCATTATAGGACAATTGTTAGAAAACCGCTTTTGGGAGAGCATTTGAATGAAAGAGTTAACGGCAGAAAAAGTCATAGAAATATTCAACGCAAACATCGAGAATGCAGAAGTAACCGAGGACAAGCTTGATGAAGATCTATCCGAGCATGTGATTTATAAGAAAAGATAACGCAGAGGGCTGACGAAAACAATCGTCAGCCCTCAAAATTTGCATCGCAGAAAGTAAAGAAAAGGAGTTTTGAAAACGGCAAAATGCCACAAAAAAGCTTTAATAGGACACTTGTTCAGGAAACTTGCGCCGTGGTAAAAACAGGCAAAACTAAAGTAGCAGCGACTCGTGAAAAATAAATAAAAAATCAGTCCAAATCTTACGAAATGGACTGATTTTTTGTGCATATAGCACTAAAAATGGTCGCCCACATGCAACTTTATCCGAACACGGAATGTCCGTAAAGAGCACTGTTTTTGAGCCGTAGCCGAAGTTTAATGTAAGTAAGAATCGGTCATTGTATAGGAATACTGTATTGACGAAAACATCGATAAGCTGTCTGCGCTCTTCAAGACGAGTGAGGTCAAAGTTTCGCATATAGCGGAACCAAGCCCAAAGCTCATCCTCGGTTCGCAAGGGGCGCTTCATGTTTTCAATCAATATCTTGTCTTCCAATTCGCACTTGGTAAGCATTTTCAGAAATGAGCAAACAGAAAGGCCTTGAATGCTTCTGTATTGGGGAAGAATCCATCTATGCAATTTTAGCGGGTATGCTTACAGCAGATAACACGCCTATCGATGATGTGATCCGCATTAGAGAAAAGCAATTTGCTTCAATGGAAAGAATAATGAAGCTTGCCGAAACCGATGATGTTCTCAAAGAACAAATTAAGTCTACCTATAAATCTGACGATATGATTGCTTGGGAAGTAAATCGCCTTTTGAACTCGCCTCATTCTCAGTTTGCAAAGCTTAGAGAGAATAAGAAATACCTTGAAATGCTTAATAAGTGGATAAGATAAAGTTAGCCTCCGATAGGGAAAAATCCTTGTCGGAGGCTATTTTCATTTCTTACTATTAAAGTTGGGATACTCAAATAAAACAAATAATCCGAACGCTTCTCCAAGCAAGAGAATGTTCGGATTATTTTCATGTGGTCGGAGTGACAGGATTCGAACCTGCGACTTCGACGTCCCGAACGTCGCGCTCTACCAAGCTGAGCCACACCCCGTTATCGTGCAACACGACCGTATAATTATAGCACACGTTGCTTCGCTTGTCAAGTCCTTTGCGTAAATCTTTTACAAAATTTCATGCGTTTCGGCATACGCTCTTGACAGTGTGGGCGTATGATGTTATAATGAAAACGTAAGCAGCTTTTCACAGACGTATTTGAATGGAGAATACTATGAAATTAAAATTTGTCGCGCTTCTGACAGCTCTCGTTCTTTTGCTGTCGGCTTGTAACTTAAATATTCCCTCGGGCGACGGCTCGACCTCGGAGAACACCTCTGCGGAATCGACCGTTATCGGTGGGGAGAGTGCCACGGGAACGGAGTCCGATGACACCGACACCGATACCGATACAGACGTTGGCACCGCCGTCGGCTCCGACACGGGTGGCGATTCACAAACCGACTCGGATGCAGATACTGACGGCAACAAAGACGCCGAAACCGTTGACGGCGGCACGGCATCCACCGATTCGGATACAGCCTCTGACGATTCTACCGCGACGGACACGGATTCCGACGTTACCACATCCGATTGCGAACACTCCGACGATGACGACAACGGACTTTGCGACCTCTGCCGTATTGATGTTACCGTCACGCTTGACCTTTACGTTATCAACGACCTTCACGGCAAGGTGCTTTCCAGTGGCTCACAGCCCGGCATTGCGGGATTGACGGCGTATCTCCAAAGTGCTATGTCCGCGGATGATGCGGCTCTGCTGCTCGCCTCGGGTGACATGTGGCAGGGAAGCTCGGAATCCAATCTTACCAAGGGAATGCTTATCAACGATTGGCTTGGGGCGCTTGATTGCGTGTCCATGACTCTCGGCAATCACGAATTCGATTGGGGGACAGAGTATATCGCGAGCAACGCAGAGCAGTCGGAGTTTCCGTTCCTCGCCATAAACGTATATGACAGCACGACCGATTCCCGCGTTGAGTACTGCGAGGCTTCGATAGTCGTAGAGGTAGACGGCTTGCAGGTTGGTATTATCGGCGCTATCGGAGATTGCTATTCCTCCATTTCCGCCGAATATTCAAGCGGTGTCTACTTTAAAACTGGCAGTCAGCTGACTCAGCTTGTCCGTGAGGAATCCGAAAGACTCCGTGCGGCGGGTGTAGACTACGTCGTTTATTCCATTCACGACGGCTACGGCAGCTCAAGCGGTACGGTAGGCTCGCTGTCGGGCAACGCAATCCGCTCCTATTACGATATCGCGCTGTCCCGCGACGGTTGCGTGGATATAGTCTTTGAGGCGCACACGCATCAGAATTACGTTATGAAGGATACCTACGGCGTGTACCACGTTCAGGGCGGCGGTGACAACAAGGGCATTTCCCACGCGGAGGTGGACGTCAATATCGCTAACGGAAACAGCAAGGTCAACACGGCGGAGTACGTGCAAAACGGCAAGTATTCCACGCCAGCGACTCATTCGCTTGTCGACGCACTGCTGGAGAAATACGCCGACATTATCTCCGCGGGCGATGCGGTGCTTGGTAAAAATTCCTCTTACCGCTCGTACGATTATATAAACAATCTTGTCGCACGTCTTTATTATGAGAATGGCATGGAGCTGTGGGGGGACGAATATGACATAGTGCTTGGCGGCGGACTTATTGCCGCGCGCAGTCCGTACAGCCTCGCGGCAGGGGACGTGACCTATTCCGACCTTTACTCGCTGATGCCGTTTGATAACGACCTCGTGCTTGGAAAGATCAGCGGCTACTATCTCAAGCGCAATTTCTTTGAGTCTACAAATGACAAGTATCACATTTACTACGAGCAGTACGGTGCTGAAGTATATAAAAATATTGACAGCAATAAGATGTACTACATAATTACCGATACCTATTCTTCCACGTATTACTACAACCACATAACCGAGGTCGCCAGACTGGAGGGCGGCATATACGCCCGCGACCTTTTGGCGGAGTACGTGCGCGACGGCGGACTTGCCTGAAAAAATATAATAAAACTTATATACTCCCCTTGACAAAGGGGAGTATATGTGTTAAAATAAAGAAAACGGAGCAATTCCGTTGATGATAGAGGCGCGGTAGTTCATCAGTATTCGCCCCCACAAGTCCGAAACGCACGGATGGGGACGGCGAAAGGGGATACCGCCGAAGAGTACGCTCGGCGGGGCGGTTTTTCTCTGGTAACTCAAATAAGATTTGTTTTACTGTCGCCATTTTCGGCGGAGGGCTATCGTAAATATTCAAGGGCGGTGGGCGTACCCACGCGCGTTGCAGTTTACGGTGGTCGATATTATCGACTGCTTTTTTTATTAAAATATAATTGCCGCCTTGTGCGGCAGAAGGAGAAAAATATGAAAAAGAACACACTTTTTACAGGCGCGGCTACGGCTCTCGTTACCCCTATGACAAAGGACGGGATTGACTACGAAAGCTTTGCCCGTCTTGTGGAATTTCAGATAAACGGCGGTATTGACGCCCTTGTGGTCTGCGGAACGACGGGTGAGGCGTCAACTCTCACCGACGAGGAGCATAGGGAGGCTATCAAATTCGTCGTAAAGCAGACGGCGGGCAGAGTTCCCGTAATTGCCGGCACAGGCTCTAATGACACCGATTACGCGGTAGATCTGACTCGCTTTTCCTGCGAGGCGGGAGTTGACGGCGTTCTGGTTGTAACTCCTTACTACAACAAGGCAACGCAGAAGGGACTTATCAAGATGTATGAAACCATTGCAGATGCGTCCACGAAGCCCATGATACTTTACAACGTACCCTCCAGAACAGGTGTAAATATTGCCCCCGAGACCTATGCGGCTCTTGCCGACCACGAGAATATCGCGGCGGTAAAGGAAGCAAGCGGGGACTTTTCAAAGCTTGCACAGAGCATGGCACTCGTAGGGGACAAGCTTGACTTTTATTCGGGTAACGACGATCAGATAGTTCCCGTGCTTTCTCTTGGAGGAAAGGGAGTCATCTCGGTGTTGTCCAACATTATGCCGAGAGCTACTCACGATATGTGCGCAAAATTTTTTGCAGGCGATGTTGCGGGAAGCGCAAGGCTTCAGCTTGAGCTGTTGCCGCTTGTAAACGCGCTGTTCTGCGAGGTAAATCCCATTCCCGCCAAGGCAGCAACGGCTGCTATGGGATATGGCGAGAATTATCTTCGCCTGCCGCTGACTCCCATTGAGGAGGCTCACGGTGAGAAGCTTTATGCCCTCATGCGCGAGCAGGGACTTATTTGATAAGAGGTGTTGACATGAACGGTAAGACTCGTATAATTCTCAACGGCGCGGGCGGCAGAATGGGTCGAGAAATCATGCGCCTTTTGTCGGACGGCTTCCGAAACTGTACGCTCGTGGCAGTAGTGGATGCCCGCGGACTTGAAGCTGTGCCTTATCCTGCGTTCACCTCCATTTCGGATTGTGACGTGGAGGCGGACTGCATTATCGACTTTTCCCATCACAGCGCGACGGGGGCTCTTATGGCTTACGCTGTGGAAAAAGGACTCCCCGCAGTTGTCGCGACTACGGGACAGACGGACGAGGAGCTTCAAATTATCGCTGATGCATCAAAGAAAATTCCGATATTCCGCGCGGCAAATATGTCGGTTGGAGTAGCACTGCTGATAGAGCTTGCAAAGCAGGCGGCGGCGGCTTTCCCCGAGGCGGATATCGAGATAGTTGAGGCTCACCACAATCAGAAGCTGGACGTTCCTTCGGGAACGGCGCTCGCAATTGCCAACGCGATTTGCGAGGTTCGCGAGGATGCGGAGCTTGTGGTCGGCAGACACGAAAACGGCAAGCGCCGTCCCGAGGAGATCGGCATACATTCGTTGCGCATGGGCAACGTGGTCGGCGTACACGAAATAATGATAAACACAGGCTCACAGATACTTACCCTCAAGCACGAGGCGGTCAGCCGCTCGCTGTTTGCCGAGGGCGCGCCTGTGGCGGCAGAGTGGCTTGTGGGACAGACGGCAGGACTTTACGGAATGTCGGATATGCTCGAAAAATGAAAATAGTACTTTTTGCGCTGAACGGCTCGTATTCACATACGAATTTAGCGATAAGATGCCTGCGACCTCATCTTGAGGCCGCAGGCTTTGATACAGTATTGGTCGAAAACAGCCTCAAGGACCGCGACAGCCACGTTTTGCGCCGCCTTTACGGGGAGCGCGCGGATATTTACGCCTTTTCGACCTATATCTGGAACGCGCGGCAGATGCAGGCGCTTGCAAAGCGGCTGAAAATACTTATGCCGCAAGCAATTACGGTGTTCGGCGGACCCGAGGTGTCCTTCGAAACCGAAAGATACGACGACTGTGATTTTATGGATTTTATTCTGCTGGGCGAGGGGGAGAGCACGCTTCCCGCGCTTTGCTCGGCGCTGCGGGACAGAGGTGTCGCAAGCGTCAGGGCTGAATACGGCAGAGTGATAGGCGCTGGAGACCTTGGCACGGATAATAGCCATCACGTCATGGGTGACGAGGGAGTACTCTACCGCCAGACTGACAAAAATGCACCACTGTTTTACTATGAATCCTCGCGCGGCTGTCCGTACTCATGCGCTTACTGCCTCTCCTCTGCCACGAGCGGAGTCAGAGCCAAGAGTGTGGAACAAACGCTGCGCGACCTTCGCGCGTTTGAGGGGTTCGCCGAAGAGTGTAAGGTGGTAAAATTCGTTGACAGGACTTTCAATTTTGATATTGCGAGAGCCAACGCGATATGGTCCGCGATTCTCTCGGACGAGTTTACACTGACGTATCATTTTGAGATCTGCGTGTCCCTGCTCAATGAAGAGAGCTTTAAGATACTCTCGCGCTTTCCAAAGGGAAAGCTACAGCTTGAGGTGGGACTGCAAAGCACCAATCCCGAAACGCTGTCAGCCGTTTCGCGGCACATATCGGCAGATAAGGTGATAAGTGCCACAAAACGCTTGCGCGACATGGAAAATATCGATGTCTATCTTGACCTTATCGCGGGACTTCCGCACGAGGATCTGCAAAGCTTTAAGCGCTCCTTTGATGCTGCGTACTTTGCACCGACCATATTACAGGTGGGATTTTTAAAGCTGCTTCCCGGCACGGCGCTCCGCCGTGACAGTGAAAAATACGGCTACGTTTTCTGTGACGAGCCGCCGTATACAGTGCTTCAAAGCAAGTGGATAAGCTATGCCGAGCTTGAACTGCTTCACTCTGTCCACGAGGTCATGGAGCGGTACTGTGAGAGCGGAGGCTTTGAGAGCACGCTTGATTACGTTATGCCTCGCGTCGGCTCTCCGTTTGATTTCTGGAGTGGATTTTGCACATTTCTCAGCACCGCCGCAGACGGCAGGGTCATTCAAAAGATAAGTCAGCCCGATGCCTATCGGTATATGAGCGCGTATCTGCAGGAAATTGCCGCCGATTGGGAGCTTGATATTGATATCGCAAGGGAATACCTGCGCCGAGATTTTGAGTACCGTGAGCATAAACGCGCCCCCTTTGGAATATAACCTAACAGTAGCCCTTGATTTCCTTCAAAAGCTTTGCCGCCGAGCGGCAAAGCTTTTCCTCTTCATTCTTGTCAAGCGGAATTTCAAGCACGCGCCTAACACCGCCAAATCCAACGATACACGGCAGACTTAGGCAGGCGCCGTCATGACCGTAAGCTCCGGCGGTGTTGGTGCAGACCGTCATCACCGCATCGCTGTCGTATAGGATCGCCCTTGCGATATTACAAACCGAGAGGGCTGTGGCGTAGTCGGAGGTGTGAGAGGATGAGCGTATCTCGTCAAAAAAGGACGCAGGCATTGATCTGTCGTAGCCACTGCCGCAGAGCTGAAAATAACGCTCCATAGGCATGCCGCACACTGTGGCACAGCTCCACGCCGCAAGCTCGTCTGCGCCCTGCATGCCGATAATAAAAGCGCACACGCCGTCCCTTTCGACTCCAAGGTGATTGGAGATAAGCGAATTCAATCTCGCCGTGTCTGCAAAAGTGCCGAGTCCCAGCACCTTGCTCGGAGGATATTCAAAAACATTAGCTGCAAGATGAGTGAGTATATCGTCACGCTCTGCCGCAACGATCAAAACAGCATCCGTAGTAACACACTTGATTTTCTTTATTATGCTTGAGAAATCCGCACCCTTAGTTATGACTGCAATACAGCAATCTCCAAGGTCAGCGTAATCTCCCGCGTAAATATTTACGGGCGGCAGAAAAGGGAAGCCCGCCGCTATATCGCGGGATAGAGCTTCCGCCGCGTCGCCGCTGTTGCGGCTGTAACCGATGTTACAGCGGTCGTCAATAAGCACCATTTCGCCGAACAGGGCAGAGCTGACAAGCAGATGTGCGACCTCTGCTCCAAGACTTCCGCACCCGATTATGCCGCATTTTGCCACGCGCCTGCACGAATTTCCCGACGCGCCGAAAATCTTAGTCATAAAACACCGTCCTTCGCAATTTACAATTATTTTGTTTGAATGAGTTTTTTTTATGCGCAATAAGCGAAAAAATGTAAAAAAATATGAAATGTTGAATAAAAATTAATATTGAGTTCATCAATGCAGGTTATAATGAACTAAAGAATAAAATTTTACTCACAAGGAGGATAAAAAGATGCTGTTTTTTAAGCCTAAGAAGAAGGAAAATGAAACCTTGAAGATCGTCCTCATCATTGCGGGCTGTGTAACTCTCGCCGCAACCGTTGCAGTAGTCGTTACCACTCTGCTTCGTAAGCGCGCAAAGAAGAAGGTTTGCCTGTGCGACTGTGATGATATCGCTCTTGACGAGCTTTTGGAGGATGGCGAGGCTATCGACGTTGACGGCGACGGAGTTGCTGATGCAGTTGCTCTTGATACCGACGGCGACGGAGAGGTAGACACCGTAGTTTGCTGATTTAAGTGATATAAAGCCACGCGCTGTGCGCGTGGCTTTACTGTTATTTCTTTCTTTTTCCTTTAAATATCAGCGCGGCGACAAGACCGAAAAACATTGCCGCGGTAATGCCGCCCGCCGTAGCGGAAAGTCCGCCCGTCAAAGCACCGAGAAGTCCTTTTTCATCAACGGCTTTCCGCACGCCCTTGGACAATAGATATCCAAAGCCGGAAAGCGGAGTGGTCGCCCCCGCGCCCGCAAGCTCCACGAGCGGCTCGTACAAGCCGACCGCGCCCAATACAACGCCCGCAACCACAAACAGCACAAGTATCCTTGCAGGAGTCAGTGCGGTTTTGTCTATCAATATTTGCGCCACGACGCACAAAGCACCGCCTATTGCAAACGCCCACAGATAATCAGTCCATGCGCCCATTTTCAGCCTCCTCTATATGCTCAACTACTACCAGATGCCCAATTCCCGCGATAGGATCACCCTGCTTCACCGTGTCGGGGCTCATCAAAGCACCCGTGCCCATAATAATGACTCTTTTCAGCTCACCCTCGTATATTCGCGGCAGAATGTGCGCGCCGAAAACAGTTGCACTGCAAGCGCAACCCGACCCACCGCAGTGGGTATCCTGCGTGCTTCGCGAGAACATCATCATGCCGCAATCGCAGTAATTTTTGCCAAGAGTATAGCCCTCTGATTCCATAAGCTCGGAAAGTATCGCCGCGCCCTCGTAGCCAAGGTCGCCCGTGGCGATAAGATCGTAGTCCTCGGGGAGAGTTCCGCTCGCCTCAAAAAAGCGCAAAAGAGTAGACTCCGCCGCAGGCGCCATAGCCGCCCCCATGTTGTTGGCGTCGGTAATTCCGCGCTCAATAACGATACCGGGCATGCACTCACTGATCCTTGCAAGAGGTGTGCGCCGTTTTGCGTATTGCTCCGACGCAAGAATAAATGCCCCCGAGCCCGTGACCGTCCACTGTCCCGTTGGCGGACGCTGACCGCCATACTCAATGGGCGTGCGGAATTGACGCTCTGCCGCTGCGTTGTGGGAGGAGGTCACCGCGGCTGCGGTGTCAAAATATCCCGCGCTGACTACGGCAGAGGCAAGCATAAGTCCCTCTGCGATAGTAGAGCAAGCACCGTACAGCCCGAAAAAAGGCGTGTCAAATGAAATCAGACCGTTTGCCGAGCTTACGCACTGATTGAGCAGGTCGCCCGCAAATATCGCGCCCAGCTCGCCGTCCTCCATGTTCGCCTTGGCAAGGGCAGAGGACAGTGCCCGTCTTTGCATCTCGCCTTCTGCGCGCTCCCACGTGTCCATCCCAAATCTGTCGTCCTCCGAGTGAAAATCAAATTTCGCCCCCAGCGGGCCGTCGAATTCTTTTTTCCCGACTACTGTTCCCGCCGAAAGAATATATGCGTTGGTTTTTAATATCCCACCGTTCATAAAGTCGTACCTTTCTCATTAATATTGCAAATATTATTTGTGCTTTCCACTTGAAATATACGCAAAAATATGTTATACTGAAAGTAATAATGAAAAGGAGAAAATCAATGAAAAACGGACTGATGATATATTTTGAGGACGAGCAGAGCGTCGTTCCCGTGACCTACAAGCTAAAAATGCTTATGCGCCGCGCTATCGAAGCCACACTTGAGTGTGAAGGTTTTGAAAACGAGTGCGAGGTGTCATTCACCTTCACGGATAACGAAAAAATACACGTCATTAACCGTGATTATCGCAACGTAGACCGCCCGACGGACGTTTTGTCCTTTCCCATGACCGACTTTGACAACTCCACGGGCGCACCAATTGCCGACGAGCCTATGCGCAGTCTTGGCGATATCGTCCTTTCCCTTGAAATGGCGCAGGCGCAGGCAGAGGAGTACGGTCACAGCTTCGAGAGGGAAGCGGCGTTCCTTTGTGTCCATTCCACGCTTCACCTGCTTGGATACGACCATATCGAGGAGGAGGACGAGGCTGAAATGCGTGCCATGCAGCGTATTGTGATGGAGAAGCTGGGAATTTTCGCGTAAAATTTCAAAAAGCTATTGCAAAAATAGGGAAAATAAGGTATACTATTAGGTGGACATAAAGTCCCATTGTGATGAAAAATAAATTTGAATATTTTTGGAGGTTAACATGACACAGAATCAGCGTTACGAGTCCGCAAAGGAGCTTTACGCAAAGATCGGCGTAGATACCGAAGCGGCATTGGCAAAACTGCAGGACGTACGCATTTCCATGCACTGCTGGCAGGCAGACGACGTACACGGCTTTGAGGGCACGGGCGAGCTGTCGGGCGGTATCCAGACAACGGGTAACTACCCCGGAATCGCGCGCAACTACGAGGAGGTTTTCGCTGACCTCGACAAGGCGCTGTCCATGATTCCCGGTACT
>SVQX01000001.1 GCA_015065065.1 Oscillospiraceae bacterium
TGCAAGCACACATTTTTGCTTCATGATATAATATGCGCAGTACATCCTTGCTCCGCAAGTCTTGGGGCTTCGCCCTACACGCACTGCCGTGCGCCTGCGCCATTGATGACTTCGCAAAAATCTCCGTGCAAGCACACATTTTTGCTTCATGATATAATATGCGCAGTACATCCTTGCTCCGCAAGTCTTGGGGCTTCGCCCTACACGCACTGCCGTGCGCCTGCGCCATTGATGACTTCGCAAAAATCTCCGTGCAAGCACACATTTTTGCTTCATGATATAATACTATTATCAATCAAACGGAGGAGACTATGGATCTGCAAAATATAGTAGTAACAAATATAACGGATGCGGCGACCGTATACTCAAAAAAGGGTGAGCCCTTCAATATGAAAAAACGAAAAGCCTACGGCCTTTCGTTGTGCATCGACGGCAAGATCACATATGTTCAGAACGGCGTTGAATACGTATCCGATAAGGACGTTGCCGTATTCCTGCCAAAGGGACAATCATATTCTCTCCGCCGAGACAAAACAGGACATTTTCCGCTGATAAACTTTGACTGCCTCGGCTGTCTGTGCGACACCGTGACCGTTATTCCCATCCCCAACCGTGATGAGCTGCTCGCCGACTACGAGCGAATAAAAAGGCTGTCCTATATCGACAATAGCCGCAATGAGATCCTCAGTATATTTTACGGTATGCTTCACCGTATATCCGCCAACAGCATCCCAACGGAGCTGGATGCGGCGGTTAAATATATATACGGTAATTACTCCTCGCCACAGCTAAGCAATAGCATATTGGCGAGTCAGTCCTTCATCAGCGAGGTATACTTCCGCCGACTGTTTACCGCTCACTTTGGAATATCTCCCAAGAAATTTATCCTCAATTTAAGAATAGCAAAAGCAAAGCAGCTTTTGTCGGAGGGCTTTGGAAGCGTTTCAAGCATATCCGAAAAATGCGGCTTTTCAAGTCAATATCATTTCTGTCGCATATTCAAGGCGCGTTGCGGAATCACCCCCTCGGAATACAGACGCTTACACCGAATATATGACATATAACCGTCCGTCGCAAATCATAATTTTCCAAAAAGTATTGTATTATTTGGAATAGTGTCGTATAATGTGATTGAAAAGAATTCTATCAAAGCAGGGGGAATTTGATATGTCTAAATATAAAAAAATCAAAAAACGTGTCTATGAAATAATCGGTCCTACGCGAAAGGGCGACACCGTATCGGGAATATTTGACGTTGCGCTGTGCGCTTTGGTCATACTGTCAAGCGTTGCCGTCATTATTGAGCTTTGGGGCGTTCCCGACGCTGTCCGGCGCGGACTTGAAATGTTCGAGCTTGCCACCGTCGCAGTGTTCATTCTTGAATATCTCGTGCGGCTGTGGGTGTGCGACCTTGAATACCCCGAATGCAAAAACAAATTCGAGGCGATAAAGGAATTCGTGACCTCCTTCGACTCCCTGATCGACATAATTTCCATAGTTTCCATTCTGTTTAATCAGATACCCAAGGAGCTGGCATTCCTGCGCCTTATCAAGCTCATAAAGCTTGTGCGCCTTGTCAAAATGTCGGACTACATCAAGACCTCCGACCGTCACCGCGCGAGGATGGACAAAATAAAGCGGCGTGTACATCAGGTAATAGAAAAGGACGAGGACGGCGACAAGCTCTCCAAGGCATACGACATCACATCGGTCGTGCTGATACTTTTCTCCGTGTCGTTTATTCTGATTGAAACCTTCCCGATTTCCGCGGCAGTACACAATATGCTTTTCATATTTGAAGTGATAATCGCTTCTCTCTTTGCCGTCGAATACGTCTTGCGCGTGTGGACCGCGCCAATTGAATACCCAGATATGCGCCCCGACAAGGCGAGAATGAAATACATATTCTCCTTTATGTCGCTGATTGATCTGCTGTCTATCGTCCCCGTGTTTATCGCAAACCTCTCAACTGCGACGGGAATACTTAAAATATTCAAGCTGTGCAAGATATTACGACTTGTAAAGACCAGCCGATACATCAGCGGAGTTGCAAACTTTGGAAAGGCAATTCAAGCCAAGAAAAAGCAGATAATCCTCTCCGTTATATCTATCGTGGTTATGATAATGATATGCTCGGTGCTGATGTACTCATTTGAAAGTCAGGTTCAGCCCGATGTGTTTACCAACGGCTTCAGCGGCCTTGTCTACTGCGCGCAGGTCATGGTGGAAAGCGACACCGAGCTTGCCCCCGTCACCGCCGCGGGACAGGCACTCTCCACGGTTATGATGCTGTTGGGCGGCTGTATGTTCGGCGTGCCTATTGCTATCGTTGCCACCGGCTTTGAGGATATGATATCCGAGCAAGCGGGCGAGGAGGAGGACACTGCGGACGCTATTTACAGCTTTCTCAAGGAATACGACAGCTTTGACGAAGCGGACAAGCAAAAAATATCCGCCTACATATCGGCAGACAGAGATAACGCTGATAGCGGCGAATAATATGACAAAAACAAAAGTGCAGGCACGGAAAATTTCCGTGCCTGCGTTTTACTTTAAGCTTAAAGTATAATTGATATTACAGCCAGCCCTGGTCGCCAAGCTCGGGATTGGTGATCTCGATATCGGGATCAGACATCTCGTACTCGGAAACAACAGCGTTTGCGTAATAGGTGTAGGTTACTCCCTTAGAGTTTACATAGGTGATATACGCTACTACCGCTACGTCCTTCGTGTAGGACTCATAGCTGAGGCTATAGGAGTGATGCAGGAATGCGCTTGTAGGAACACCTGCAACTACCTTGTTAGCGCCGCTGATGGAAGCAACTACGCTACCCTCAACTGCACTGCCGTATTCGTCAAAGGTCTTGTCAACGCCAATGAAATATCCGTATTCTACGACCGTGGTATGAAGGTTATGCACAGGAGTTACCACAACGGTGAGCTTACCGTCTGCTCTGTCAATAGAGGTATGTATACCTACGGAAGCAGTACCGCCGGCCTTATATACGGCTGTGAGGGTATCGCTTGAGCTACGGGGATAGAACTTGAACGTTGAGCCGTTAGACAGCAGGTTTCCATTCTGATCTACCCAACCCCAGAAGGGTGTTCCGTTAGCGTCGGTCTCGGCAGCCACTGCCACGATATGGTTACCGTCCAGAGCAGCATCCGCACCGTTGACCTTAATGGTATCTACGTAAGTGTGCTTGGTATAATATACGTATACGTTACCCTCGAAGGATACAAGCTCGAACTCACCGTTAAATCCGAGGTGACCGTTTGCGTCGGCGTACTTGTTAGCCGCAGTGTCAAACTCTGCCTTGGCATCTGCATCAAGTGCTTCATAGGGCAATGCGCCAATGTATATCTCTTCCTTGTTGATGCCGTTGTAATATACGTAGGTATACTCGGTATTTGCCGCCTTGACCTTGGCACAGATAGTGTTACACTGGAGAGGAGCCGTGCCGTTGTGGGTACACTCTGCTCCCTTGACACCGTTGATAACGTTTACAACGCCTTCGGCCGCGTGGGTTGCACCAAGCGCGGTAAGTCTGCCGTTTGTGCCTGTGGGAGTTACTTCCCAGTAAAGCTCACCGCTCAGTCCAAGCTCTGCGGGAATCTCAAAGGTGTGCCACTGCATATTCTTGCCTGTAAACTGCATGGTATAGAGTGCGCCGCCTGCGACGGTGGTCGCATAGTTGGTATTCCAAGCGTAGATCTTAAGAACACCGTCGCCAGTTCCCATTCTGTCACCATCCGCATCATCAGGAGCGGAAAGCTTCACGGAAAGCTCGGTCATGTGCTGACCGTGGTCAACGGTGAATATCTGACCGAAGCTGGATGCGTTGAAGGAAACTGCTGTGTTTCCTATCTCGGTACCCTCATAAAGCTTCTCGGAGTCGGTAACGATATAGCTGTACTTGAAGCGTGCACCGGGAGCAACGTCACCGGAGGTATAGAAATCAAGAATATCGCCGCTGAACTCGCTGTAGATCACGTCGTTGCTAACCGTAACGCCCGTATAGTCCGCGTCGTGAACGTTATCCGTCCATGCGAAGTTAACGGTGTAATCGGTGCCGGTGATGCCGAGATCGGATTTTGCGATCTTGACAGTCATAAACCTACCGTCAACAACGTACTCAACGTCCGCAACCTTAGTAGAAGCGTAGCCCGTACCCGTGAACTTTTCCAGCACGGAGGTCTTTGCGCTTGCCGCGGTCTTGTTTACAACGTAATCAAAGGTCTCCCAGCCCTTGTTGGACTGATTAACGTCAATGTAGAGGTTCATCCACAGCTTATCGGTGTAGGGAGTGATATTTTCATTACATTCTACGTTGAAGTAGAGGTAATTTTCGTCGCGGGATACCTGCGCGCCGATAATGTCGTTACGTCCGGAGAAATCGGTATAATAATTTTCAGTTGCGCGTCCGTACTCGCTACGGTCCATGGTATTACCGATATAAGCGCCGAAGTAAGGCTCAACGCTTGCCCACTGGCTTTCAAGATCTCTGTTCAGATCAATGGTCTTTTCTCCGTTGGGTCTGGGCATGGGAGTTGCGCCCTGGAACTGACGGGAGAAATTTACAAGCTGATAGTAGTAGTAATCCTTCAAAGCGCCCTTTGTAGGCTCGATATCACGGGAATACTCGTCGTTGAACTGATCGGCGAAGTTAACGCCGCTGATCCTGAACTGGGTACCGGGAACGACCGTCCACTCGTTCCAGCCCGTAACGTATACTACCTTGGGGTTAACCTCAAGAGCATACTCATACTGCTCACCGATATTGTAACCCCATTTGGTGTTTTCGGACGAGGTCTGGAAGCTGGAAGGAGTATTGGTAAGCACGTGTGCTTTATCACTGGTGTAAGAACGGCCGGTAACGTAATAACCGTTCATCGCGGTCATTGTTTTTTCCGAATAGTTGTAGTTCTGTGCCACGCTGACGGTCATCTGCTCGACCTTGTTCGCAGCTATATCAGCAGTGCTTGCGTGGAAGGTAGGCTGAGGATATACAGCCGACCAGCCCCAATAGCCTATTCGGTCAGCAGGATCGGTAACGTCCACACCGCGCCAGTTATAATCGTAAGAGCTTACGCCTGCGCGGAAGGTAAAGAAGTTCTTTATCTCCTTTTGGAGCATATCGGTCGTATCAAGCTCGCGCTGATATGCAACTACCATAGGCTTACCGTCAAACCAGAACCAAAGATTCTGATACTTTCCTCTTTGGAAAACATCCATGTAGAAATATTCAAGCTGCTCGGTAGTCCACAAGCCAAAGCTCGGGTTGCCGCCCTCTTGAGTATACATGGGGAAATAGAAGGAGATCTTAGGAGCGTTTACACCGCTTTCCTGTGCCTTCGTCCAGTTCTGGAACAGAAGATCGTAGCCGTCCTCCCATGCGGTAACTGTATTGGAGTTATCCGTAAATACTACGTCAACGCCTGCGTTTGCAAGCAGCTCGGCGTGGCGGCGAAGCACCCACTCGTCGTCCGTGGAATAATGACCGTAAAGCGGCTCGTTCCAAGCGTAAGAGGTACTCTTATCCCAAGGAGCGATAGTATTTCCGTTTTCGTCGGTTATGGTGCTGTCCAAAGCCGCCAAGTTTTTAGCCTCAGGATATTTTTCAATAAATTCCTGAATGTTAAGAACCTTGGTAGCCTTAGCCTTGTTGTGAGCAAGGTGCCAGTTCCAATAGAACATTGCAAGAGTCTTGTCACTGTTAACGGCGTTTACGCTATTACCGGTCACAGTATCAATATCGCCGTACTGAACGGACTCACGTCCCAGACCGTCGGTAAATACCCACGTGTCGGGCTGTACCTTATGCGTGTTGATAAGGCTGTCAGCGGGAAGCTGCCACTGCTCGGGAGGAGTAGCGGTGCCGCTTGTGGTATCGTCATAGCCCGTGCAGTCCTCAAAGGGAGTAGAGGGTGCAGAACCCGTAAAATACACCTGCATGCACAGGTCGTTTCTCATCTCCGCGCCGTCAATGTAAGAATATCCCTTTGACACACTGTTATCGGTCACATAGTAGATAGCAGTAGGCTGTTCGGGGCTGAGGCTTTCCGCAGCAAAGAAATATTCGCCTGCTGTCATAGAGGACGTAAAGAACAGAGCGCACTGCTGATGGTCGCTCAGATTGCTGAACGTCTTGGTTGCAAAAGGAGGGGATGCAATGGTAGCATCATAGGTGTCCTTCCAGGTATATGCCGAAATACGGACGCTGGAGGTGCCGCCCCAGTTGGGGAATGCCATCTTGATACCCATGATGGGAGCAGTTACCTTTATGCGCTGACCTACCACGTCGTTGGTAGGTGCAAGACGGTAAAAATACTGGGTTATATCGGTCTCGCCCTCTTGAGGCACGCGGTAGCTGTTGACCTCGGCGGGATGTCCCGAAAGCGAGCCGAAGTTGGTGGCGGGAGTACCGGTAAAGCCAAAGCCCACGCGCATTTCACCCGTAATAACATACGGATCATCTTCGGTTGCTCTGTACTTGTTCTCCGTTCCCTGCCTGTATACGCAGCCGGAGGAAATGGAATTGGTAGTCAGATTACCGAACCACGCTATGCATCCGTTGTCAGCGGTTGTGGAAATGCCCTTGACTACCACGAGATACTCGCCTGCAACTGCATTGGAGGTAAGATTCTGCTGATGCCACTGGTTATCCAAAACAGTTATCTCAGCCTGGTGTACGGGAGGGTTTGCCACAGTCTTGGCATAGTTGAAGTCCCATTTGTAAAGCGCAACGTTAGCCTTTGCACCCGAAACGCCGTAGCTTGCCAGCTGTACGGTATAGTATGAGAACGCGGAGTTGACCTTGATTCTCATTGCAAGGCTGTCAATGCCGTCCGCCTTGATACGCTGGTCGCCGTTCGTGTTTGGAACGTACGAAACGTTGACCCTTACATCGGTTGCCGCAGATACGGAAACGAGTCCGACACCCATAGCTGCCAGCATTGACATCACCAGCAAGACCGCAACAGCCTTTACGGTGTACTTCTTGAAAGCTTTCATGTGTTTCTCCTTTTGTGATTGGATTGGTATAAAAATACATATTATATGATACCACAATTTTACTGTGATGTCAAGCGTTCTTTTTGTCAATTTGCCACATTTATTTTTAAAGTTATTGTGAACATTTTTTAATAACACAAATTCCCATTCATAGCCGTAAAAAATGCGTAAACAATATTAGCAGAGAAAGCCGACGGGAAATTCCCGGACGCCGACTCGATGATATAGATTTTAAGTTAATTTAATGTGGACGGCAAACGCCAAGCGCGGGCGGCGTCCGGAACAGGAGTCACTATTATGGCAAGCAATAAAGCACTTGTACCCGAGGCAAAGAAGGCTCTCGAGCAGTTCAAGATGGAAGCGGCTAACGAAGTCGGCGTTACCCTCAACCAGGGTTATAACGGCGACCTTACCTCCCGTCAGGCGGGCTCTATCGGCGGTCAGATGGTTAAGAAGATGATCCAGAGCTACGAGTCCAACATGGCAGGTACTCAGAACCAGAACAAGTAAGCTTAACCGTTAGCTTATAGTGCGGAGGTTACTCCTCCGTGCGTTACCGAGGCACATATCCCGCGCGAGCGGGATATGTGCCTCGGCGGTTTTCTCCCAATATTATATGTCGCCTGCGGCAAGCGCGGCATATGCTGATAGTAAGCACCGACGCGGCGGAAATATTTTTCTTTTTTTGTTTTTTTCTGTTTAAGACCCCGCCGCAGACGGCAAGAATAGCTATACAGCGATCACCCAAGCGGAGGAAAATATATGTCAACAGAATACAACCAAAGCCAATACACGACGTCCGTCCGTCGGGACTCATCGGCAATTCGCCGCGGAGATATATTTTACGCAGATCTCAGCCCCGTAGTGGGCTCGGAGCAGGGCGGACTGCGCCCCGTGCTTATCGTGCAGAACGACGTCGGCAACCGACACAGTCCCACCGTTATTGCCGCCGCCATAACCTCGCGTATGGGCAAGGCAAAGCTCCCCACACACATTGATATTTACGCTGACAAGGTAGGACTCGCAAAGGATTCGGTCATACTGCTGGAGCAAATACGCACGCTTGACAAACGCCGGCTGCGCGAGAAAATGGGACATCTTGACGACGAGGTCATGGATAAGGTAAACAACGCCATTGCCGTCAGCTTCGGACTCCACGAGGGCATTCGTCAACCCGCGACGGATACCGCAAGCGAGACGGGCGAGCCGCACCGCGCACAAACGGGCAAGGAGCGCGTAATCACCCCCGTCTCCCACCCTGCCGCCGTGGCGAATACATCACAAAATGACGGTCAGCCTCCCAATACCGTAACGTAAAGCACGCCGCTCCGCCCGAACACGGCGGGGCGCGCTTTATCAATAAATTTTACGGATTTTTACAGTTTACCTATTGATTTTTGACTGGATATGTGGTAAAATATAGCGTAAAAATTAAATCGGCGGCGAAAATTGCCGCCCGAAAGGATGTAATTATGGCTCTTGTAAACACCAAAGAGATGTTCAAGAAGGCTTACGAAGGCGGCTACGCTATCGGTGCATTCAACATCAACAACATGGAAATTATTCAGGCGATCACCGAGGCTGCAGCCGAGGAAAAGTCCCCTGTTATCCTTCAGGTATCCGCAGGCGCACGCAAGTACGCAAAGCACGAGTACCTTATGGGACTTGCTAAGGCTGCTATTGCCGACAGCGGTATCGATCTCGCCCTTCACCTTGACCACGGCGCAGATTTCGAGATCTGCAAGGCATGTATTGACGGCGGTTTTTCTTCCGTTATGATCGACGGCTCTCACTACTCCTTTGAGGAGAACATTGAGGTTACCAAGAAGGTAGTTGACTACGCTCACGAGCGCGGCGTTACAGTTGAGGGTGAGCTTGGCAGACTTGCCGGCGTCGAGGACGACGTTAAGGTTTCTGCCGAGGATTCCTCCTACACCCGTCCCGAGGAGGTTGAGGAGTTCGTTTCCAAGACCGGCGTTGACTCTCTCGCTATCGCCATCGGTACCTCCCACGGCGCATATAAGTTCACACCCGAGCAATGCACCAGAAACGAAAAGGGCATCCTCGTTCCTCCCCCTCTCCGCTTCGATATTCTTGAGGAGATCATGGAAAAGATCCCCGGCTTCCCTATCGTTCTGCACGGTGCATCCTCCGTATCTCAGGAGCATGTTAAGGAGATCAACGCTCTCGGCGGTCAGCTTCCCGATGCGGTAGGTATTCCCGAGGAGCAGCTCCGCAAGGCTGCCACCTTGGCTGTTTGTAAGATCAATATCGACTCCGATATCCGCCTCGCTATGACCGCAGGTATCCGCCGCGTATTCAGCGCAAAGCCCTCCGCATTCGACCCCAGAGAGTATCTCACCGTGGCTCGTGCAGAGGTTAAGGAAATGGTCAAGCACAAGATCGCAAACGTTCTCGGCTCTTCCGGAACGCTTTGATTTAATGAAGTATTCGGAAAATTACACTACGAGGTGGCACGACACGGATTCGTGCCACTTCCTTCGTCCCACGGCAATTTTGATGTATATGCAGGAAACTGCAAATCATCAGTGCCGTGACTATAACATGGACCTTAACGAGCTGTATCGGAACGAAGGGCTCGGATTTTTGCTCAGCAGAATACAGCTGACCGTTCACAAGCCGATTTTTGCATACGAGGATATCACGGTAAATACCTGGTGCACAGAGTCCAAAAGCTACGCCTTTATGCGCTATTTTGAAATACTGCGCGGCGGCGAGGCGGTTGCCGAAGCTATGTCCACGTGGGCGCTGTTTGATGCGAATGCGAAAGCTCTTGTCAGAGGAAGCGATTTTAAACGGGACTTCCCCTACGACGAAGCGCCAGACATATCCCGCTTTCCGCCAAGAGCGCACTTACCGTCCAAAACGGAGCTTGACGTTGTAGGAGAGCGGAAAATAACGTACAGCGACATTGACTTCAATCGCCACATGAATAACACAAAATACCCCGACATGATATGCGACTATCTGCCCGATATGACGGATAGGTGGGTAAAGGAAATATCTGTTTCCTACCTCAAGGAGGCGGCGTTGGGCGACTCGCTCACCGTTCTCCGACACACTGCTCAGTTGCCCGAGGGCAAGGACGGTGAGGCTTACCTTCTCCGCACCCTGCGCTCTGACGGAGAGGTCAACATTGATGCATACATACGATTGTCGGATAAGGAATAACGGAGGCAGATATGAAAATAACGACCGTGCTTTTTGACCTGGACGGAACACTGCTTCCAATGGATATGGACGTATTCATAAAGGCATATTTCGGCGGTCTTGCAAAGTACCTTGCTCCTAAGGGATATGAGCCTAAGCGGCTTATCTCGACCGTATGGAGCGGCACCAAAAGCATGCTGCTCAACGACGGCACGCGAACCAACGAGCAAAGATTTTGGGATAGCTTTGCCGCAGAGTTCGGTGAGGAGTCAAGATGCGAGTCCGAAAATCTTGAAAAATTCTACGGAAACGAATTTAATCTCGTTAAAGACGTTTGCGGATACAACGCGAGCGCGGCTGAAACGGTAAGACTTGTAAAATCGCTCGGACTTGACGCGGTGCTTGCCACAAGCCCCATTTTCCCTGCCGTCGCGACAAACGCGCGTGTGCGCTGGACGGGACTTGAGCCCTCCGATTTTTACTACATATCCACCTACGAGAACAGCCACTACTGCAAGCCCAATCCCAGGTATTACACCGAACTGCTTGACAAACTTAGACTCGTCCCAGAGGAGTGCATCATGGTCGGCAACGACACCTCCGACGATATGCCCGCCGCGGCTCTCGGAATGAAGCTGTTTTTTATTACAGATACCCTTATCAACAAAGGAAATATCGACCTCTCCCCCTACCCCCACGGCTCGTTTGACGAGCTTCAGAAGTTTATTCGGGAGAACGCGTAAAGGGGCTGGCTCATTTAAGCCAGCCCCCTCGAAAATGGCGGCAAGGAACCCGCCATTTTCGGAAACTCGAACGTTTTTGATGGGGTTTTGTATAAATTTTATATTTTTTCAAGTGTCAAAACGACGAATTTCATTCGTCGAGTTCGATTTCGTGGGCTGGGTCTCGTAAGTGAGCCAGCCCGTTATTTGTTGTTATCGTAACCGCACCAAGGACAAACCGAACGGTTTATAACCGTTTGGCATCGACCGCATTTAAACAACTCCTTGGGGGCTTGTTTGGGCTGATTTTCCGTTTTAACCGTCTGCAGCTCTGTTTGCGCAGTCTGTTTTACAAATCCTTTAGGTGTTTCTTTACCGCAATTACGGCAGACACTTGATCCATTGGACAGTGCCACTCCGCAAAACGGACATTTTGCAGTCTTGTTAAAATTTTTCCACTTTTCAACACTGTTCTCGACAGAGTCAGAAGAGTCCGGGATCTTATTACCGCATCTAGCGCAGAAGCTATACTCGCGGGATACTGTACTACCGCAATACGGACACGTAACGGTTGCCTTGAGTGTTGCTTTGCGCTGATAATTTCCGCTTCCGCCACCTTTATTCTCATCTCCTAATGCAAGCAAAATCACCATCGCCACGATTGGCGACACAAGTAAACCTAACAACACAAACAGCCCGGCGTTTCTGCCACGTTCATATGCCATATTTGCTACAACTACCGAAAGTCCAACATAAAGCGCAATTACAATCACACCTACGATCACGTATCCGACCACCAAATTTCCCAATACTTCGTCCATCTTTTTCTTCTCCTTGATTATGCATAATAAAAAGTGCGCAGCCGAAGCTACGCACCGAAAAACGCAGCTCCCTTTGCTACCACACAAATTGAATCGTAACCTGCACTAAAAAAGGCAAAGCACACGAAGCGGAGTATACGTTTTTTCCAAAAAATGAAAAAGGTACACTTCGCCTATCTTAATGCAGGGTATATTCAATTTGTGTGGTACAGATATTTTAGCATAATTTTACTGCGTTGTCAATAGACAAAATAAATTAGTATCTTTATATTTTGGAGATAGTTCGGGGCATCGCGGAAATTTGCGCGGTGTTACGGGAGCACCAAGGCGCTCCCCTACGTTTGTTGAATGTTTTCGTTGTACAATATCCGAGACATTTTACGAAATCCATGCGGTTATAAGGGACGTCGAGGGCGCCGTCCCCTGCCGCAAGGTTTTTGTTGTTTAACAACAAAATGTATATTGATGATGTTTTACATCATACAGACAGTCGCGGACGCCTATCCCTACAATTATCGGGTAAATTATCGCTACGTTACAGCAGAATGGTATCAAAAGCCACTGGGTTTATTTGAGCGAATAAATTTAACCGCCATTTTGATCTAAAATGAAGCTTTCCTCCGCCCTATGCTACCGCATAGGGCGGAGGAAAGCCACCTCAATTATTCATTATTCATCATTCTTTATTCTAAAAACACGCCGTGCGTTTTCGCACGGCGTTCTTTGTATTCAATTCTCGTAAATGTATCTCTCGCCCGGGCGGAAAATGTGGAAGCACAGCTCCTTATTCGTCGCGTCCACAGCATCAACAAAGGATGCGTTTGAAATTCCGTTGACGGCATAAAGGTCGATATGCATGGGAATAAGCAGCTTTGCGCCAACGTGCGTGCAAAGCTCCGCCGCCTCGTAGGCATCCATATTTCCGATAATATCCTTGATGTACCTCTTATAATAGGACCGTCCGTTGACGGGCAGGCACATGATATCCACCTTGCCGAGAGATGCTTCAAGTCCGTCGTAGATACAGCAATCACCTGCGTGATATACAGTAGTATCACCGAGAGTCACCTTGTATCCGAGCGCGTCGTATCTTCCCTCACTATCAGTGACGAGATCCTCGTGAGCAGATGGCAGCGGGAGCGCAGAAAATCCTTCGCACAGTTCAATTTTTTCGCCTGCAAGCGCGGGAATAATATCCTCCTTGTTAACACCGTAGCCTGCAACGGTATCCGCAATAGGCGCGGGAACAATATACTTTGCCTTCTTATTCACCTTCGCCATAGCACCGAGAGTTATGGGATCGGCGTGGTCGTAGTGACCGTGGGAGCAGAAAACGTAATCCACGAAATCCAGCTCCTCCCCCGTTATGGGCGCGTCGTAGAGTCTTTCCCACTTGACAAGCTCGCTGCAGCAATTCTTGTCAACATAGTCGGAAAGATATGCGTCAAACAGATAATATTTGCCATCCGCTTTCAGGAGAATACTCTCCTGTCCCAAGTAAAATATGCCTATCTGCCCCGGCAGAAGCTGTGTATTCAAAATCTTATTCTTCAACATAATTTCTCCTCCAAAAAATTTTGTTCGTGCGGCAGAAAATTATCCCCGCCTATTGACAATTATATCACGGCGTGATATAATTGTCAATAGATGAAGGAAATTATTTTAAAAAGGAGGCGTTGCCGTGAAAAATTTTATAGATCAGCGAAACATGAAGCAGTCTAACGCCGCCGAGGTCTTCAATCTCATCCGCGAAAACGGAAAAATGACGCGCCGTGAGATCGCCGACACCCTGGATATCAGCTGGGGCGCGGTATCTACCATAGCCTCCCGACTCATTGAGGAGAAATATCTCGTGGAGGTCAAGGGCGATGCCGTACTTGCAAAGGGACGCACGCCCTTCTGCCTTGAGGTCAACGGCGACGAGCATTTTGCCGTTGGAATCGACGTCAATCGCTCAGGACTTTCGGCGGTGCTTGTCAACCTTAAAAATCGCGTTCTCGGGAAGTGGGCGGCGGAGGCGGATTTTTCCAGCCGCGAGCTTCTAACAAATGGAGTGACCGATTTCATTTCCGAGGTGCTTGAGCATGCGGAGGGACACCGCGTGCGCTGTATCGGGGTTGCTATGCAAGGCGTTGTAGACTCCGAAAAAGGAATTTCCTATTCTCTTCCCGGCTGCAAGGACTGGGAGTCTGTAAACCTTGCCGAGCTGATTCGCGACAAATTCGGGATTCCCGTATATATTGAGCACGACCCCAACTGTATTCTTTACGCATCCGTATCCGATTCCTCAGAGGATACGCTACTTTTGAGAATAGACAAGGGAATTGGTATGGCGGCAACTCTCGGAGGACGTATACTTGCAAAATCCGGCATACTTGAGGTAGGTCACACCTGCGTGGTTCGCGACGGCAGACCTTGTATGTGCGGACGGCACGGTTGCCTTGAGCAATACGCATCCATGCGCGGTATCGAAAAAGCGTCGGGAATGGAATTTTCACGTCTTGCCGAAGCCGCGCGCAACGGAGATGCGAAGGCGTCGGAATATTTTAACGAAGCGGCAAAATATCTTGCGTACGTCATCTCAAACGTGTCCCACTTACTATGTGCGTATAACGTTTTGCTGTGCGGAGATATGTGCGGCTACCGCGACTTGTTTGCAGACAAGCTGACCGGTATCCTTGCGAATAGCGCACCCAACGTAAAGGTTTCCTATACCGACGTTGAAAATGCACCTCTCGGCGCGGTGCTTATAGCTATCGACCGCTCGCTGGAGCAGATAGACATTTAATACACTACCAATTCAAGGCTTGCCTTGTTTTGCATAAATTTAAAATTTTTATATTCGGCTGTGCCGAAAGAAAGGAAAGGTATAGACATGAGAGCAGTACAAATCAAAAAGCCGGGCGAGATAGCCCTCATTGACGCCCCCATCCCTCAGCCCCCCGCAGGATGGGCACGAATCAAGGTTTCTGCGGCGGCAGTGTGCGCCACTGACCTTGAGGTAATTGACGGCAGAATTCCCGCAAATTACCCCCTGATCCCCGGTCACGAGTGGAGCGGTGTGGTGGAGAGCGTCGGAAGTCCCGAGGACTCCGCGTGGATTGGCAAGGACGTTATCGGCAGCAACGACGTGGTTTGCCTCCACTGCGACGCTTGCAGAAGCGGAAATTGGAGATATTGCAAGGATTTTGAGGAGATCGGATTCCGACGCAACGGAGCTTATGCGGAGTACGTTATCGTCCCCGTATACGGTCTTTGCGAAAAGCCCGCGCACGTTCCCTTTGAGGTCGCGGCACTCTGCGAGCCTCTCGGCGTAGCTCTCGGCACACTTGAAAAGGCAAACGCAAAGTTTGGTGACACTCTCGTTATTATCGGTGCAGGCTCGATCGGTCTTTGCATGCTGGTTGCGGCAAAGGCTATGGGTATGAGAAAGATCGTTGTGGTTGCATCCTCCGAGCGCAGACTCAAGGTAGCAAAGGACATGGGCGCGTATGCAACCATCGCCACCTCCAAGCAGGACATTTTCGAGGAGCTGAAAAAAATTCACCCCGAGGGCACTGACGTCGTAATTGAAGCAACGGGAATTGAGTCCTGCATCCAGACCTCGCTGAAGATCACCCGCAAGGGCGGCACTATCGCGCTTGCAGGCTACGGCAGAGGCAAGGAAATGACAATCCGCATCGACGACATCCACGTAAACAATCTTCGCGTTGTGGGCGCGGGCAACAACTGGAATCAGCATAAGAAGGCTATTTCCCTTATCGCGGACGGCGTTATCGACCTCGCGCCCATGGTAACCGAAATAATGCCTCTTGAGGACTTTGACAAGGCTATCGACATGGCGAGAAACCGCCCCGAGGGCTTTGTAAAGGCTATCTTCAAGTTTGACTGATATGACGGAAAATATTTTAGGCATTGATCTGGGTACGTCGTCCGTCAAGCTGATATTCGGAAAGAACGGCGCGAATATAAAGGCGCGCGAGGGATATTCCGAGATAAGCGTTGACGGCTGGTGGGATGCTATCTGCCGCGCGGCGAGGACCATGGACCTCTCCGAGGTGCGCGCGATAGGACTTTCCTCTCAGGTGGGAACTTACATAATCGACGGCGGCGCAGTGATAGGCTGGAACACGGGAGTCGGCAAGGAGGAGCTTGACGCTATCCTCTCGGACATACCGAGAGAGGTATTCATCAAGGAAATTTCTATGCCGCACCCATCCATAATCTCCTATCCACTGCCGCGACTGAAGCATATTCTTTCCCGCTATGACGGCGTAAAAAAGATATGTATGCCAAAGGATCTTATATGTGAGCGTCTTACAGGCAGCTACGTCAGCGACAAGTTTTCGTGGCGCGGTCTTACAAACCTTGACACCTGCCGCTATTCCGAATATCTGCTTGACTATATCGGCGCTTCGGATATTTTGCTCCCCGAGCTTCGCGAGCCTACCGCGCTTGCGGGATTTGTGACGGCAGAGGCGGCGGCGCAAACGGGCATCCGTGAGGGTACACCCGTGTACGTCGGCTGTAACGACTTCTTTTCAGGCACTGTCGGAATGGGCATGTGCGAGGTCGGCGATATGTTCGACATTACGGGCACAAGCGAGCATCTCGGAATAGTTGAATCCGAGATATCCGACGGGGACGACGGACTTGTCACGGGAAAATATTTCTTTGGCAACGCGCACTACGGTGTTACCGCATCAAGCGGAAAGTCGCTGGATTTCGGCGGCAAGCTTTATCCCCTCCGTGACATTGACGCGGCTGCTGCTCTTGCCAACCATCCCCCCGTATTCCTCCCCTACCTCTGTGGCGAGCGTGCGCCCATATGGGACGCAGACGCGCGCGGCGTATTTTTCGGCATCAACGCTGACACCACACCGCACGACATGGCTTACGCAGTAATGGAGGGAGTGGCGTTCAGCATATACCACATTTACGAGTGTATGGGCAAGCCTCCGGCACGTGTCATCACGATTGCAGGCGGAGCGGCAAAGGACAATACACTCAATCTTATGAAGGCTTCGCTGTTTGGAGTACCCGTCCGAACCTGTGCGGAAAGCGACACCTCTGCTCTCGGCGCGCAGATCACTGCTGCCGTAGGATTCGGATTTTATCCGTCCATTGAAAAGGCGATACGCGGAATATGCGAGTATTCCGCCGAGATACAGCCCGATGCGGCACTTGGCGAGACCCTCAGACGTCGGTATGAGATCTACAAGAATCTCTACCCCACTCTTAAGAACTCATTTAAATCACTAAAATAAATCAAAGGAGAAAAATACTATGAGTTGTGTTATTTTCGGAGCAGGCAAAATTGCCCGCGGCTTTATCGGTCATCTTTTGTTCATCAGCGGAATCCCCTGCACCTACGTTGAAAAGTTTGACGGTCTTACCGATCTTATCAACGAGCGCGGCAGTTATTTCGTAAATATTCTCGGCAATCCCGACGACAGCTGTCGCGTTACGGGCGCGAAGGCGCTCAAGTTCTCTCAGGAGGACGAGGTCGCGGCAACTATAGCCGAGGCTGACGCTGTGTTCACCGCTGTCGGCGGCAAAAATCTGCTGGAGATCGCACCCCTTATCGCCAAGGGCATCAAAGCTAAGGCTAAATCAAATGGCGGCAAGCTCAACGTAGTTACCTGCGAGAACTGGAAGCTACCCGCAAACATTCTCCGCGACGCTATCATCCCCACTCTCGACGAATCCGAGCTTGCTTACTTCAACGAAAACGTAGGCATCACCGAGGCTGTTATTATGCGCTCCGCTATCGAGGCAGGTGCAGATCAGCTCCGCGAAGACCCGCTGGTAGTTAACGTACAGAACTTCTGGGAGCTTCCCGTTGACGCATCCAGACTCAAGGGCAATCTTCCCGAGATCAAGGGACTGAAGCTTGTTGAATCCTTCACCGGCTTCCTTGAAAGAAAGTTCTACACCTACAACGCCGCAAACGGTACCACCTCCTTCGTCGGCGCGCTTCTCGGCTACGAAAAAATCGCCGATGCGGCTCACGACGAGCGCATCATCGAGATCCTTGAGGGCGTTTATTCCGAGACCGCTCAGGCACTTTCCAAGAAGCATAACTTCCCGCTGGACGAGCAGATGGCATTCACTCGCACCTCCAAGGCAAAGCTTCAGGACTACACTATCGTTGACTTTATCGAGAGAAACGCGCGTGACCCGATCCGCAAGCTGGGTCCCGACGACCGTCTTGTAGGCTCTGCACGTCTTGTGCTTGAATACGGCATTATGCCCCACAACCTCTGCATCGCTATCGCGGCGGCTATCCACTACTACAACGAAACCGACGAGTTTGCTATCAAGCTCAAGGAGATTAGAGAAAACCAGGGTATTGACGCAGTTATCCGCGACGTGTGCAAGGTAGACCCCAACGGCACGCTGGGTCTGCTTATCAAGGAAAAAATTGAGCTTATCAAGGAAAGAGGTTGGCTGAAATGAGTAATAAAATAGCAATGATCGGCGCGGGCAAGACCGGCCGTGGATTTATCGGAAGACTGCTTGCCGAGGACAGCAAGGAAATTCTTTTCGTTGACAAAAACGCCGCTCTCGTTGACGCGCTCAACGCCGCGGGCTCCTTTAAGGTCAGCTTTTTCGGCGGCGTGCGCGAGCCTATGACAGTTTCGAATTACAAGGCGGTCACTTGGGCTGACGCTGACCTTTCCGATATCACCATCATTATGGTATCCGTCGGCGGAATGAACCTCAAAGACGTCGGAGCAGAGCTGAAAAAGCTTATCAACGACGGTAAAATGCGCCATATTATCGTTGGTGAGAATGCATCTCACCCCGCAAAAACTCTTGCAGAAGCTATAGGGCTTGACAACATTACCGTCAGCGAGTCCACCGTATTCTGCACCACCATTGAGGACGGAGACATTGATATCGCGTCCGAGAATTACCCTTACCTGCAGTGCGACGCAAAGCCCCTCGGCGATTTTGAGCTGAACATCAAGACCGTTCGTCCCATTATGGGCTTTGAAAACTTCCTGACGCGCAAGCTCTACACCTACAACGCCGCAAGCTGTGTTATCGCATACCTCGGCTACGCAAAGGGATACTCCGACTACGGCGAGGCTGCAAACGACCCCGAGATACTTGAGCTGCTTGACCGCAACTATGCCGCTACCAACCGCGTGCTTTGCAAGGTATACGGCTACACCGAGGAGGATCAGCGCGAATTCGCCGCTCTCTCCAAGCAGAAGTTCTGCGACAGAACCATCAAGGACACCGTTGCAAGAAACGCGCGCGAGCCTCAGAGAAAGCTGGCGTTTGCCGAGCGCATTATGGGCCCGCTCTGCCTGCTTGACGAGCACGGTGAGGACACGTCCGTTCTGCTCCTCACCGCCGCTGCCGCTCTGCTTTACAGCCACGAATCCGACAAGGCTTGGCAGGAGCTTCGCGACGCCAACACTACCGAGGAGCTTATGGAAAAGGTCTGCGGCATCAAAGCAGATTCTGCTCTCGGCCGTGCAATTCTCGATAAGTGCGAGTTCGTAAAAAATTACATGGAAAGCGGCAAGGGTACGCTTGCTTAAACGAAATTACATATTCAAGGTGTTAGCGTGAAAGTTTAGAGAGCTGAAACCCCATGTTGCCGTTTCACGCCCAAATTCGACCTAAATATGGACGAGGTCCATATTTGTCGCAAACGACACGGTCGAATTTCAAACGATATTTGTGCCGCCGCAAAGCGGCGGAATGGAGATTATTATGAAAAGAAACATTCAGCTTCTTAACGGCTGGTGGGATTACCGCATAGGAGACGGAGAATTTACCAAAAAGCGCGTCCCCTATTCGGACTTTGCTACCGGCTTTGCAGAGTGCAGGCTCAATTTCGACAAAGCCGTAAGCACCGAAGGAAAGCGTGCTTTCCTTGTGTTTGACGGCATCACCTACGCCGCAGACGTTACCTTCAACGGTAAGGCTCTCGGCACTATGCTCCCTTACAGCGAATACAGATATGAGATAACCGACCTTATCGGTGAGCGTGACAACCTCCTTGACGTTATCGTGCGCGATACCGAGGTGGTATTCGGTCCTGCCGAGGGCTGGGAAAATTACAGCGGAATCACCCGCGACGTGTATATCGAATACACCGAGGCGGATATCCTTGATACCGTTTTCTGGCACGCAGAGCTGTCCGACGACTTGAAAGCAGCGGACTGCACACTGGAAATCAAGACAGACGGCACGGCAAAGAATTATGCTGTCGAGGTAACGCTCACCGAGCCTACGGGCAGAGTGGCTTTTTCCGATACTCTCCCCCTCCCTGCGGACGGATGCGTCAAATTCCCCTGCGAGTATCCCTCCCTTTGGTCACCCGATACACCCACGCTTTACTCTCTTTCCGTCACGCTCGTGGCGGACGGAAAGGCTTGCGACACCTACGCCACCCGCGTTGGATTTAAAAAGCTGGTTGCAGGCAAAAAGAGATTCTACCTTAACGGCGAGCCCTTCTTCTTTATCGGCGTTTGCCGTCACGACATCTTCGGCGACCAAGGTCACGTTATGACCGAGGAGCAGATGTATATGGATATGAGGATGATAAAGGACACGGGCGCAAACTACGTCCGACTCGTCCACTATCCTCACCACAAAAAGATACTTGAAATTGCCGACGAGCTTGGACTTTTCGTGTCCGAGGAGCCGGGGCTCTGGTTCAACGACGTCAAGAACGAGGAGATATTCAACTCCAGCCTTGAGGTTTTGCGCCGCGTGGTAGTACGCGACAGAAACCACGTAAGCGTTGCCTTCTGGCTCAGCTTCAACGAGTGCATTTTCACCCCCGAATATCTTACCGCGGCGGCAAAGGTATGCCGTGAAAACGACCCATACCGTATGGTGTCGGGCGCAAACTGCATGGATGAGAAAATGACCAAGGAGCATTTTGCTGCTTGTGATCTTGATTTCTACTCCATGCACCCATATACGTGGGACACCTACCGCTTCGTTCAGCTTGCACAGTATCTTGACGACAAGCCACTGTTCTTTACGGAATGGGGCGGATATCACGTTTACGACAACGTAAATTATCTCAAGTCCTCCATTGACCGTATAGCAGAGCTGTGGCACAATCCTGACAACGGACCTGTGCTTGCAGGCGCGGCGATCTGGTGCTGGGCGGGCGTTTACGAGTTCAACCGTGCCGCTCCAGCGTGCTACCACGGTGTGCTTTGCGAGGGACTTGTGGACAACTACCGCCGTCCCAATCTCGGTCTTGCGGTATTTACAAAGTACTTCAAGAAAATTAAAACCCCCAAGGCTATCAACAAATATCTCCACAAGTCGGAGTTTGAGGCAGATGGCAATTACGCGCCCGTAAGCCTTGACGGTATCGCCAACACCGAGGCGCAGTCTGCGGCTTGGTGTGAAATGATGGCGGAGTCTGCAAAGCCGATCCCCCGCTTCTACTACGACGCGCGCAAGCTGCGAGTCATGAAAAACGGCCCGACACTGCCCGAAAAGGTCATGTCCCTCGGTGCGCTTCCCGTGGATCTGTTGCAAAAGCCTATCGTCATCAATATAAATGCCCCCTTTGAGCTGGAGATCGGCAAAGCTGTTGACGGGCTATGTCTTATCGGTAACGTAAGCATGCCCTGCGGCTTCCCCATCGGCGGAAAATTCGGTGAGCTTGCCGCAACGCTGACGCTGTCCTACGCTGACGGCTCGCAGGTGGATATCCCTCTGCGTAACGGTCAGGAGATTACCACCGCCGCAGGCTGGTACGGTCCTTCCCGTATCAATCCCGTGGCTTCGGGCGCTCCCCGCGCGCTGAAGATCATCAACGATATGGACAGAGAGCATTACGTCGCTAACCTCTTCCGCGTGGACGCAAACAGCAACGTCGCCCTCAATAAGATCACCGTATCCACCGCCGCCGACACCTATCAGCTCCTGCTTTACGGAGTTACGGTTAAGGAGAAATAATCGGGTTCAATGCGGGGCTTTGCCCCGCACCCCGCCAAACTTTCCCAAAAATAAAGTTTGGATCCAAGAACTTTAATTCAAATATTTCTTGTTTAGATTTATTAAGATGGTTACAACCAAAGCCATCTCTGTAATTTATTCGGTGGCGGGAGGAGCAAGCCCCTCCCCTACGGCGAGATAATTAAAATGGACGCTTTTCGCCTTGGCGAAAAGCTTCCTCAATTATTCACTATTCGTTATTCATCATTCATCAAAAGCGGGCTGACTCGAAATAGTCAGCCCGCTTTGTGTTACTTCTTTTCCTCGTGGCAGCCCATGCCGCATGCGCCGCAATTTCCGCCGCATGAGCAAGAGCCATTGCCGCTTTTCTTTTTTCTTATTTCGTTTACGATAACCGCAATAAAGATAAGACCGATTACCGTTGCTATGATAATTGTGGGTATCATAAACCTCCTTTTTGCCGTCGGTTATTTGACCGTAAGCCTTTCTTTCTTATATTTGTTGGGGCGGAACAGCATAAATCCTACAAACAGAATAATAGCTGCCGCTACTGCCGTTCCTACAATGTTTCCGCCCGCAGGTGTGAACCACAGACCGATCTGGTAGGTACACAGGGACGTCGCATAAGCCAGCGCGCACATATACGCGATAGATGCCACCGACCATTTCCAATTGTTCATCTCTCTCTTGATAGCACCCATAGCCGCAAAGCAAGGAGCGCAGAGCAGATTGAATATCATAAAGGAGAAGCCTGCAAGCGCACTGCCGCCAAAGAATTCCTGCGCAATAACGGCGTACATAGCTGTGCTTCCCTCCATAGCAAGATCAGCACTCGCCATAGACGACAGGGTACCAAACGTGCCGACCACCTCTTCCTTTGCAACAAGTCCAAGCAGGGTGGCAACCGCAGACTGCCAATTACCGAATCCGAGAGGAATGAATATCCACGCGATAGCGTTACCGATCACCTCAAGAATTGACGCGCCGCCTCTTGCCTCGCTGATATAGTGGAAGCCGCCCTCAAAGGAAAGGCTGTTGAGCGTCCATATAATTACGCTTGCCGCGAAAATTACCGTACCCGCGCGCTTGATAAACGACCAACCTCTGTCCCACGTGGTACGCAGAGTATTCTTGATTACGGGGCGTGATATGCGGGAAGCTCCATCACAAAAGGGGCGGGATCGCCCGCGAAGGGCTTGGTCTTTTTCAGAATAATACCCGAAACGATCACTGCCGCAACGCCAATAAAGTAAGCAGAAACAGCCACCCACGCGCCACCTGCCCAAGAATCGGCAAAGAGCGCACCTGCTATCATACCCACGATAGGCATTTTCGCGCCGCAGGGAATAAAGCCCGTGGTCATGATGGTCATTTTTCTGTCTCTGTCCTGATCGATAGTGCGGGAAGCCATGATACCCGGCACTCCGCATCCCGTTGCAACCAGCATGGGGATAAAGGACTTGCCCGACAGACCGAATTTGCGGAACAGCTTATCCATAATAAACGCCACGCGAGCCATATATCCGCAGTCCTCAAGAATGGAGAGAAGCAGGAACAAAATGAGCATCTGCGGAACAAATCCAAGCACCGCTCCGACACCGCCTACTACACCGTCAGCCACAAGGCTTACCAGCCACTCTGCACAGCCGATAGATTCAAGTCCCGACGCAACGGCAGGGATTATCCACTCACCAAACAGGGTGTCGTTCATAAACGTTACGGTAAAATCACCGACAGAGCCGATAGAAATGAAATATACCAGCCACATCACAAGCGCAAAAATAGGAAGCGCAAGTATTCTGTTGGTAAGCACGCGGTCTATCTTGTCTGAGGTGGACAGCTTGCCCGTATGCTTTTTCTTACAGCATTTCTTCATGAGCTGCTCTATGTAGTTGTACCGCTCGTTGATGATTATAGCCTCCGCGTCGTCATCAAGCTCGGTTTCAACCTCAACGATATCCTTTTCAATATGAGCCAACAGCTCCTCAGGCAGCTGAAGCTGCTCCAAGACCTTTTCGTCGCGCTCAAATATCTTGACGGCGTACCATCTCTGCTTTTCCTCGGGATATCCGTGGACTGCCGCCTCCTCAATGTGAGCCAACGCATGCTCCACAATTCCCGAAAAGTTGTGTCTCGGTACGGGACGTCCCTCGTGAGCCGCAGCAATAGCCGCCTCTGCCGCCTCCTGTATACCGTCGCCCTTCAAGGCAGAAATGTCCACTACCTTACAGCGCAGGCAGCGTGCAAGCTCCTCCATATCAATATTATCGCCGTTCTTTTTAACGATATCCATCATATTGACGGCAACCACAACGGGAATTCCAAGCTCCATGAGCTGAGTGGTGAGATAAAGATTTCTTTCAAGGTTAGTTCCGTCAACTATATTGAGAATCGCGTCGGGACACTCGCCGACGAGATAGTTTCTGGCAACAACCTCCTCCAGCGTGTATGGAGAAAGCGAATAGATACCGGGCAGATCGGTCACGATAACGTCGTCGTACTTTTTGACCTTTCCCTCTTTTTTCTCTACCGTAACGCCCGGCCAGTTGCCGACGTACTGATTAGCGCCCGTCAGCGCGTTGAACAGCGTTGTTTTACCGCAGTTCGGATTTCCCGCAAGGGCAATTTTAATACTCATCTTCCTTACCTCACTCTATTTCAACCATTTCGGCATCCGCGCGACGAAGCGAAAGCTCGTATCCGCGCACCGTTATCTCCACGGGATCTCCGAGCGGTGCTACCTTGCGGACGTATATCTCCACGCCCTTAGTGATACCCATATCCATGATCCTGCGCCGCAGTGCGCCCTCACCGTGTATCTTGACTACCTTGGCGGTCTTGCCGACCTTGACTTCCTTGAGAGTGTTCATATAGCTTCTCCTTACCGCAGCTGAGCTTTGATGAGTTAGCGCAAGCTAACTCGACGATCTGAAATTTGGTTAGCTTCGGCTAACCGCATTATATTATATTACAGCTTTTGCCGCTTGTCAAGAGGTTTTTTGAATTTTTTTAAGTTTTCTTCAATAATTTCCTTTTTTCGACACGGATGGCAACGTGCAAGCTGCTTTCATTGGGATTTTTCAAAAAAGCTCTTTACTTTTTATACAGATTGTGGTAAAATTATAGCGTATAAGTTATTACCTAAAGAAAGGAACTGTAAAATGGCACAGGTACTCAGAAGCGAAGTTGACAAGAATTACACCTGGGATTTTTCCGACATTTATCCCTCAGACGAGGCGTGGGAAAAGGTATACGCCGAGACTGACGCGGCTATCCCCTCGCTGGCATCTATCCAAGGCACTCTCGGCAATTCTCCCGAGAGCATGAAGGCAGGTCTTGACACCTTCTACGGCATTATGGAAAAGGCAAACCGTCTTTTCATTTACTCCAACCTCCGTCTGAACGTTGACAACGGAGATCCCGTATATCAGGCAATGAACGGCAGAGCCATGACTCTGTATGTAAAGCTCTCCACCGTGGGCGCATTCGTTACTCCCGAGATTTTGGCTATCCCGAAGGAGAAGCTGGCGGAATTTATTAGCTCCCCCACCCTCGCGTCCTACCGCCACATTCTGGAGGATACCGAGCGCGAGCGCGAGCATATTCTCGACGGCAAGTCAGAGCAGATGCTGGCTATGCTCTCCGACGCGGCAGGTACTGCTCAGCAGTCCTTCACGATGCTTGAGAGCGTAGATATGACCTTCCCCACCATCAAGGACGAAGACGGAAACGAGGTAACTCTCACCCACGGGAACTTCGGCGTTTACCGCGAGAGCAACGACCAAAGAGTCCGCAAGGATTCCTTTGAGCTTTATTTCGGCGAGTTCAACAAGTACATCAACACCCTTGCCGCTATGTATACGGGAAGCGTCAAGATGGACAATTTCTATACCCGCGTGCGCGGATATTCCTCCACCTGCGAGCGCGCACTGTCAGGCAACAACGTGCCCGTGTCTGTTTACGACAGTCTGGTCAGCGCTATCCACGACGCACTCCCCACCATGCGCCGCTATCTCGATTTGCGCCGCCGCGTGCTTGGTCTTGACGAGCTGAATATGTACGACCTCTACTGCCCCATGGTAAAAAGCGTGGATATGTCCGTGACATACGAGGAGGCACAGGAGCTTGTAAAGAAGGCTACCGCACCTCTTGGCGAGGGCTACCAAAAGCTGCTTGACCGCGCGTTCTCGGAGCATTGGATCGACGTATACGAGAACAAGGGCAAAACCACGGGCGCGTACTCCTGCGGAGTATACGGCGTGCATCCTTACGTTCTGCTCAATTACACCAACACACTTGACGACGCATATACCCTTGCTCACGAGCTTGGACACGCTATGCACTCCTACTTCTCCTCCGAAAAGCAGGATTTTGCAAACCACAATTACAGCATTATGGTAGCCGAGGTTGCTTCCACCGTCAACGAGGTGCTGCTTACCCGCTATCTTTTGTCCGTTGAAACCGACAAGGACAAGCGCGCGTACATCCTCAATCACTTCCTTGAGGGCTTCCGCACCACCGTATTCCGTCAGACTCTGTTTGCAGAGTTTGAGCGCCGTGCGCACGACCTTGACATGAACGGCACACCTCTTACCGCCGAGTCCCTCAACGCGGTCTACCGCGAGCTTAACGAGCTGTACTACAACGGCGCGACGGTGAACCCCTTGCAGGCTATTGAGTGGGCGCGTATACCTCACTTCTACAACTCCTTCTACGTATATCAGTATGCAACCGGCTTCTGCTCCGCAGTATCCATTGCAAAGCGTATACTTGAGGAAAACGGTGCTGAGGATTACCTGCGCTTCCTCTCCACGGGCGGCTCGGATTACCCACTTGAGGAGCTGAAGATCACGGGCGTGGATCTCACCAAGCCCGACACCGTAGCATCTGCTATGGCAGAATTCGACAATGCACTTACCCAGCTTGAGGAATTGCTTAAGTAATTGAACAATCAAACGGCGCTGACCGCGAAATGCGGTCAGCGCCGTTTGATATTTAAAAATTATTTTACGTAGAAAATAACGGTCGTTCCGTTATCTATATTCTGTGTCGTCAGCTTTTCAAAGGAGTTGTTGATTCCCTTGTTCTTATAGCAAGCGGAAAGATAGCTGGGGCTTTCGATAACAATATCGCCAATCCTTGTGACCGTCTTGTCCTTGGTCGCCTCAAAGGCTATGTCCTCCTCAACGGTGCAGAACCAATCAAGAATATCATACGCCGTGGGAGCATTTCCCTCGTACGTAACGACGCCCTCATACTTTGCCTTGCCCGATACATTGTCGTCCTCATAGATCTCGACGTTTACGGTAATAGTCTTTACCGCCTCGGTAGTGGTTTCATCTCCGCCGCCGTTGTTGCACGCAACGAATGCGCCGCACATAAGGCAGATTGCGAGAACTATGCCTACAAGTCTGAAAATTTTCATCATTAAAACCTCCGATAGCTTTTATTGATAAGTAAATTATACTACCGCAACCTTTTTTTGTCAAGGGCTTTGTAAAAATTTATACACTTTTTTACTCAAATTTCCGCTTTTTTGTTCTAAATGCAAAAAATCGCGTTGAGTTGACACAAGAATACTGCGGCGTACCATGCGGTTACGACGAATGATACCAATGCAAGCAGGCCGTCCTCGCGCCAAAGCAGCAGACCGCAAAGCATCGTGAGAACGCACGCCGCCGCCATAAGCAACAGCGAAAACACAAGCGCACGCGCGCCAAAAAGTAACGGGTACCACATCAGCCCCGCAGTCAGCGACAAAACGAGATATATCCCCGCGCGATAACGGACACAGCTCTTTGCCGCTCCGCCCTCGCTACCTGACAATATACAGCCAAGCATGGCTCCCACAAGAAATTGTACAGCCAGCCACAAAACAGACGACAGCCACAGAGGCGGCAGGCTGCAAACGGCGGACATCATTTGCCAGACGTAATAAGGGCTTGCCGAAAACAGCCGCACCGCCACAGCAAACAGAGCGCACGCGCCGCCGCCCACTACTGCGGTGCCAAGGTCGTATCTGAAGCTATGGCGGAACATTCCCATAAACAGCCTCCTGAAGGTTAAAATAAGCCCGTCGGTATTCGCCGTCGGGCTTATTGAAATATATGAGGCGGCACTTGCACTTATTCCTGCGCGTCATCTCGGTCGTTGCTCCAAACGCATTCCTCGTCCGCCACGTATATCCGACACGGAAAATTCCGTTCTGCCGTTATCAGTCCTCCCGCAACGTGACGGTTACAGGGTGACATCGGCATATTATCGGGGGTAAAATACCCTTCTGCAATTCTGTCATTGCGCGTGTCCTCGGCGCACGTGCTCTGAGGAATAAGCCCCGAATCCTTGCAGAAGCTGATCTTCATAACGCCATCGGCGAGATCAAAGGTATTATCCTCTATCCCGTCGGCGTAAGCTTTATGGCATACGGACATCACCTCATCCCATATCCGCACGCAAGGGTTTCCTTTGACGGAATTAAGCGGCGAGGGATAATCGTATCCCATCCAAACGGCAGCAAGCAGGCGCGGAGTATAGCCCACAAACCACCTGTCGCAGTTGTTTTGGGTGGTTCCCGTCTTGCCTGCGGTGGCGATGCCCATTTGCTTGCAAAGAGCAATATCCTTTGCCGTTCCATCAGCCGTCACGCCGCGTAGCATTTCCGTCATGATGCAAGCATTCTCCTCGCTCATCACAGCGTTCCGAGTCTGAACGTTTTGAAGCAACACGCGCCCCTCGCTGTCCGTCACCCTGTAATAAGACACGGGCTGGCGGTATACGCCATCGTAAAAAATCGTATATCCTCCAAGCAATTCCCGCATACTGATACCGTGCGATGCCTGTCCGAGCGCCAAAGCGGAAAGCGTCATATCCTCCTTATCGGACAGGCTGTTTATATGCAATTTGCTTTTCAGAAAATCAAGCGACTGCTCGCGTCCTACCTGCTCCAGCACGCGTACGGACACGGTATTTACCGAATTAACGACGGCATCTCTAACGGTGGTATATCCTCGCCATACTCCGTCGGCGTTTTTGGGCCACGGCAAATATTTGCCGCTGTCACTTACGGAAAATTTTACGGGAACATCGTCAAAAACGGTTGCCCAATTTATCCTTTTCATCTCCAGCGCAGGAGCGTACACCGACAGCGGCTTTATAGCCGAGCCGGGTGGCCTTTTGGTATCGGTAGCATAGTTTTGCACGCGGTTGCCCGTTTTTTTGCCCACCGCACCGACGACACCGAGAATATCGCCCGTTTGTCTGTCTACCACCATCATTGCCGACTGCGGCGCGGGCAGACCTCCGTTTGGCGGAAAATTAGAAGCGCTTTCGTAATATTTTTCAAGCTCTGCCTGTATATCAATATTCATGGCAGTGTAAATTTTGAGTCCGCCGTTATAGACCGCCGTCGCCGCCTGCGCGCGGGTATATCCCAACCGCTCGCACATATCGCGAATAACGTCCTCCGCCACCATATCGGCGTACCACGAGCTTATTCCTCCCCTGCCTACTTGCGCATCTGCGCGTCCCCGCAAGGCTATATCCTCGGTTAGCGCCGCGGTATATTCCGCCTCTCCGATATATCCCTGCGCGTGCATTTCATACAGAATAACATGCGCCCTTGCGGTGTTATTTTCAAGGTGTATCAACGGATCGTATACTGATGGATTGTTGGTTATCGCGGCAATACTCGCGCACTGTGCGAGCGTCAGCTCGGACACCTCGCGTCCAAAATACAGCTCCGCCGCCGCGCCAACACCGCGGCACCCTTCTGCAAGATTTATCACGTTTAGATATGCCTCGAGTATCTGTTCTTTGTGCGCACATCTTTCAAGGTCAAGGGATGCAAATATTTCGGTAAACTTTCGGTCAAGCGTATATTCGTCCCGTCCCGTAAGGTTTTTTACAAGCTGTTGAGTTATGGTGGACGCGCCGAAGGAGCGTCGGCTTCCCCTCATATAGCTTGCCGCCGCCTTTGCGCTTCGCAAAATATCCACGCCGTTGTGGTCAAAAAATCGCTTATCCTCTATGGCAACGAATGCGTTTATCAGGTCGCGTGGACACTCGTCGATAGACACGTACTTATATTTGATGCCGCCGTACAGACCGTCCTCTATCTCGACCGCCTCGCCCCCCACCGTTGCATACAGCTTTGACGCGCCCGCGCCGCCCGACGTCATATCCAGCATGGAAACGTCGATTTTTGAATCGCTGTAAGCGTCAAGATACGCCCACGCTGCTATCACACCGCACGCCATAATCAGCAAAGCGACTGCTGACGCTATTATAAAAAAATTAAGTATTCTGCGGCGTGTTTTCCGTTTTTCCTTCATTTTAGACACCTCGCTTGCAAGCATACTGCTTTTATTATATCAAACGGCGCGCGCTTTAAACCTTATTTTTTGCTTGATAATGAATGCAAAAAAGGCAAATTTTTTATTTCGCGTATAAATATGTGCCAAACGGAAAAAATAATATAAATCCACGTTTGACAGTGAGGTGTAGTATGAAAAAACCGGTTCAGAATGCATGTTTTTTGTTGATAGGAATTGCTATAATAACGAGTGTGTGCGCCGTTTGTGCCGTTTGTACAGTAAGCGACAGGGTGGATGAAAACGCCACCTCGAATTTTCACAGCATGGGCTTCCTGCGCCACAGAATAAGTCAGCTTGAGGCGGAGCTTGAAAGCATTAAAAATGAAACCGACCGTGCTATCGACTGTATATGCACGGCGGAGGTCACCACTATACCCTCCGAAACCGAGTCGTGTACCACCGAGGATATGTCCACGGACACCGCGCCCGAATCGGAGTCAAATCCCGAATCCACAGCTGATACCGAGCCATCCTACTCCTACCGGGTGGGTGAATACGACGGAAAGATAGCCGTTTTCGTTCTCGGGAACGGCAAGGAACAGCCCGTCCGCGTGCTGAACATCTCCGTCGCAACCCTCCCCTCCGCCGACCAAGCCGCCCTCCGCGACGGCATCCACGCCTATAATTACGACCAACTCTGTGAGATAATTGATAGATATGAGTGAAGGGTGCGCAACTACCAACTAAAAATCTCTCGCCGAGCAATTGCTCGGCGAGAGATTTTTGTTACCCTCCAATAATGCCGCGACGCTTCAGCACAAAATACACCAAAGCACCTACGATACCAAGAAGTACAACGAGAACGATAATTATAATGATAACTCCAAGCACACCCGCATCGTGGTCTGCGCCCTTGACACAGATGTCCTTAATACCAAAGCACGCATTCTCCGCCTCAGGAGTATTAGCCGTAATGCTGATTATAAGCGTATCCTCGCCCTCCAGCTTGCCGGAAAGCTCGGATATATCAAAGCTTACGTTCTGCCATACGCTTCCGCCAATACCGCTTGCCGTTGCCGAGTAAAGGATAGCTCCGTCCGAATCAGCCACGGCACCCTTGGAGGGACGAAGTATGCGAAGCGTGACGGAATTGCTTTTCGCCGCGCTTGCGGAGCTTCCCGCATACAGAGGCATTATGATCTCCTCCGCGCCCTTGACAGCACTGCCGCTGACGGTTGCATATATTCCCTCGCTGTCGGTAAGCCTATCCGCATCCAACGACATATTAAGGTAAGACGTTCCGTATCCCTCAGAATAAACGAACTCGGTGTATTTTACCCCAGCCGTGGGCTCAAATCCGTGCATATCTCCGTTAAAGCTGTAAAGCACGGGAACGCCCTTAGTGCTTCCGTCGCTCTTTGCCGTTCCGCTCACCAGCTTCACGGGATGCGCCTTGTCCCCGAGGTTACTTGCAAGGCTGGTAAATGGCAATCCGATAGCCGCCGTAGCAACGGACGTTGCCACGTCCGCACGGTCGGTATCCACCGCTTTGAATACCTCGTACAGCTTTTTGTGTCCCTTCAAGGCATCCGAACCGTAGTAAACGATTCCCGAGTTATCCCCGTCGGTGTCGTAGTGAGCGCTGTATACCATAGCCTCGATAATTTCCGATTCAAGCGCGCGGTAATACGCATAAACGTAGGACGCCGCCTGATTATCCTCCGAATCGCCCGAAATTTCAAAGCTATGTATCATAACTCCGCGCATATCGGTTTCATTGAATTTATATTTTTTAACGTCAAGCAGGTCGGCAACACGCGACAAAGTATCCGGCGTGATACTCTGAGGCGCGGTATTCTCCTCCCACACCACCGAGCCCTCGGTATACATACCGCAGGCGATATGCCAATCGTAATCGCCGCGCACCTTTGCTTCGTTTGCAAACGCCGAGAGGAAGCTCTCGCCGTTCCATGCGGTCTCGGTATTCTTATTGCGCCAATTATCGTCGATGGAAACGTATGCGTGTCCGTCCGAATTGTACGTGGCAAGTGCAGTATCTGCAAGACGCACAAGCTTTTCGTAGGTGGAGATGAACGTGGTCATGGAAAGTCCGCCACAGCTTGCATACCGTTTGGAATTGTTGACGTTTTTGCCTATTATGAACTTGTCGCAAAGACCGTTATCCTCCTCTGCCTTATCCGAATACCTCAAAGCAAGGAAATCAAACGCTCCCTCCATTCGGCGGGCAACGCCCGCAGATTCCATATTTACAAGATAGCTGCTTGCCTCGGCGGCATCGGGGAGGGCAAGCCCCGACACAGTATTTACCAGCTCGCCGTCAGCATTCTTCAGCACGAATTCAAGATAGACGTTCACGCCGTTGTCCGTATACGTCCTTACGAGCCCGTCAATACGTGCAAGCTCACTGCCACGCATATAGTACGTAACGCCGTCGTAAACGTAGGACACGGCATCATTCTCCCACGCGGATACAAGCAGATTCTCCAGCCGCACCTCGACCAGTGCGTGCGATACGCCAAGCTCCAATGCACCCGACACGCTGTCGGTTGCAAGTCCCTTGATGGATACCTCGGGAGCTTTTACCTCCTCCTTGTCCGACGGGCTGAAATTTATTGCAGCCAAGGGAGTAAGCACCGAATATTTCCCTTCATTCGCGTTATAGTACGCTACGGCAAAGGAGGAATACCTCCTCGTGCGCACACCGTCGTAAAGCGGGATCTCAAAATCCACCTTTGACTTAGCCTTGACTTCAGCCACGGGGTCCAGCTCGGCGGTGTCGCTGGCAACGTCCATATCCGACGTGTATTCAAGCAGACACAGCTTTTCCCCCGAGGGTATCGACGACAGAGCGTTTTCGGTGAGCTGTGCCTTGACGGTTATTTTGTCCGCACCGTCACCCGTCAGTCGCACCTCCGTTATTTTATTTTCGGTTATGGGCTCGCTTTGAGCACACGCCGCGAGGCAGGAAAGCAGCATCAGCGCCGCCAAGCACGCCGCGCATATCCGCATGCCGCCCGATCTTTTCTGGAGCAAAAGCTTTTTCATTTCTTTATTCCTTTCGCAATTATTTTGCGCAAAACACTATACACAGTTAGTATAACACATATTTTTCCCTTTTGCAAGTGAAATGGAAAAATAATGTCGTATTTTCCCGCCTTTAATCCTCATATCCGCTTCATTTTTTGCATATTATGTACGGATGAAAGGGGGTGGTGGAGCATGAGATCCGACGCCAAAGCAAAAATATTGACACTTGCGATAGCGCTGGCGGTATGCATAGTCACGCTCTCGGGATGCATACCCACTGCCGAGCAGAGCTATCTCGCCTTTCGCGACGGCGATATTTCGGTACATGTCAAGGGCACGCTTGAGCTTGTGCGCGAGGACGGCTACACCCCGCAGGGCGCAAATCCCGGAGAGGGATCGGACGGCAGAGCTATGGGATTTGAAGCAAAGCTGAGCATCATACATACGGACAGCAGTCGGATATCGACGGTTGAGTTCATCTCCCCCGCCTCACTTAGCGGCTTAGAAATACATTACAGTGAAAGTGGAGTGAATTTCACGCTAAACGGTGAAAAAGACATATCAAGTGGAGATTTATCCCTGAAAATACCCAATATTTGCGACGCCTTTTACAACGGCGACATTATAACGTCGGTAATTCCGAGAGAAGACGGCTGGACCGAAATATATCTGTCCGAGGACGGCGGTCAGCCGATATCCATATACGCTTTCAAAAAAGGCGAGCTGCTCCCCTCTCGCATACAGACCACCACCGAAAATTTCAAGCTGGATCTTTGGAGCATCTTACCGACGGAATAATAACAGCCCCTCGACCATCTTCAATTTTCCGTTTTTGCACACGCACAGCGCGGTGGGGCTTTGAATTTAAAAAATCCGCATTTTAATGCGGATTTTTTATTATTGCTTATAAGTCATTTCGCCGTAGGTGGGAAGCGGCCAGCAGTCGGACGCCACCATGGTTTCCATTTCGTCCACAGCCGCGCGAAGCGCATTCATAGCGGGAATGACCTTGTCGCGGAACAGTACCGCCGATTTCTGCGCGTTGCCCGCCGCCGTTGCCTCGGCATCAGCCGCGCGAAGCGCCGCGACACCGTTATACGCCTTAGCATTCAGCTTGGAGAGCTTGGAAATGATATCACGCTCCATAGACGCACATTCAGCTGTGCCAAGCACGTCCATCTTACCCTTTGCCGCACGGGCAAGAAGGTCAATATACGCCTCCACCCCGGGGATTATCTGGCGGCTTGCCATAACTATCATGGTCTGCGCCTCAATGTTCAGCACCTTGGCATAGTTTTCGTAAAGAATCTCCCTACGGGATTTCAGCTCTACCTCGCTCAAGACACCGTGACGCTCAAACAGCTCAACGCTCTTTTTATCCGTCAGACAAGCGCAAGCGTCAACCGTAGTTTTAAGGTTGCTCAGTCCGCGCTTTTTGGCTTCCTTAGTCCATTCGTCAGCATATCCGTTACCGTCGAATATGATACGCTTATGCGCCGTCAGCGTTTCCTTGATTATCTCTGCCACAGCAGCGCCGAAATCCTCTGCCGCCTCCAGCCTGTCCGCCATATCGCGGAACACCTCCGCCACTGCGGTATTAAGCACGATATTGGGCATGGCGATATTCTGCGTCGCTCCAAGGGAGCGGAATTCGAACTTATTACCCGTAAACGCAAAGGGCGAGGTACGGTTTCTGTCGGTGGTATCCTTGCGGAAAACGGGAACGGTGGGAATACCCAGATTCATGTGGGACGCGCCCGCCTTATGGTATACCGTTCCGTCGATTATCGAATTAACGATAGCCTCCAGCTCCTCGCCGATAAACATGGAGATAATGGCGGGAGGTGCTTCATTTGATCCGAGTCTGTGGTCGTTGCCTGCCGACGCAACGGACAGGCGGAGCAGGTCCTGATACTCGTCCACCGCGCGCACAACAGCCGCAAGAATGAGCAAAAACTGCGCGTTCTCCTCGGGTGTCTTACCCGGATCGAGCAGATTTTTGCCCTTATCGGTAGACAGCGACCAGTTGTTGTGCTTGCCCGAGCCGTTCATACCCGCATACGGCTTTTCCGCAAGCAGACATTCCATGCCGTGACGGCGGGCAATTATCTTCATGTATTCCATGATGATAAGATTCTGGTCCACCGCCATATTGGTAGTCACGTACAGCGGCGCAAGCTCGTGCTGCGAGGGGGCTGCCTCGTTGTGCTTGGTTTTTGCGTTGATACCCAGCTTCCACAGCTCCATATCCAGCTCTGCCATGAACGCCGCAACCTTTGGCTTGAGAGGACCGAAATAATGATCGTCCATCTCCTGCCCTTTGGGTGCAGGCGCACCGAACAGCGTTCTGCCGCAGTAAATAAGATCCTTGCGTTTATCAAAATACTCTTTGTTTATAAGAAAATATTCCTGCTCTGCGCCGACGGTGGTGATAACGCGCTTTGTAGTTGTATCACCGAAGAGTCGGATGATACGGAGCGCCTGCTCGCTGATAGCGTGCATGGAACGGAGCAAGGGAGTTTTGGTATCCAGCGCCTCGCCCGTATACGAGCAGAATGCAGTGGGAATAAACAGCGTACCGTCCTTAACAAAGGCGTAGGACGCGGGGTCCCATGCGGTATATCCTCTCGCCTCAAAGGTCGCGCGAAGTCCGCCCGAGGGGAAGGAGGAAGCGTCCGACTCGCCGCGGATAAGCTCCTTGCCGTTGAACTCCATTACCACCTTGTCACCCGGGACGGGGGCGATAAATGCGTCGTGCTTTTCGGCGGTAACGCCCGTCAGCGGCTGAAACCAATGGGTAAAGTGTGTTGCGCCCTTCTCTATCGCCCAATCCTTCATGGCGTTTGCAACAACGTCGGCAATGGCAGGGTCTATCGCCTTACCCGTGGCGATAGTCTTGGTCAGCGACTTATATACCTCTCTCGGAAGCCGCTGTCGCATGACCTCGTCGTTGAACACCATGCTGCCGAACAGCATGGGAACGTTTTTATTCATAGACACGTTCTGCACGCCGCCCACAGATGAATTCTGATCGGTATTTACTGTTGTGTAGGTCGTTGCGATCATAGCGGTTTTCCTTTCTTGTCTTTATTAAAACTGATAAGGGCAAAGACACCCAGCAAATCGTCGCTCACGGCTCTGCCCTTATGGCACTTATTATAAAACATTTTTCTCTCTTTGTCAAGGGGTTTTTGCTCATTTAATGTCATATTTTGCCATGGGAAAACAGCATAACGCCGTTTCGTATTTCAAGCGTCCCGAAATCCCCCTCAAGCAGGCTGCCGGGGTTGAAGACCTCAAGCGCCTTCTCAGCCGGGTTCCCGTCGATACGGAAATGCTCGCGCGTGTGAGTATGACCGAATATGAGCGCATCGGCATCTACCTCACGCGCGGCATATATTGCGGAGGTCAGTGAATATTTCACTCCCCTCGTGTGTCCGTGCATCATTAATATCCGTTTACCGTCAAGGTTTATCACGCGCTCGTCGGGTACGTCCTCCGTAAAGCCCGAGGGATATGTCAGCCGTCTGAAGCTGTCCCAATTACCGCCTACAGCGAAAAGATTGACGTTTTCCGAAAGGTAGGACAAGGAGCGCAGTCCGTCACCGCAGAACAACAGCGCATCTGGGCGGCGCACCTGTCTTTTTTGCACCTCGTCAAGGGCTGTCGTTCTGTTGTGAATATCCGAAATTATCAGATAGCTTGAGCTGTACATGACATTTCCCTCCTTTTTCACCGTCATAATCAATATACCACATTTCACGTTTCCTGTCAACAGGAAAGACAATTCACAAAACCCACACGCAGAGAATACTATGTAACGAAGGAAAATACGCACACAGGAGGCATGACACACATGGAGCTTGACAGAACACAGCTACAGCGGCTTTTGGCACTTGACGACGAGAGATTTAAAAAGGTACTGCTTGGTCTTGCGCGCGAATACGGGATCGACACGTCTGCTATCAGCGTGGGCAAGGAGGATATCGCACGCCTTCGACTTATCCTTTCCACCGCAAGTGAAAACGACATTCAGAATCTCATAAGCGGCTTCAAAAACGGAGGTGGCAGGGCATGACGGAGGACCTCTCCTCCCTTTTGGGAAAGCTGATAGAGGAAGCGGAGGGAGAAAATTCAGTCCCCGCAAATAATTCAATCCCCGCGTCGGCGATGGACGGCGGCGGACTTTTCGGCTCGCTTTTGTCAAATCCCGAAATGCTCTCAAGGCTACCCACCATAATGAACGCGGCAAGCGGATTTTTGGGTGGCGGCAAGGGCGGAGGTCGTCATGGCGGTCACCACACCGCCCTGCTCTGCGCCCTAAAGCCGTATCTTAACAGTGACCGACAGCGGGCGGCGGAATATATGATCAATTTTCTGCGGATAGAGGAGGCCTTTCGCTCAATTCCCCAAGCCCCCGCCACAGGCAAGAAGGAGATCGAAAATGTACAGCAAAGCATTGAGCAATAAGGATATGTGGCGACGATCAGCTCCACCCGACGTAAAGCTCACCGAGCGCGACGGAGTGCGCTTGCCCGTCAACTACAAGGGCACTGCGTTCAACTCGGACGGCACGTATTCGAGGACGTACACGGCAAGGGCAAAGGACACTGCCGTCCCAACCGTCGAGACCGTCGAGCAAGCCGAGCCGAGTCCTGAGAAGGTCGTACGAGAAATCGAGCTACCGCCTCCACCTCCTAAGGACGAAAAGAAGGCGGACGAAAGCAAGCCCGCCGGACTTTCCGACCTTTTGCGCAGTCTTGGCGGCGGTATGGCAAATTCCAAGGGCTTTCCGTTTGGACACGGTATCGGCTTCGAGGAATTGTTGCTTTTAGGACTCATACTCTTTATCTCCGACGACGGCAACAGCTCGGGCTGCAGTAAGGAGGAGCAGGATTTGACCCGACTTTTGCTCGCCGCGCTTTTATTCTGCGGCTGACAAAAATTTTTCGCCTTTCTCTTGACAGTCAGAGTCACTTGTGCTATACTTACCTTTGTTAAAAATCTTGGAGGCAAGTGTGACACCTGTAGAAATTGTTGCCCACTCTCTGAGCGTGGTCGCCGTTATCTTAACTCTCATATCTTACCAGCTCCGCACGCAAAAGCAAATAATCCTTGTGCTGACGCTGGCAACGTCGCTGTTTATCGTACATTATTTCCTCATGGGCGCTTATCCCGGAGCGATACTCAATATCGTTTGCATAATACGAAATATCATTTATTATTTCAAAAAGACGGTCAAACCCTTGGCACACAAGGCGATACCCTACGTTCTCGCGGTGATCATCGCAGGACTCGGCGCACTGTCGTGGACGGGACCCGAAACGCTGCTCGTCCTTTTCGGACTTGCGATAAACACGGTGTTTATGTCAGTTGACAATCCACAGCTTCTCCGCAAGAGTCTGCTGCTTACCTGCACAATGATACTTATTTATAACGCGACTGTTCCTTCGTGGGGAGGAATGGTCAACGAAAGCATTGCGATCACCTCGGCGATAATCGGACTTATACGATACAGAAAAAAGCGCGAAGCATAATAGCAAGAGCCACCTGCTAAAATGGGCGTGCCCGATAACGCAGTTTTAAAAAAAGCACTTATGGTGAACGATGAAAATCGTCTGCCATAAGTGCTTTTGCGTTACTTGGGTCAAGAATATTCCTGATAGTAAAGTGAAATGTTTTGCTTTCGCAAAACGTGAAATAATGTTCTGCGAACATTGTGAAATATCTCGCTTCGCTCAATGTGAAATGAAATTTGCTCACGTTTGCGTAGCGAACATTTCACATTTGCATAGCAAATATTTCACCGCGCAGCGATTTCACTTGCCCGAATGGGCAAATTTCGTTAATAGGCGCACTCGAAAACTGCGTTTTCGAGTGCGCCTATTTTAGCAGGTGGCTCTTGCTATTATATCCTTTTCATAAGCTTAGGTAAAAGCTGTGACAGCGGAAGGATAAGCAATCCCGCTACCGCGTTGCCTACGCAGTGCACGATATCGAAGGGCAAGCCGGCTACTATCCAAGCAACCGTCTGCTCAAAATCAAATCCGAACATAAGCGCCTGCGCGGGAGCGTAAAGCGTGCCGTACAGAAGTCCGTGAAGCGCGCACACCGTAGGATAGACCACGGCGGCGACCTTGGGGGAAATATTTTTCGGGATAAGCATAGTCATACCCCACAGCACCGTCCATATATACAGATACGGCATCCACCAGAGATTAAATCCCGCGATCACTCCGTTGAGCATAACGTAAAGATAAATGGGGATAAGTCCCTTTGCTCTGAAAACGATAGCGCACAGCATTGTAAACATTCCGAGCAGGTGAATGTTTGGCAAAAACTCCATTATCAGCTTTGAGCAGAGCATAAGTGCGGCAATCATGGCAAAAACGCACATTTCCAATATGCGTCGCGCCCATTTATGGGCTCTGCCTCTTGCGCTCTCGTTCATATCATCCCTTTGTGTAGACAAGCTCGTACTGCTCCACTCCCTCAACGGGTGCTTCATCAGCTCCGACCATCATGTAGTCGCCGTTTTTATAAAAGCCCCAGTAAGCCTTCTCGGTGTTCCAATCCAGCTTCATGCCGTTGACGGTATCAAAGAAGGATGCGTCGTTGATAAGTCCCAGCTCAAACAGTGCCTCGCCAAGGTTATCCTTGTCGGTATTGACAGTCAGGGTTATCTGATAATCCTCCGTTTTGACAATTACTTTTATTTGGTTTTTGCCCTCGCCAAGCTGAGTGTCCTTTGTATAGGTCGCGCTATTCCAATGGCTGTCAGCGGCAAAGGTCTCCGCCTCCGTGGTTTGCTCGGCAGTGGTTTGAGCGGTGGTTTCAGCCGTTGTGCTGCTTTCGGTAGCCGCGGCGGTGGTAGTAGTTGCTTCGGTGGTGGTAGCTGCCTCGGTGGTACTGTCACCCGAGCCGAGGCTGCACGCTGACATGCTGACGCAAAGAACAAGCGCCAGCAGTGCGAGAAGTGTTGTGATTCTTTTCATTTGTTGTTTCCTTTCGTGCTTTTCACAAGAAGGATAAAATAAAAGCGCCCCCTCGGGGCGCGCAAAGACAGAGGATACCCTGCCCGTATCCCCAATTTCCGCATTTCCCCGTTGCCCAAGAAGCTTTTATCGGCACAGAACGATAAGCATTCCGACTTGTGAAATAAATTTCAGATACGGTAATGGCTGTTGCTGCAGATTCTCACTGCGATTTCCTTATCCCCGAGCGTCAGCGTCAAGCACCGCGCCCGATTCCCCGACTGCATTTGCGTCGCGGCGGACTGTGTTATTCTTTTGTGTAACGACATTATAGCACATCAATACCCAAATTGCAATATCTTTTTGCTGTTTTTATTGACAATTTTATCTTTTTGTGATAAACTCATATCCACAGTGATTATTGGCTTTTGGGAGGAATACCGTGAATTTTCTATCCTACTTTATGCTCGCCTTCTCCATTCTCGCAGCAATAGATATGATAATCGGAAACCGCTTCGGACTCGGCAAGGAATTCGAGCGCGGATTTATGTTCTTCGGAACAATGGCACTTACTATGATCGGTATGATAATACTCGCGCCGTGGATAGCCGAGCTTCTCTCCCCCGCATTCGATTGGGTATACAACACTCTGCACATTGATCCGTCAATTATACCCGCATCTCTTTTTGCAAACGATATGGGCGGTGCGCCTTTAGCGGCGAGTGTCGCACGGAACGAGCAAATCGGAATGTTCAACGCGCTGGTGGTATCCTCTATGATGGGCTGCACCATATCCTTTACCATCCCATTTGCACTGGGCGCGGTAAAAAAAGAAAATCACCGTCAGGTCTTGCTGGGACTGCTCTGCGGAATTGCCACAATTCCCGTCGGTTGCTTCGTGGGCGGACTTATTGCGAGAGTTTCTATCCTTCCTCTGCTCGTTGACCTCCTTCCCCTCATTATTTTTTCGGGCATCATTACATTTGGACTGCTAAAGTTCCCAAGCGTGTGCATCAAAATTTTCGGCATGCTCGGTACGGGAATAAAAATACTTATCACCTTCGGCCTTGTTCTGGGAATTATCCAATTCTTAACGGGATACGAAATAATAAAAGGAGTGGATACGCTGGAGAGCGGAGCAAAGGTCTGCCTTAACGCCGCCGTGTTTATGACGGGTGCATTTCCATTTATCTTCATTCTTTCCAAGCTGCTCAATAAGCCCATGTCAAAAATCGGCGCAAAATTAGGCATTGACGCACTTTCCTCGCTTTCTCTTGTTTCTACCTTGGCAACTAACGCTACTACTTTTGCCAATATGGATCAAATGAACGGTCGCGGTATGGTGCTTAACTCTGCCTTTGCCGTATCAGGAGCGTTCGTTTTCGCGGCGCATCTTGCATTTACTATGGCGTTTCCCGGCGGCAGTGCGTACATACTTCCCATGATAATCGGCAAGCTGGTTGCGGGCGTTTTGTCGGTGATCCTCGGTATTTTCATCAGCAAACGCAGCTTGAAGGAAGAAAAAGTTTACGCCGACACTAACATTGACGTCAAAAACCCTTGACAAACGCGAATGTGTGTGATATAATTTGAAGAGTAAGCAATTTATTTCTTAAAAGGAGATACTGATATGAAGAGAATCAAGACTATCGAAACACGCGACCTCGCCAAGAGCGTTAACAACGGCGGTTGCGGCGAGTGCCAGACCTCCTGCCAGTCTGCTTGCAAGACCTCCTGCGGTGTTGCAAATCAGCAGTGCGAAAAGGCTGAAAAGAAGCACTGATGCCCTCCCGTCACGGCACTCGCCGTGGATAGCGGGAGATACAGAGCCGTGCGTTCCGCTTATGTTGCGGCGGCGGCTCTGTTTTTTTGTGAATAACAACTATATTTTTTACATATTGCCCGTGCGGCATAGATCGGAGTTTTATGATACATCAGTATAAATTGGGTGACTATAATATCGTGCTTGACGTTTTTTCGGGCTCGGTGCATTGTGTTGACGAGGTGGCTTACGACATGATCTCCATGTTTGAATCGCACAGCCGCGATGAAATAATTGCCGAAATGCTCAAAAAATACGGTCACCTTGAGGACGTCAACGAAAGCGAGCTTTGCGAGTGCTATGAGGATATTTGCGCTCTGCGCGACAGTGGCAAGCTGTTCGTGGAGGATACCTACGCCGACAAGGCTTTTGACTTCAAAAACCGCTCCACCGAGGTAAAGGCACTTTGCCTTCACGTTGCGCACACCTGCAACCTCAACTGCGAATATTGCTTTGCGGCTCAAGGAAAATATCACGGCGAGCGCGCAGTGATGTCCTTTGAGGTTGGCAAGCGCGCCATTGATTTTCTTGTGGAAAATTCGGGCAAGCGCAAAAATCTTGAGCTTGACTTTTTCGGCGGCGAGCCGCTGATGAATTGGGACGTATGTAAGCAAATAGTCGGGTATGCCCGCTCTATCGAGAAGCAACACAATAAGAATTTCCGCTTTACCCTGACTACAAACGGCCTCTTGCTTGACGACGAGGTCATTGACTTTGCCAACCGTGAGATGCACAACGTAGTGCTGAGCCTTGACGGACGCCGCGAGGTACACGACAGACTCCGCCGTACAGTCAACGGCAAGGGCAGCTACGACACTATCGTTCCCAAATTTCAAAACTTTATTGAGAAGCGTATGAGCCCCGACAACGACGGCTTCCGCGGCTATTATATGCGCGGCACGTTCACGCACAACAACACCGACTTTACAAACGACATCCTCCAAATGCTTGATCTCGGCTTTACCGAGCTTTCAATGGAGCCTGTGGTCTGCTCGCCCGACGACCCTTACGCGCTGACCGACGCCGATCTGCCCGTACTCTACGAGCAGTACGAAAAGCTTGCGTTTGAAATGATAAAGCGCCGTCGCGAAGGGCGTCCCTTCACATTTTACCACTATATGATAGACCTTACGGGAGGTCCTTGCATCTACAAGCGCATCTCGGGCTGTGGCTCGGGAACGGAATATATGGCTGTCACCCCTTGGGGCGACCTCTATCCATGCCACCAGTTCGTGGGCGACGACAAGTACAAGCTTGGCGACATCTGGAACGGCGTCAGCAACACTCAGCTGCGCGACGAATTCAAGCTGTGCAACGCCTACGCGCGTCCCGATTGCAAGGATTGCTGGGCAAAGCTGTATTGCAGCGGCGGCTGTGCGGCAAACGCATACCACGCGACGGGCTCTATTACGGGAATCTACGGCTACGGCTGTGAGCTATTTAAAAAACGCATGGAGTGCGCTATAATGGTTAAAATAGCAGAGGCGGAAATGGGCGTGTCCACCGATACGTCAATACCGGGCGAGTCAGCTTGCGACGGCTGCGACTCCGACTGCAAATAAAATGCGTAAGAAAGGAATCGGTACGTTATGAGCTTTTCTGATAAGACTATAAGAACGCTTGAATTTGATAAGATCTGCGCCCTGCTCGCCGAATGTGCCGAGACCGAGGGTGCTGTCGAAATGGCGCACACCCTTACCCCCTCCGACGACACCTATACCGTCCTTCGCCGTCAGCGCAGGACGACGGACGCACAGCGCCTTGCAAACGTCAAGGGTGCGCCCTCGTTTGGAAGGATCAAGGACGTCAGCGAAGCCTGCGAGCGCGCCGAAAAGGGCGCGGCGCTCTCTCCGCGCGATCTGCTTGAAATTGCTAAAATACTTAAAAGCGCGCGTATTCTCTCCGACTACCACACGGGAAATCACCCGTTTGACACGTCGCTGGACGAGATATTCGAGCGGCTTATTCCCAACCGCACGGTGGAGGATAAAATATCCCGCGCCATACTCTCGGAGGATATGATAGCTGACGAGGCATCCCCCGCCCTTGCCGACATCCGCCGAAAGATACGCAACGAAAACGCAAAAATAAAAGAAACTCTCCAGAAGATGATAACGAGCAACGCGAAATATCTTCAGGAGAATATAGTCACTATGCGCGGCGGCAGATACGTTATCCCCGTCAAGGCAGAGTGTAAAAACGAGGTAAAGGGACTCGTTCACGACACCTCCTCCAAGGGCTCTACCATATTTATCGAGCCTATGGCAGTGGTTGAATCCAACAACGAGATACGCCTGCTTCAGACCCGCGAGGAGCATGAGATTGAGCGTATCCTCGCCGAGCTTTCGGCGGCAGTGGCTGATATTTCGGACGGCGTTCTGCTCAACGTAAAGAACATCAACGAGCTTGCGTTTATATTTGCCTGCGCCGAGCTCTCCAACCGCATGAAGGGCATCTCCCCCACAATTTCGGGCGACAGACAGGTTCGCCTTATCGGTGCGCGACATCCGCTCATTGACAAAAACAAGGTCGTACCCATTGATATCGCCATTGGCGGCGAGTACGACTCCCTCGTTATCACGGGCCCTAATACGGGCGGTAAGACGGTTTCGCTTAAAACCGTGGGGCTTTTCGCCCTTATGACTCAGGCGGGACTTCACATCCCCGCCGAGCCGAATTCGGCTATTTGCATTTACGACAATATTCTCGTTGACCTAGGCGACGAGCAGAGCATCGAGCAATCGCTCTCCACCTTCTCCTCCCATATGGTCAATATCGTTTCCATAGTCAAGCACGTCGGCGAGCGGTCGCTCGTGCTGTTTGACGAGCTGGGCGGCGGCACAGACCCCGTTGAGGGTGCGGCGCTTGCTATCGCCGTTATCGAAGCCGTAAGAGCGACGGGCGCGGCGTGTATCGCCACCACTCACTACGCCGAGCTGAAGGCTTACGCGCTTGAAACTGACGGAGTTTGCAACGCAAGCTGTGAGTTTGACGTGGCAACCTTAAAGCCCACCTACCGACTCATAATCGGCTCGCCCGGCAAGTCCAACGCCTTTGCCATTTCGGAAAAGCTGGGACTGCCCGAGTCTATCATCAAGCGCGCTGAAATGCTTGTCAGCACTGAAAACAAGAGCTTCGAAAACGTGATCGAGCAGCTTGAAGCCACCCGACTCTCCCTTGACCGAGAGCGCGAGGAGGCAGAGCGCTTGCGCGTTGAATACGAGGCGTTTAAATTAAAATCCGAGCGTGAGCTGCGCCAAAAGCTTGAAAGCGCCGAGCGCGAGGCTGAAAAGCTACGCGCAAAAGCGGCAGGCATGGTGGCAAGCGCCAAGGCATCCTGCGACTTTATCTACGAGCAGATGGAAAAAATGAAGCGCGCCAAGGATTCTGCGCGCGAGGCGGAGGAGCTTGAAGCCGCTCGCCGCGCCGTCCGCGAGCATCTGCGAAGCCACGGCGACGCATTTGATCCCATTGACACGCGCGCACCCGAGGACGAGGGAGAATACGTCCTCCCCCGCCCGCTGAAAAAGGGCGATAAGGTGCGGATCGTCAGCATTGGTAAGGAGGGTTATCTTATGGAAGACCCCAACAGCCGCGGAATGGTCAACGTTCAGGCAGGCATTCTCAAAACCAAGGCTAAGGTCAGCGACCTGCGGCTTATCCTTGAGGAAGCCACCGTTACTGAAGCAAAAAGCGGCAAGAAAATGCCCGCGTCGTCTTACAGTGTCGAGCGTTCCAATAGCTTCAAGACCGAGATCGATCTGCGCGGCATGATAGGAGACGAGGCGTGGTTTGCGGTGGACAAATACCTTGACGACGCGCTGATGTATAACGTGCAAACTGTGCATCTTATCCACGGCAAGGGCACGGGAGCGCTCAAAAATGCCCTGTGGAAATATCTGCGCACCGACTCCCGAATCGCCTCCTTCCGCCTCGGCAAATACGGCGAGGGCGACGGCGGAGTGACCGTTGTGGAATTGAAGTAATTACTAAGTGGAGATAACTATGCGATACGTTAAAATTTTCGCCACACTGCTTTTACTGCTTTGTTTTACATCCTGCAATTCTAAAAACGAAAACGGAGAATCTGCAGGATTGGAATTTCAATCTTATAAGGACGGCACGTGCTATATCGAAGGAATAGGCGAGTGCAAGGATAAGGATATCGTTATACCTCCGACATCACCCGCCGGCGATACTGTTATCGCCATTGGCGACAATGCATTCAGCCAATGCGAGAAGGTTAAAAGTATTATTATTCCCGAGGGAGTAACGTCCATAGGCGAAAATGCTTTTGCAAACTGTACCGCCTTGGAAAAAATCTCCCTTCCGAGCAGCCTTACCTCTATGAAATGCAATTTTAATGATTGCGACAATCTGAAATATAACGATTATAATAACGCCTACTATCTCGGAAACAGCGAAAATCCTTATATATATCTCGCTAAAGCCAAAAGCACCGATATTGGAGACTGCTTTATACATTTCGATGCAAAATTCATTTCCGATTACGCCTTCGCAGATTGTATGAATATCTCCGAGGTAATAATTCCCGAATCTATCACCCGCATTTCAAGCTATGCGTTTGATGGCTGTGCCAACCTCCGCAACGTCACTCTGCACAGTGGGATCACAAGCATAGGCTCGGGCGCGTTTCAAGGTTGCTCTGCCCTTGCATCCATAACACTTCCCGAAGGTCTGCAAAATATAGGCGATGCAGCATTCTCAAATTGCTCCGCCCTTACATCTATGATACTTCCCGAAAGCCTGCAAAGCATCGGCAGCGGCGCGTTTTCAAATTGCTCCGCCCTGACATCCATAACACTTCCCGAAAACCTGCAAAGCATCGGTAGCGGTGCTTTTGGCGGATGTATTGGCGTGACCGAGATAACTATTCCCGATTCGGTCGCGGATTTCCAATCAAATGGGGTGTTTTCCGAATGTCATTCCCTCACCAAGGTAACTCTTCCGGACAGCATCACCTGCTTTGGATGGGAAATGTTCAAAAATTGCCAACAGCTGAGAGAGATAAATATTCCTCAAAATCTTAAAACAGTTGAAAACTGTGCTTTTTCGAATTGTTGCAACATTACCTCAATCGAATTTCCCGACGGATTAGAGCGTATAGAGGAAGGGGCGTTTGCGGACTGTCGGGCGCTTTCCGTTATCCGCATTCCCGACAGCATACAATATATCGGGCAATATGCTTTTCAAAATTGCGAGCAGTTAACGTTCAACCAAAACGAAGGAACGGGAAAATATCTGGGCAACGAGAGCAATCCGTACGCTGCGCTGGTTTCTTCAAGTGTTTCAATAAATGCCCCCGCGCCGTTCATCATGCACCCTGACACACGGGCGATTGGAGTACGTGCCTTTAATTATTCCGGCGTTACGAGCGTAACGTTCTCCAAGCATATAACCGTAATTCCTTACCTATCGTTTTATGGCTGTGAATATCTTACCGCAGTAGCATTGCCTTCCGGCATCACGGTAATTGAGGAGGAAGCCTTTACCGGCTGTAAGAATCTCAAAGAGCTATCCCTTCCCAAAACCTTGATATTCATAGGAGGCAGAGCCTTCAAAGGCTGTCAAGCGCTGGTCGCCATAGTCATTCCCGCCACCGTAAAAACAATTAACATTGACGCTTTCGCGGAATGCACAAATCTTGTGACGGTTATATTTGAGGATCCCAACGGATGGATAGTGAACAATGCTGAGCTGTCACCGCCAAAATCACCGGAAACTGCCGCGCGGTATTTGAAAGCAACATACTCCGCGTATGAGTGGAGCAAAAAGTGAGCTCTTTTTAACGGCCTTTCCGTTGTAGAATTGATATAATAAACGGGCTGTCTCACTAACGTGATCCAGCCCACGAAATCGAACTTGACGAATGGAATTCGTCATTTTGGCGATAAAAAAGTATAGAATTTTCTTCGGAAAGACGCCAAAAATGTTCGAGTTTCCGAAAATGATGGGTTCCTTGCCATCATTTTCGAAGGGGCTGTCTTAATGAGACAGCCCCTTCCGCTCAACTGAGTGAGATGCACTTTTATTGTAAACAATCTGTAAACATGCGCAGGGCGGGCGAAAAAACGTTGACTTTTACCCCACGTAAAAGTCTATAATGCAAGTCCAACGTATATTTCAAAAGGAGGACACAAATGAAAAACAAGCTCTTGGCAGCGCTCGCCGTTCTTTTTGCACTCAGCCTTGCGGCGTGCAACACAAGCGACGGTGGCGACACCACCACAGACACCACGGCACTCACTGACATCGGCACGGTTGAAAGCACCGTCCAAACCGAAACGCAATCGGAAACGGAAACGGATACAGAAACGGAAACAGCGACGGAAACCGAAACCGTCACCGAAACAGAGGAAGCTACGACCGTACACACTCATCTGTACGGCGAGTGGTCGGTTATATCACCGCCTACCTGCACCAAGAGCGGCAAGATGGTACGCGAATGCGAGTGCGGTGACAAGGAGGTAGAACCCCTCGACGAGCTTGGTCACACGGAGGTCCTCTTAGAAGCGATAGCTCCAACCTGCACCAAAACAGGACTTGCCGAGGGCAAGCGCTGCGCCACCTGCAAAAAAACGCTTGTCAAGCAAACTGTCCTTCCCGTTCTGCACGATTACTCCGACAACGCTTGCTCAAAATGCGGCGAGCCGACACCGAGCGAGGGACTTCAATATAATTATAATTCCAAAACAAGCTCATACACCGTTGCAGGTATCGGACTGTGTACGGATATTGATATAGTTATTGCGGGCAGCTACAACGGGAAGCCCGTCACCGGCATTGAGGACTATGCATTTTGGCATGAAAACATTCGAAGCCTTGTGGTTGGAAGCGGAATAACCAGCATTGGCGATTATGCATTCGACGGCTCCTACTTCATGACAGATCTCACCATCTCAAGCACCGTCAACCAAATCGGCAGCTATGCGTTCAGCAATTGCAAGACCTTGGAGAGTATCACAGTGGACCCCGACAACAAGCAGTATTACAGTAAGGATAACTGCCTGATAGCCAAAGACACCGACACGCTCCTTCGAGGAAGCATAAGCGGAATTATTCCCGATGGAGTAAGAACGATTGGTGATGAAGCCTTTGCCGGAATTAGGGATCTGAATATTCCAAGTAGTGTTACAAGCATTTCCGGTAAGGCTTTTATCGAATGTAGCGGACTGAATACCATTACAGTATCTTCCGATAATCAATACTATTACAGTGACGGCAACTGCATAATAGAAAAAAAGACCAACACGCTCACCCTCGGATGTAAAAACAGCATAATCCCTGAGGGCGTGGAGAAAATAGGCGAACGTGCATTTTGGGGCTGCCTCGGTCTTGAAAGCATAACGATTCCCGACGGAGTAGCAAGCATTGGGTCGTATGCATTTTACAATTGTATTTCACTTGAGGAAATAACCATTGGCAAAGACGTAACAATGATCGATTCCATAGCATTCTATGCTTGCTCCTCGCTGTCCAAGGTGACGTTTGCCGTGCCTGACGGCTGGATGGCAGGCAGCACAAGCCTTTTCGGACTCAGTGACTTTAATACCGCGGCTACATATTTGAAGGATACGTATTATTCATACACGTGGACGCGTCTGTTGCTTGTTGACTGAACGACCATACGTTAACCGCCCGCTTAAATTATTATTGTATATTTCAAAAGGAGGACATAAATGAAAAACAAGCTCTTTACCGCTCTCGCCGTTCTTTTCGCGCTCAGCCTTGCGGCGTGTAACATAGGCGACGACGGCGACACCACCACGGACACCACTGCGCTCCCTGATGTCAGCACAGTTGAAAGCACCGTGCAGACAGAAACGCAATCTGAAACGGAAGTTGAAACGACAACGGAAACCGCAGCCGCGACGGAAACCGAAACCACGGCTGAAACCGAAACCGTCACCGAAACGGAAGAAGCAACGACCGTACACACTCACCTATACGGCGAGTGGGCAGTGATGACAAAACCAACCTGCACCAAGGGCGGCAAGATGGTACGCGAATGCGAGTGCGGTGACAAGGAGGTAGAACCCCTCGACGAGCTTGGTCACACGGAGGTCCTCTTAGAAGCGGTAGCCCCAACCTGCACCAAAACAGGACTTTCCGAAGGTAAGCGCTGCGCCACCTGCAAAAAAACTCTCGTAAAGCAGACGGTCCTCCCTGTCCTGCACGATTACGTCGATAACGCTTGCTCAAAATGCGGCGAGCCAACACCGAGCGAGGGACTAAAATATACTTATAACTCCAATACAGACTCCTACACGGTTACAAATATCGGAACGTGTACAGACGCCCATATAGTCATTTCCGGAAGCTACAATGGAAAGCCCGTGACCGGTATTGACGAATTTGCCTTTTGGAATGAGGAATTTACGAGTGTTACCATAGGAAACGGCATAAAAATTATTGGCGAAGGCGCTTTTGAGTCTTGCATCAATCTTACCGACGTCACGATCTCGCAAACTGTTCAGCATATTGGTGAATATCCGTTTTCCTCCTGCGAGAATTTGGAAAGTGTTTCGGTATCCCACGCAAACGATTATTATTACAGTGATGACAACTGCATAGTAGAGCTGCAAACGAGCAAGCTTATTCTCGGCAACAAAAACGGCATTATCCCCGAAGGCGTAAAAGTAATCGGTGAGCAAGCCTTTTTCGGCTGCACGGGACTTAAGAGCCTGACAATACCCGACCATGTAACCAAAATTCCTGCGGCTGCATTTATAGGATGCTCCGGAATTGAAAGCCTGAGCGTTTCCCCGGATAATCCGTATTATTACAGCTCCGGCAACTGTATAATAGAAAAAAATACAAATGTCCTCATTCGCGGATGCCAGAACAGTATAATTCCCTACGGTGTAACCGCCATCGGTCCTCGGGCGTTTTCCGATTGCATCGGTCTTACGGAAATCACTATTCCAAACAGCGTGACCAGTATTGGCGATCGCGCATTTAGCTTCTGTTCGCTTAAAAGCATAACAATCCCCGGAAGTATTCTGCAAATCGGTGAGTATGCATTTGATTTATGCCGCATGACGAGTGTAACGTTTGAACACCCAACCACCTGGAAGGTGACCGGCTTTGATGAAAACTGTGACGAGATAAACGGCGTTACCGTTCCAAGCCTTAACGACCCGGAACAAGCGGCAAAATATTTGCAGGATATATATTTTGCATGCAAATGGACCCATATTTGGACTATCGGCTGACCGTCTGTAAAATTGTAAGTAGCAGGCTCGTTTGAGCCTGCTGCTTTTACAATATCACAAAATGATTTTTTTTGTTTTCAATTATCCCTTCGCGCCTAAGCTTTCCTATCTCCACCGACAGACCGCTTCTGTCTACCTCAAGATAATCCGCCAGCTCCTGACGGTCAAACGGAATGACAAATTCCCGCGAACCCGCGCTTTTGGATTGCATATTCAAGTATGACAACAGCTTCTCCCTTGTGGTACGCTTTGACGTTATCTCTATTCGCTGATGAAACATTATGGTCTTGGACGCAAGATCCTTCATTAAATTATAAATAAGCTGCTGATGAAATCCGCAATTATTTGAGCAGGTGTGCAGTATATGACTGCTGTCAATGAGCATTACCTCGCTTGGCTCGTCGGCTATCACCGTCACGGGGAGCGAATCCACCTCCGCACAGGCAAACGCCTCCGCAAAGACCTCCCCCGCCCTGATAACACTCAAAATATTGCGGTTGCCGTAATAGTCCACCTGAATTATCTGCACCGAGCCGGATAGCAGTATTCCTATATATTTTGCCCGTGCTCCCTCCGCAAATACGGTGTATTTTTTGTCAAACGAAACCACCCGTCCCCCAAGGCAGGTAAGCATTCGGACAAGACTTTCGTCATCAATTTTATCAAACAACGGGCATTTTTTTAAAATTTCCAGATATTTTTTCAAAATTTTTCTCCTTTTGTTGAAAATTCAACATACTTTCTCCTTTAATTATACTATAATAAGGTCAGAAAATCAAGAGAAAATTGAAAAAAGCTGTGTGTTTATGCACATAATATTTTTACTGCAAAACACGGAGGATATTTATGAAAATAGCATTCTTTGATGCCAAGCCCTACGACAAGCCGTCATTCGACAAAAGCGGCGCGGAGCTTGGAGTGGAATACAAGTACTTTGAAACCAAGCTTAACGAGGACACGGTAGAGCTTGCAAGCGGCTTTGACGGTGTGTGCGTATTCGTCAACGACACCGTAAACGCCCGCGTTATCGACCGACTTCACGAAATGGGTATCGGTATCGTCGCGCTTCGCTGTGCGGGATTTAACAACGTGGATATGGCGCACGCCTACGGCAAGGTACATGTTCTCCGCGTACCCGCTTACTCCCCTTACGCCGTAGCCGAGCATACCATGGCGTTGCTTCTCACCTCTATCCGACGCATCCACAAGGCATATATCCGTACGAGAGATTTCAATTTCAGTCTTGCGGGAATGACGGGATTTGACCTTCACTCAAAAACCGTCGGCGTTATCGGCACGGGACGTATCGGCAGAGTGTTTATTGATATCTGCCGCGGCTTCGGAATGAAGGTGCTTGCATACGACAAATACCCAGCCGAGGGACTTGACAACGGGGACACTGTAAGATACACCTCCCTTGACGAGCTTTTTGAACAAAGCGATATTATTTCCCTGCACTGCCCGCTGACGGAGGACACCTACCACATCATTGACGGAGATTCGCTCGCAAAGTGCAAGCGCGGCGTTGTACTTCTCAACACCTCGCGCGGCGCTTTGGTTGATACCGAGGCGTTGCTGGAGGGAATCAAATCCCGAAGGGTAGGCGCGGCGTGCCTCGACGTGTACGAGGAAGAGGCGGATTTCTTCTTCCAAGACTTCTCCGGACATATTCTCGAGGACGACGTGTTGGCGCGGCTTATCTCCATGCCTAACGTCATAGTTACCTCCCATCAGGCGTTTCTCACCGAGGAGGCGCTGACCAACATTGCCGAAACCACCACGAATAATATCGTAAGCTTTACCAAATCGGGCAAATGCCCCAACGAGCTTTGCTACCGCGGCGGCTCGGCTGAGGACTGCAAAAGTGGAAAATGCTTTTAAAAGGAGAAGGCTATGATACGAAAAATAATTAAGATAGACGAAGAAAAGTGTAACGGCTGCGGCGCTTGCGCCGCAGCGTGCCACGAGGGCGCTATACAAATGATAGAAGGCAAGGCAAGGCTGACGCGCGAGGACTACTGCGACGGACTCGGAGATTGCCTTCCCGCCTGCCCCACGGGCGCTATTACCTTTGAGGAGCGGGAGGCTCCCGCCTACAACGCGGAGGCTGTAAAGCAAGCGAAGCAGGAAGCCTCTCAGCCTCCCCTCCCCTGCGGATGCCCCGGCACGAGTTCCAAGGTCATTCGCCGCAGTGCGGCATCATGCGCTCCGAGAGCATCGGCTGTTACGAGTCAGCTCGCTCAATGGCCTTGTCAGATAAAGCTTGTTCCCGTAAACGCCCCCTATTTTGACGGCGCAAATCTGCTTATCGCGGCTGACTGTACGGCGTATGCGTACGGCAACTTCCACGAGGAATTCATCCGAAATCACATCACCCTTATCGGCTGCCCCAAGCTGGACGAGGGTGACTGGGCGGACAAGCTGGTGCGCATTATTTCCGGCAACAACATAAAGAGCGTTAAGGTAGTACGTATGGAAGTCCCCTGCTGCTGCGGCATTGAGAACGCCGTTAAGCGTGCGCTGATGGCAAGCGGAAAGCTGATCCCGTGGCAGATCGTCACCATTTCAACCGACGGAAAAATTTTGGACTGATTTCAAAAACTTATTGCAAAATTTCAAAATTATGATAAAATATAATCATAACAAATCTGTAAGTGAGGTAAAAGCTATGCACATTACAAGCGATATCAAATATATCGGAGTCAATGACCGCCGTGTTGATCTGTTCGAGGGTCAGTATGTCGTTCCAAACGGAATATCCTACAATTCCTATGCAATTATTGACGATAAGATCGCCATTATGGACACCGTAGACGTAAATTTCACCCACGAGTGGCTGGACAATATTCAAAACACACTGGGTGACCGCACCCCCGACTATCTTATAATTCAGCACATGGAGCCTGACCATTCGGCAAATATCGTGAGCCTTATAAAAGCTTATCCCGACACAAAGATCGTTTCGTCGGCAAAGGCTTTTGCCATGATGAAAAACTTTTTCGGCACGGATTTTGCGGATAACCGCATAGTTGTCGGCGAGGGTGACACCCTCTCTCTCGGACGCCACACGCTCACCTTTGTTACAGCACCCATGGTGCATTGGCCAGAGGTTTTCGTCACCTACGACAGTACGGACAAGGTGCTGTTCTCGGCGGACGGATTTGGCAAATTCGGCGCGCTCGATGCAGACGAGCCCTGGGCGGACGAGGCGCGCAGATACTATATCGGTATCGTCGGAAAGTACGGCGCGCAGGTACAAAGCCTGCTGGGCAAGGCGGCGGGCCTTGATATTGAAAAGATATGCCCCCTCCACGGTCCTGTGCTTGACTCCAATCTCGGATACTATCTCGACCTCTACAACACATGGTCGAGCTACCAGCCCGAGGAGGACGGTATCGTAGTCGCCTATACCTCGGTATACGGCAATACCAAAAAGGCAGTTTTGAAGCTTGTCGAAAAGCTGAAAAAGAACGGCTGTCCTCGCGTCGCCGTCTACGATCTCGCCCGCTGTGATATGGCGGCGGCTGTGGCTGATGCATTCAGATACAGCAAGCTCGTGCTTGCCACCACGACCTATAATGCAGACATTTTCCCCTTCATGCGTGAGTTTATCGACCACTTGACCGAGCGCAGTTACAGCAACCGCACGGTGGCTCTTATCGAAAACGGAAGCTGGGCGCCGCTCGCCGCAAAGGTGATGCGCGGTATGCTGGAAAATTCAAAAAATCTTACCTTTACGGATACCACCGTTAAGATCCTGTCCGCACTGAACGAGGAAAGCTCCAAGCAGCTTGACGACCTTGCCGACGAGCTGTGCCGCGAGTATCTTGCTCAGCAGGATTCCACTGCGAACAAAAATGACCTCACCGCCCTCTTTAATATCGGCTACGGACTTTACGTCATAACCTCAAACGACGGCAAAAAGGATAACGGTCTTATCGTCAATACCGTAACACAGGTCACAAATACCCCTAACCGTATTGCCGTGACCATAAACAAGGAGAACTACTCCCACCACGTCATAAAGCAGACGGGAGTCATGAACATCAACTGCCTTACTACCGACGCACCCTTCAAGGTATTTGAGACCTTCGGCTTCCAAAGCGGACGCAACGTGGACAAGTTTGCCGACTGCCAGCCTTTGCGCTCGGACAACGGACTTGTTTTCCTGCCCCGATATATCAATTCCTTCATGTCGCTCAAGGTTGAGCAGTATATCGATCTTGATACGCACGGAATGTTTATCTGCTCTGTCACCGAGGCAAGAGTCATCTCTGACCGCGAGACCATGACCTACTCTTACTACCACGAAAATGTAAAGCCGAAGCCCGCAACGGAGGGCAAGAAGGGCTACGTCTGCAAGATATGCGGCTACGTTTACGAGGGCGAGGAGCTGCCCGACGATTTTATCTGCCCGCTTTGCAAGCACGGCGCGGCTGACTTTGAGGAAATAAAATAATTATTATAATAAAAGGAGAATTACTATGATGAACGCAAAAGTACACCAGCTACTCAATCAGCAGATCAACAAAGAATTTTACTCAGCTTACCTCTATCTCGATTTTTCAAATTACTTCAAGGCGCAGGGACTTGACGGCTTTGCAAATTGGTATATGATTCAGGCGCAGGAGGAAAGAGACCACGCCATGCTGTTCTACACCTACCTGCAAAATGAGGATATGCCCGTAACCCTTGAAGCAATAGCTAAGCCCGACAAGGTCTTTGCGAGCCACATGGACGTGCTGGAGGCAGGACTTGAGCATGAGCGGTACGTCACCTCCCTCATCAACGACATCTACGGTGCGGCTTACGACGTAAGAGATTTCCGCACCATGCAGTTCCTTGACTGGTTTGTAAAGGAGCAGGGCGAGGAGGAAACCAACGCCAAGGATATGATAACCAAAATGGAGCTGTTCGGCTCTGACCCCAAGAGCCTTTATATGCTCAATCAGGAGCTTGCGGCAAGAGTTTACACCGCACCCTCTCTGGTGCTGTAATTACTTAAAAATAATTAAAAAGGAGGATTATTACCGTGAAAAAATACGTATGTGACGTTTGCGGATGGGAATATGACGAGGCTGTCGGCGATCCCGATAACGGCATCGCGCCCGGCACAAGGTTTGAGGACCTTCCCGACGATTTTGAGTGCCCCCTCTGCGGAGTTGGCAAGGATAGCTTCAGCGAGGCGGAGTGAATAAAGAAAGACCCTTTCTCGTGGGAAAGGGTCTCTCTTTATTTTTCACGTTTTTTTATGCATCAGCACATTGGTACTTCAATGCCAACTCCATACTCACCATGATATATATTACGTCCTCCTACCAGCTCTTTAAGATCATCACGGGAGATGCTCCTCTCCGTTGATTCACTCATATCATATAAGGTATAAGTATCGTCATAATATACGATATACATATCGTCAACATCCTCATATATCCAAGCTGTTTTGATTATTCCGTAAATTTTTTCTCCCGTTTTTACATACCATCCAAATACATTCAGGCTTATAAGCTCTTTTCCGTCGGGATCTGTATGCGAAGGAACGGGGATATTATTGGCATATTCCTCGGACCTTTCTGAAATATCTACCGATATATCTGTTACTGCGGCTATTTCCTCGGCGGTATATCGGACGTCGGAATATGTCACCGTGCCGCCAAACTCAATAGTTACTGTTTCCTCGGTCTGACATCCGTTAATAAAACGCCTGAAAATGATACTATTGTTGAAAAACGTTTGAGAAAAAACTCCGTTTTCAAATGGCTTTACGTATTCAAGAGCAGCTTTTGCTTCATCTCCCCAAGAATTCAATGTTATAACCCGATTGGTGTAACTACCAAAGGTATCTTTTATCTTTGCTATTGCCTCATCCTCAGTCATGCCACGCTGTACGATGATGTCATCAAGCCAGTGGTCTCCGGGATTTTCCAATATTAATTTTGCAAATTGGTATCCGTATATCCAGCTTTTCGTCTGCCATAGACTCTCGTCAAAGATATCGCCGCTAAAAGCTATTATCTTCCCAAGCTGCGGCAGATCCTCTGAATCCGCAAATATCGGTAACGAAAATGCTTCCACTTGATTTTTCGTGCCGTTTCTCAGCACGTAATTCTCTGCTCCGATCTGCGCCATAGAGATAAGCAAGGAATCGTATACAGACATATCCACGAATAAATATTCAGGAATAAGATAGAGAAAATATTTTGGAATGTTTTCGCCGCTAAGCACCTCTACGGTTTCCATCAGTATCAATTTGTAAGCCTGGGGCTTGAAGGTAGATGAAACTACCATCTTGTAATATACGTCGGGATAATTTTCTACAACCGTAGCTTTAACTGCAAACGGATTATTTTCAAACGTACAAGCAGGAGGCTCTGATTCAAACGTCGGGGACATTACAAGCAAATCATCCATATCAAGGCGATTGCCAACAATATATTCAAGGCTGTCGCCATGCAACTCTTGCGATTGTATAATAACGTCCGAAATGTTCGGCGTATCATTAACCGTTTCCCCTTCTGTTCCCTCTGTATCCGTTACAACGCTCACATTATTCGTAGTTGCGTCTGCGTTATCCGTCGTATCCGTTCCGCCAACGACGGGCGGATTTTTATACAGCATAGGTGCGGCGATCACCGCGGCGACTACCACGAAAAAGCACGCCGCAACTGCGCCAAAGCGGATCCATATCGCTCTTTTGCGCCTACCTTTTTCTATCCTCTCGCTTTTTATTATAAATTCATCAACGAGGTCGGCGTCAATATAATTCAACCCTTCGTTCCATTTTTCCATTTTCATACCGGATAGCCCTCACTTTCCAATTTTTCTCTCAAGCCGTTGCGTATGAAGGCAAGCTCTTTGTTGACCGTTGAGCGGCTGACTCTCAAGTCGGCAGCAATTCTGTCAACCGTGTTGGATATGTAATATCTGCTCATGAATATGAACCTTTGTCGCTCGGTGAGCGTGCGCAGGTAGTCACTTATAAGCCGTCCGAGCAAATACGCGTCCATTTCGTTCTCGGGCACGCAAGCCTCAACCTCGGAGAGGGACACCGTCATTTCGGACGGAACATTCCCCTTTTTCAGCCTGATGTGATAGCGGTTTACCGCTATCCGTCGCATGATTGTAGTTAAAAACGCGCGAAGAACGCTCGGTTTGGTGGGCGGCATGGCATTCCACGCGCTGAGGTAAGTATCGTTCAGACACTCCTCGCCGTCGGGTGCGTCGTGTATTATGTTATACGCGACAGTGAGAAGATATTTTCTGTATTTGACGTCGGTTTCCTCTATTGCCCGCTCGTCGCGTTGCCAATACAGCTCTATTATCTTTTCGTCGTCTATCGGAGTTCTTACTGTCCTGCCCTGAAGTTCCATAACTTGCCTCCTTTCCGCAATATTGAAAGGCCCTTCATAATTATAAGTCAAGAAAAATGGTAAAAGTGTGTAATTAAATGGGCACTGCTTGTATTATAACACGTATTCTACAAATAGTCAATGAATGTCATTGGCGATTCTGCCAGCGCTCTCACCGCCCAAGTTAAGCAACACAACAGCCCCGCTGATGCGGGGCTGTTGTGTTGGCCTACCCGAGCGGATTCGAACCGCTGACCTTCAGAGTCGGAGTCTGACGCGCTATCCAGCTGTGCCACGGGTAGAAATATTAAATTTAACGCGCAAAGCGCATATCACTCTCCGACAGAGGCGAATATAACTCAAAAGAAGAACCTCCCCATCCGCAAGGGGGCAAATGGGGAGGTAATATGCATCAGATCACTACCATCCTTATGACAGTCGCACGACGACTGCCGTCAAGGGGTGCGATTATCTACATATATTTTTAATTAGTGCTTCTTGGAAAGAGCAACGCCTGCAGCGATAGCAGCAAGAACGATTGCAGCAGCACCTGCACCGATTACAGAACCGCATCCGTCATCTGCAGCAGCAGTGGTGTCAGCAGCGGTTGTGTCGGGAGCCTTTGTAGTCTCGGGAGCCTTGGTGGTCTCGGGAGCCTCGGTATCGGAGGTCTCGGGAGCCTCGGTATCGGAGGTCTCGGGAGCTTCGGTATCGGAGGTCTCGGGCTCTACGGGAGTAGAGGTCTCGGGCTCGGAGGACCCGGACTCGGGAGTAGATACAGGATCGGTATCGGACTCGGACTCGGGCTCAGAATCGGACTCAGACTCGGGAATAGACTCAACCTCAGCGTTCTCTACGCCGGTGCAGTTGAGGTAACGGTCGGGAGCCCATTCAAGAGTGGGGTACAGACCGGAATCCTGAGGAGCCCAGTTGCACGCATTGCTCTTGGTGGTACCTGCCATCCAGGTACGGGTTACAGTACCGTCGTTATTTTCATGGTTGAGGTAGCAAAGGAGAATACCGAGCTTGAAATCGTTGTCTGCATTGAAGGGAGCTATGTAGCCTTCAGCAGTCTTCAGTTCGAGATCCTGATACATCTGCTCCCAGCTGATTGCAAACTCTGCGCACCAGCCGCCCTCGTAAGAGTCTGCAACACCCTTTACTCCGTCGCCTGCAGCCGCGGAAAGAACAGCGTCACCGTTAGGTCCGCAGTTCTGACGAGCGAACACCAGAGCATCGCCTTCGTTGTGGCAAGCAAAGGAGTAGAAAACAGATTGTTTGAAATCGTCATAGCCGGTGTTGTAGGAGTCTTCCATAAAGCCGTTGAAGTCAATAGCGATCTGGAAGCTGTCTGCATTACCGTAAGAACCGCCAACAGCGTTCTTGTCACCCGTGCACTTTACCCAGTTGCTGTCTGCGATAAAGAATGCAACGTAGAGCCAATCGGAATCAGCTACGAAATATGTATTGATTTCGAAGTCGGGATTGGACGTTGCAGCATTACCGGACCACGAATACATATTTTCAACGCCGATACGGGTGGGAACATATCCCTCATCAGCCCACTCGGAAATATCACCGTCAAGGGTGATCTTGTCAGCAGCCTCTGCGTCCCACTCGATAGCAACTGCACCGTTGTCGCCGACAAGCTCAACAGCATTTGCCATAAGTGCGGTTACAGAGAGGATCATAGCAACGCTCATGATTACAGCAATAAGCTTTTTCATTTGTGTTTCCTCCAAAAATTAATTTTGTTCTTATGTTGTGCTACGCCCCCTTGAGCATAGCCTACAAGACCATTATATACGATAACCTTGAATAGTTCAATACGAAAATGTTAACAATTTGCGTACAAAAGCCATCAAACCGTGCTATATTTTTGTGCAAAGCATTAAATATCGTTAAAAAGGCAGACGTTTTTAACGTATCCCTTGAGTGCGGCGGTCACCTTCCCTGCAGCCATTTCAAGGAATTGAGGATAATCCATAGCCGAATTTTCGTCCCCGCCGTCCGATATTGCGCGAAGGATACAGAAGGGCGTGCCGTTGACGTAACAGGTCTGCGCGATAGCGCCTCCCTCCATTTCACAGACTATGCACTTGGAGTCGGGGAGGTCAAAAAGTCGGTGAATCTCCGTCTTTCTGTCGCTGTCGTCAAGGAACACATCGCCTGTTGCAACAATTCCGCGCAAGCACCGAGTACCCGTATCGCTTATGCATTTTTCAATATCCGACAACACCTTTTTGTCAGCCTCGAAGTAAACCTTATTTATTCCCGACACAAGGCCTGCGGGATCTCCGAGCGCCGTTGTATCCATATCGTGCTGTACCGCGTACTCCGAAAGCGCGATATCGCCGATACTCAGCCTATCCGTCAGTGTTCCGCCAACGCCGCTGTTTATTATGACATCCGGCGCGTATTTCATTATCATAGTCTGAGCGCATATAGCTGCAAACACTTTGCCGATACCGCACTTCGCGACTACAAGACGGCGTCCGTAAAGCTGACCGCTGACAAAGGTTATCCCGCTGTGTATCTCGGTGCATTTATTTTCCATCTCCGACCACAGTGCTTCCACCTCTATCTGCATAGCTCCGATGATTCCGATAACTCCCCTACTCCGCATATCTAAAGTCCGTCCTTCCGTTTTTGTCAAGCACATCAAGATATTTTTTCGCCTCGGCAACCGCCGCCGAAACGTCAAGATTTTTATAATTTCCGCACTCGGCACGGCTCGCGCCGAACATCTCGCCCGTGTGGTGAATGATTCTTTGGAGCACATCACGCACGACGGTCAGCACCGCATACGGCTCTGCGTTGCGGACGAGCAGGTAAAAGCCCGTCTGACAGCCCATAGGTCCAAAATAGATTATGTCCGAGCTGAGCGCCGAGCTGCGGACGTAGGTCGCGAACATATGCTCAAAGGAATGCATGGTCAGATTGTCCATATAATCGCTCGCGTTTGGCGTGCGAGTGCGCATATCAAAGGTGGTAACGTCGCCGTCGACACGGGATATATATATTCCCGGGGTGAGCAGGTCGTGATTCACCTCAAAGCTTTTTATTCGCTGAACTTTTTTCTCTTCATTCATATTAATTACCCTTCCAAAACTATTTTTTTGCATCAGACCATGCGGTAGCCGACGCCGCGCACGGTATAAAACATCCTTGTTCCCAAAGGCTTTTCAATCTTTTCGCGCAGGTGGCAGACATGCACCTCAACAGTATTCGCCCCCTCCGCGGCGTCTATCAGTCGGGCAAGCTCACCGCGCTCAACCACACAGCCTCGGCTGTCGTAAAGACGCTTGAAAATGCTCCACTCGCGGGGGCTCAGCTTTATTTTCTCGCCGCCCACGGTAACGCAAAGCGGCTCGTCGGACAAGGCAACGTCGGTGGAATATATCCTGCCGCGGGGGTAAATATCCTCGCCCCACGCAGGCAACACGCCCGTTCTTATTCGCTCGTAACGCTCAAGGACCAGCCTGTCAAGCATACCAAGCTCACGCATAAGCTCGGCAGCGCGTAAAAGCAGCTCGTCCGTCAGAAAAGGTCGGTGCAATACAGCCGCATATTCGCCGTATTGATCTGCCACATCCGTATTACGCCGTGTCCAGCCTATCAGAATGCAGCCGTCCGAAATCTCCGCCGAAAGGCTTGGGTAGTCGTCCATATCCACGAGTAGCATCGACGGTGCATCCCCGCCGCCCGAGTACTCCGAAAGCTGTACTCCAAGACGTTCAAATTCAAGGACGAGCATACGCAATAGCCGAGCGTCCTTACACGCCACGCTCACGGTTTTATTATCATTCGTCCTCATTTTTCTCGCCCCTTTTAAACGTATAGTTGTATTTTAAATTTATTGTTTATATTCCCGTATTGACAGCTCGCCAATAATGTTCTTGATAGCATTGACATCCTCAGCTCGCATAATGCTCGCACGAGCCGCCGCCGCACCGTCAATTCCCTTGCAGTACCAAGCAAGATGCTTTTTGGCTTCCGCAACGCCTACCCGCTCGCCCTTTTCGTCTATCATTTCCTCTATCTGTCCGAGGGCGACGGCAAACCGCTGCGCAACGGTGGGTGGAGTATATTCCCCGCCCTTGCGGTCGGCAAGTATTTCAGAGAATATCCACGGGTTTCCCATAGCCCCGCGGGCGACCATAACGCCGTCGCAGGCGGTTTCGTTTATCATTCTCGCCGCGTCTGCCGCGCTGAAAATATCACCGTTGCCGAACACGGGAATACTCACCGCCGCCTTTACATCGGCTATTACCGACCAATCTGCGCTCGGCTCGTACATCTGCTCCCGCGTGCGGGCGTGGACGCATATCATTGCCGCCCCAGCATCCTCAAGGGCGCGAGCCATCTCGGCTGCGTTGATGCTGTCCTTATCCCAACCCGCGCGGATCTTGACAGTCACGGGAAGCCTCACCGCCGCCGTCACAGCACGGACGATATCCGCCGCAAGCGGGATGTTTTTCATCAAGGCGCTCCCCTCTCCGTTTGAAACTATCTTACGGACGGGACAGCCCATATTTATATCAATAACAGCAGGCGGAACTTCGGACACACAGCCGTTATAATCGTTTGACTCCAACATGCGCGCCGCTTCCGCCATAAACTCCGGCTCACTGCCGAAAAGCTGTACCGCCATGGGCTGCTCGTCCCGCTTGACCGACGCAAGCCCGCCCGTGACAGACCGCTCGTTTTTGCGACGGTTTTTCTGCTCGTAGCACATAGCCTTTGCCGACACCATCTCGCTGACCGAAAAATCCGCGCCGCACTGACGGCATATACGCCGAAACGCGCGGTCGCTGACGCCCGCCAAGGGCGCGAGTGCGAGGGCGTGGGGCAGCTCTACGCTTCCTATCTTAATTTTACTCAATTTTTACCTCTTGTGACGCGCGCGGCACTCGCCGTAGCGCTTTTTTATCTTTGCTTTATCATAACATAAAAGTCGAATAATTACAAGAGGTCGGGGAGAAATTTTGAAAAAGACACAAAATGGGGCCGTCTCATTAAGACAGCCCCCTCGAAAATGATGGCAAGGAACACATCATTTTCGGAAACTCGAACGTTTTTGGCGTCTTTTCAAAGAAAATTTTATACTTTTTTATCGCCAAAATGACGAATTTCATTCGTCAAGTTCGATTTTGTGGGCTGGATCACGTTAGTGAGACAGCCCGATTTTGCGTATGTATTTAATCAACAACTACGGATTTCTTCTTTCCCTTTTTATTTGTCGGAAATTCTCTGATCCTCAAAATGTAGTCAAGATTTATCGCTTCAAGCATACCCTTGTTTTCAATGAGAAGCGCACTTGCACCAACCTCCCGGACTATGCCTTGGAGCTGGTTGGAGTTAAAAGTATAAATGATACATTCCTTATCAATAAATTTCTTTGCAAGCTCGAGCATTTTGCCATTATCCTCCGATCTGCGTTTTTGCGTTATTTGTCGTGCAGTGACGGTATCGTTCTCCCGCTGTACATATAATATAATGAACAGCATGACGATTATGGGAATATACGCCGTAAAATTAAAGTAATCCAATGCACGCCTCCGTATTTCGGCTTATTCACGGTAAATTTCTTTGGCGGGAGGAAAAAATTATTCCCACTCTATCGTTCCCACGGGCTTCGGTGTCAAGTCAAAGAGAACGCGGTTAATGCCATCAACCTCGGCAGTAATGCGGGCGGTTATTTTATGCAGCACGGGATAAGGTATTTCCTCAACGGTGGCACTCATAGCGTCCGTTGTATTTACCGCGCGTATGATCGCAGGCCAGCCCTCGTAGCGGCTTCCGTCCTTCACACCAACGCTCTTGATATCCGGTACTACAATAAAGTACTGCCACACCTTGCCTGCGAGTCCGTTATTGTCAAACTCCTCTCGCAGTATCGCGTCAGCCTCACGCAGCGCGTGAAGGCGATCACGTGTGATAGCACCAAGGCAACGGACACCGAGTCCGGGTCCGGGGAACGGCTGGCGGTAAACCATTGCGTGAGGAAGTCCCAACGCCTCGCCCACAACTCTTACCTCGTCCTTATACAACAGCTTTATAGGCTCTACAAGCTCAAAATTCAAGTCCTCGGGAAGTCCGCCCACGTTGTGGTGCGATTTTACCGCTTTCTTGCCCTCTGCCTGCTTGATGCTTTCAAGAATATCAGGGTATATCGTTCCTTGCGCGAGGAATTCGATACCTTCAAGGCGGCGCGCCTCGTCCGCAAATACGTTGATAAACTCTGCGCCTATGATCTTTCGCTTCTTCTCGGGATCGGAAACACCCGCCAGAAGCTCCAAAAACCTATCGGTGGCGTCCACGTAAATAAGGTTTGCATCCATCTCACCGCGGAACAGCTTTACCACGTTTTCGGACTCGTCCTTACGCATCAATCCATGGTTGACGTGTACGCAAACCAGCTGCTTGCCTATTGCCTTGATAAGCAAGGCAGCAACCACCGAGGAATCCACGCCTCCCGACAGCGCCAAAAGCACCTTCCTATCTCCTACCTGCTCTCTGACGAGCTTGACCTGCTCATCTATAAAGCGATATGCAAGCTCCTTTGTATTGATACGTACCATATTTTCGGGGCGTCTGTCAGAAAATTTCATAAAATTCCTCCGTATTATAAATTTAATTGCGCTGTCAAAGCAATTTGCGGCGAAGCTCGTCGGGGCTTTCGGGATGCAGATACGCGGGAGCGATATCAAGCACTGTCTTGCAGCCAACAGCTCCCTCGCCGTGCAGTCTTGCGGCTGCCCGTGCGTAAGCCACAAGCACGCTGGACGTAAATTCGGGGTTGGAATCCAGCGTCAGCTTGAATTCTATAACGTGTCCGTTTTCGCCGTCAAGTCCCGTCCGTCCGCTTCGTATGACCGTGCCGCCGTGAGGTATGCCTGCGTGGTCACGCATAAGCTCCTCTTTTGATATAAAATGCACCGTGGTGTCATAGTCCGCAAAGTAATTTGGCATGGTCTTTATTTCATTTTCTATTCTTTTAAGGTCGGCACCCGCATCCGCCACGACGAAGCACTCGCGCGTGTGCTTTTCTCTTGTGGTAAGCATGGGGTTTTCTCCGTTTCGCACTCGCTCAAGCGCACCGGAAACGGGGATGGTGTACTGTCTTGCGTCAAGCACGCCGTCAATACGGCGTATCGCGTCCGAATGTCCCTGACTCACTCCCCGTCCCCAGAAGGTATAGTCGCTGCCGTCGGGCAGTATCGCTCCGCTCAGTGCGCGGTTAAGCGAAAACAGTCCGGGGTCCCATCCGACGGAAATGACCGCCACGCGACCGCCGGCGCGCGCCGCCGCATCTACGTTTGCAAAATGCTCGGGGATGCGCGCGTGGGTATCAAAGCTGTCCACCACGTTGAAATCTTTTGCCAACATTGGTGTTTGCACGGGAAGATCGTTGGCACTTCCGCCGCAAAGCACGAGGACATCAACATCGTTTTTCATATTCTCCATGGCTTCCATTGAGTACACGGGAACACCCGTCAGAGTTTTCACACTTGACGGCTCGCGGCGTGTAAACACCGCCACAAGCTCCATATCCGCCGCGCGCTTCGCGGCACATTCAACTCCACGACCGAGATTTCCGTATCCCACGATACCAAGTCTTATACTCATAAGGCTCAAAGCACCCCTTTCTCCCGCTCGCGAAAAGCACGCGACACGGTTACACTTTTTGATACTATATTTTAACAAATTTTTCCCGATTTTTCAATAGCTTAGCCGCAAAAAACTCTAACAAATTTTAACTTTTTTTATATTCGCAATTTGTTATAACCGCTTGACATCATTTTTCGTATGTGTTATAATTGACCCAACGGAAGTATTTTCGCATAAGCTACAACGAAAGGACACCGAAAAATGAGAGAAAGCGTACTTTTTGACCATAATTGGCTATTTCACAAGGGAGATATAAACGTAGAATTCCCCACCGTCAAGGGTCCTACTTATATTATGGCAAAGACCCAGCGCATGAAGATGGGTCCTGCCGCTATTGCATACAACGACAATCCCGACGATTTCCGCATGGACGACAAGGCAGAGATCGAGAGCGCACGTTGGGTGCGCGTCACGCTTCCCCACGACTATATGATAGCCTCCGAATTCAGGGAGGAAAACAACAACGCGCTTGGCTACGTTAAGTACGAAAACGCTTGGTACAGAAAGCATTTTACCATCCCCGCAGAGGATGAGGGACGACGCATTACCCTTCTCTTCGACGGCGTTGCAACTCACGCGACCGTATATCTCAACGGCTGTTTGATGAAGCATAATTTCTGCGGATACACCTCCTTTGAGGTGGACATTACCGACGTCGTAAAATACGGTGCCGACAACGTGCTTGCCGTTTACGTCAAGACCACCGAGGGTCACGAGGGCTGGTGGTACGAGGGCGGAGGCATCTACCGCCACGTTCACCTCACCAAGACCTCCCCCGTTTGCGTTGATCTGTGGGGCGTTTACGCCGCACCGAAAAAGTTCGGCGGCGCTTGGAGAGTTGATTTCGAAACCACTATCCTTAACGAAACCTATGAAAATAAAAGGGTCAGCGTGACTACCCGCGTGGTAGGCGCTGACGGAATATCTGTCGGCGAGGCATCCGCCGAGGGCGACGTCGAATTGAAGGGCAAGGGTGTGTTTAAATATTCCGCCCCCGTTACCGACCCGCGCTTGTGGGATATTGATTCCCCCAATCTTTACACGGTAGTCACCGACGTATATGCTGACGGTGAGCTTTGCGACACCTACACCACCCGTTGCGGCTTCCGCGAGGTGGTAATGGACCCCGACGAGGGACTTTTCCTCAACGGACGTCACGTCAAAATAAACGGCGTTTGCGCTCATCAGGGCTTTGGTATAACAGGCAAGGCCGTGCCCGATAATATCCTTCGCTATCAAGTAAAATTGATGAAGGAAATGGGTGCTAACGGCTTCCGTTGCAGCCACTATCCTCACCCCGAAGCGACTATGGACGCTTTAGACGAGATGGGCTTCCTTGTTATGGACGAAACACGCTGGTTTGAGTCCACCGACGAGGGCAAGGCACAGCTTGAAATGGTAATGAAGCGCGACCGTAACCGTCCCTCCGTTATATTCTGGTCGGTCGGAAACGAAGAGCCGCACCACGCGACTCCCGAGGGGCGCAGAATTGCCAAAACCCTTATGGCGCTTGCGCATAAGCTGGATGATACCCGCTGCATTATGACCGCCGTTGACCACCCCGAGCGCTGCACCGTCTACGACGAGCTGGAGGCGGTTGGAGTCAACTACAACACGCAAAATTACGAGCAATTCCATAACGCATATCCCGACAAGCCCTTTTTCTCCTCCGAGTGTTCGGCTACGGGTACGACAAGAGGCTGGTATCTTGACGACTCTCCCATCCGCGGCAGAGCAAGCGCTTACGACCATGACAGCAACGCTTATTTCGTCAGCCGCGAGAAAACTTACAAGCTGATGGACAAAAAGTGGTGCATGGGAAGCTACCAATGGGCGGCTATCGAGCATCGCGGAGAGTGCATATGGCCGCGGCTCTGCTCACTCAGCGGCGCTATTGATCTGTTCCTGCAAAAGAAGGATGCGTTCTATCAGAATCAGTCCTTCTGGCTTGAAACGCCGATGGTGCATCTGCTCCCGCATTGGAATTGGCGCGGCTTTGAGGGCGAGGATATAAAGATATTCGTTTACTCCAACTGCGACGAGGTCGCGCTTATCCTTAACGGAAATGAGCTGGGCAGACAGAAGGTTGAAAAATACACTCACCTTGAATGGACCGTTCAGTATGAAGCAGGAAAGCTGGAGGCTGTCGGCTACCGCGACGGCAAGGAGGTCTGCCGCGACGTGCGCGAGACCTCGGGCGCGCCCTGCCGTCTGCGTCTGAAGCTTGACAACGATATGCCCTCCGCGTCAGGTCGTGATATGGCTATTGTTACCTGCTGGGTGGAGGACGAAAACGGACGCCCTGTTCCCGACGCATCCCCCTTCGTGCATTTCGATGCTTGCGGAACGGGACGCATTTGCGGCACAGGCTCGGACAACGCCGACCACAACCCCGTAAGCCTCCCCGACAGACAGATGTACGCGGGACTTGTCACCGCCGCCGTAGCCATTCACGGCGCAGGCAAGGCAAAGATAATTGCCACCGCCGACGGACTCCTGCCCGCGGTGCTGAAGCTGGATATTGAATGATATAAATGATACGGGGACTTCACCCCGCGCATCATAAAATAAATATTCCCCCGTAAACGGGTTTCGCTATAAGCCCTCCTCCGGGAGGAGGGGATGCGACGCTTTAGCGGCGCGGGGAGGAGCCTGCGCGCCAAAGAGATTTTAATCTTTTTTCGTTTCGCGTTCTCCCTCAGTCTTTTGCTTCGCAAAATCCAGCTTCCTCCCGGAGGTAGCCTTTCACAATACATATCCTATCTCTATCCCTTGTTTGCTTTTTTCTCACCGGTTAGCCTTTTTTGAACCCCGCCACTATGGCGGGGTTTTCGTCTTACAAAAAATCACCTCATCCACCGCTAACGCGGTCCCCCTTCCCCCACTGGGGAAGGCTTAATGTAGCGATTACCGCACGGTTATTTTTCATCCAAGTGCAGATATATGCGGGGGATTTCTGCAAACGCCGCGCATTGAATTATCCCCAAGCCTTCTCCAGTGGGAGAAGGTGGCGCGGCGAAGCCGTGACGGATGAGGTGTTTTTCCATGATGTAAAATGCACTTATTCTCATCACGGATTATTGATGATTTCTGCGGTATTCCGGGAGGGCAAATCCTCCCCTACTAAAAACAAAGCTTTCCGCCGAGGCGGAAAGCCTTATTCATCAAAAATGGCGTGCGGAAATCCCGCACGCCATTTTTATTTCCTCACGCCCAACTCATAGTTCCGGGCTTCGGCTCGTCAATAACAATATCCTTAAGGAATTCGACCGCCTTTCGCAGACCCTCGTCGATGGTCATAAGGCTGTCCTCATGCTCAATGGAAAGCACGCGATCATACCCGCACAGGCGAAGGTTGGAAACCATATCTCTCCAATAGGACTCGCCGTTGCCGTAGCCAACGGTACGGAATATCCAAGAACGGTTGATCTCATCGCCGTAATGCTTGGTATCCAGCACGCCGTTCTTCGCGGTATTGTAGGTGTCGATCTTCGTATCCTTCGCGTGGACGTGGTAGATAGCGCCCTTCAACTCACGGATAGCAGCAACGGGATCCATTCCCTGCCATATAAGGTGGGATGGGTCGAAGTTCGCGCCGATAACGTCACCCACTGCCGAGCGTAGACGAAGCAGAGTTTCGGGATTGTAAACGCAAAATCCCGGGTGCATCTCAAAAGCAATATGGGGTACGTTGTGCGCGAGAGCAAACGCGCCTGCTTCCTTCCAATAAGGAATCAGCTTTTCGTTCCACTGCCAATCAAGTATTTTGAGGAAATCCTCCGGCCACGGGCAGGTTACCCAGTTGGGATACTTGGAATTTTCGCTGTCGCCCGGGCATCCCGAGAAGGTGATGACGGTATCAACGCCCATCTTTTCCGCAAGCAACACAGCATTTCTGAAATCCTCGTCAAACTGCGCCGCAATTTTGGTGTCGGGGTGAAGCGCGTTACCGTGCGCCGCCAAAGCGCAAACCGTCATATCGTACTTTTCGAGAGTTGCAATAAACTCATCATACTTTGCATCATCCGCCAACAGCTCCGCAGGATTGCAGTGAGCCTTGCCGGGATATCCGCCCGCTCCAAGCTCTACCGTGTGAACACCAAGCGACGAAAGTATCGACATCGCCTCGTCAAGAGATTTTGCACCGTAAAGATTCGCCAAAACACTTATCTTCATATTTTTTCTCCTTTGTTATTGTATATGGGGCTCTGCCCCAAGCCCCGCAAACTTTCTTGAAAGAAAGATTTGATTCAAAGAACTTTGCTGCAAATTATTTTTTATTTAGATTTGTTTCGTATGATGACAACAAAATCCATCTCTATATCCCCCGTGGGTCCCTCTCCCACTGCGATATTTATTATTCATTCTTTTTTCATTATTCTTTATTCTTTTTGCCTCACCATAGCTCTACGATATTTTGGACCGCCGAGGACGTCGGTCCCTACAACTACTGAACATTTTCAATTTTCCATTTTCCATTTTCAATTGAACTCCCCCATAGAACTTCAATCAAACCTATACACATCTCCCGTTTGCGACGAAATATATATTCCCTCCAGAATGCGCGTGACGGTATACGCCTGCTCGGGGGACACGCAGGGCTGACGGTCGTTGATGATAGCATCTACCCATTGCGCCGCCTCCAGCGTTCCCATGTCGTTTGCCTTAGCGCCGTCGTAGAACGCCGCGCCTGCCGCGCTGAAATTAGGCTTCATTGTATATTGCAGATTTTGCCTTATTCCGTTGATACGCAAGCCGTCGTTCATATCAGCGCCCGCCTTCGTGCCGCAGATGGACGTGACCGCCTCGCGGACGTCAAGGGTATTGAGCGCCCATGCCGATTCCAGCATGATGACCGCGCCATTTTCCATTACGATCATACCGAATGCGCTGTCCTCCACTGTAAACTTGTCAGGGTCCCAGTTACCCCATGCGTTGCCCTGCTCGGTATCCTTATTAAGCTTGTGGAACGCCTTACCTATGCAATATTTGGGCTTATAGTTATCCATCATCCACAGAGTCAGGTCAAGCGCGTGAGTGCCGATATCGATAAGCGGTCCGCCACCCTGCTCCTCCTCATTGAGGAACACGCCCCACGTAGGCACTGCGCGGCGACGGATAGCCGTTGCCTTGGCATAATAGATATCGCCAAACGTACCCGCGAGGCACTCATTTTTCATATATATAGCATCCGCTCTCTGACGGCTCTGGTAGCCGATGGTCAGCTTTTTGCCCGTACGCTTTGCCGCGTCAAGCATTTTCTTGGCTTCCGCCGAATTTATCGCCATGGGCTTTTCACACATAACGTGCTTGCCCGCCTCCAGCGCGTCCACGGTGATAAAGCTGTGCGACCGATTAGGGGTACAGACGTGTACGGCGTCAATGCTCCCGTCCTTCAAAAGCTCCTTATAGTCCACATATGTCTTGGCATCAGCCGAGCCGTATGCCGCTCTCGCTTTTTCGGCGCGCTCGGGAATAATATCGCAAAACGCGACTATTTCCACGTTATCAAGATTTTTCAGCGCGGGAAGATGCTTGCCGTTTGCGATGCCTCCGCAACCGATAATGCCTATTTTCAATTTTACGTTTTCCATATTCTATCCTTTCCCAGATCAAAGCGTTTATATGCAATTATGATAACATAAAAGCCGAGGAATGTCAACCCCTCGGCTTCTATATAAAATTATAAATCAGTGTACGAATTCTCCGTATATCGCGCGGATAGAATCCTCGTACTCCGCCTCGTCGACACCGACTACGATATTCAGCTCCGACGAGCCCTGGTCGATCATACGGATATTGATGCCCGCGTTGGCAAGCGAGTCACAGACACGCGCCGCAGTTCCCTTTGCCTTGACCATACCGCGTCCTACGACGGCGATAAGTGCAAGACCGTCCTCGATGAACACGCTGTCGGGACGAAGATCGCGGGAGATAGTCTGAAGCAGCTTATCTCTCTTTTCCTCAATGAGAGCTGTTCCGACAACAACACTCATAGTGTCGATACCCGAGGGCAGATGCTCAAAGGGCAGCTCGTTATCCTCAAAGATTTCAAGCAGCTTTCTGCCAAAGCCCACCTCCGAGTTCATCATATCCTTTTCGATAGTGATAACCGAGAATCCCTTCTTGCCTGCGATACCCGTTATTATCTTTTCGGTATCGTAGCCGTTTGAGCGTGAAACTATCCACGTTCCCTCGTCGTCGGGACGGTTGGTATTACGGATATTGATAGGAATACCTGCTCCGCGCACGGGGAAAACAGCGTCCTCGTGAAGCACCGTCGCACCCATGTAGGACAGCTCGCGAAGCTCACGGTAGGTTATCTCCTGAATGATACAGGGATTCTCAACCAAACGGGGATCAGCCATCATAAAGCCGGAAACGTCCGTCCAGTTCTCGTAAATCGTCGCCTTTGCCGCGCGGGCAACGATGGAGCCGGTAATATCCGAGCCTCCGCGCGAAAAGGTCTTGATAGTTCCGTTGGGCATTACGCCGTAAAATCCGGGAATTACTGCGTATTCATGCTTTGCAAGCTCCTCGGCAACCGCGGCATTAGTCTTTTCCTCATCAAAGGTTCCGTTGTCGCGGAAGTAGATAACGCTCTCAGCGTCGATAAACGCAAAGCCGAGATATTTTGCAAGAATAAGACCGTTGAGATATTCTCCGCGGCTTGCGGCATAGTCGCGTCCCGAGGAGTGGAGCATAGCGTTCTTGACGTACTCCAGCTCGCCCGAAATATCAAAGTTGAGCCCAAGCTCCTTTATGATCCCGTTATATCTCTCACAAATTTTTTCGTAAGCCTCGTCGATAACCTCTCTCGGCTCTCTCGCCTTGATAAGCTCGTAGCAGCCGTAAAGCATATCCGTGACCTTGGTATCCTCCTTGGAGCGCTTACCGGGTGCGGAGGGGACTACGTATTTTCTGCTCATATCCGATTTGACGATACGGGCGACCTGTTTGAAATGCTCGGCGTCGGCAAGGGATGAACCGCCGAATTTAACTACCTTTACTTGCATGGAATTACTCCTTAGATTTCGTCTGATTTGGGCATACTGCCCCACAATGCTAATATTATATGAAATTTTTTACCGCTTGTCAAGCGGATTTCGGGGATTTTTGCGCTCGCCGCCAAATTTTGTACGACGGCACATCAAAACGGTATTTTGTCAAAAAATCATTGTGCAATTTTACCGCTTTACCTTGCTAAAATTCAACCCTCGGCGTCATTCTCGCTCGCAATATAGCGCTTTGCCTGCGTACTGAACAGCTCAAAATAGCGTCCGCCCTTCGCCATCAGCTCCTTATGCGTTCCCTCCTCGATAAGCTTGCCGTATTCGAGTACGGCAATTTTGGAGGCCACCGTCGCGCTTGACAGTCTGTGGGACACGAAAATGGTGGTCTTATCCGCACGCAGTCTATCGAACTGATTGAATACCTCCTGCTCGGCAATAGCATCAAGAGATGCGGTAGGCTCGTCAAGGATAAGAATATCCGACTCACTGTAAAATGCCCTCGCTATGGCGAGCTTTTGCCACTGACCGATAGACAGCTCAATGCCGCTATCCTCAAATATACGCATAAGCGGCGTGCTGTAGCCGTCGGGCAGCCGATCGATATAATCCGCCGCGTCCGACTCGCGTGCCGCCGTCATCACGGCATCCTCGCCCGCCTTGCGGTGGATATCTCCGAATCGGATGTTTTCGGACACCGACTCGGCATATTTTCCGAAGTCCTGGAATATGATACCGAACATTCGGTAAAGGTCCTTTACGTCGTACTCGCGGATGTCCTTGCCATCAAGCAGTATCCTTCCCTCGGTGGGATCGTAAAGTCTTGTCAGGAGCTTGAGCAGTGTCGTTTTGCCTGCGCCGTTAAGTCCAACAAGCACCAGCGTTTCGCCGGGACGGATCGTAAGATCTATTCCGTCAAGCACGCGCTGCTCGGTGCCGGGATACACGAAGCTGACATTTTCAAATACTATGGTGTGCGGCTGACCGTGAGATACTCGCAGAGGCTCAGCGTCGGTAGCCTTTCCGTCGGCTTCAAGCTCGCACAGGGGAGCGACCGTCTTTTTGACCTTGAGAAAGGAAACGAGATTGTCTATAAACAGCGTTCCCTCGTATATATTGGCAGACATGGAAATGAGAAGCGCCACGTTTGAGGATATCTGCGCCAGCGCTCCCGTGTAAAGCGAATAATCGCCCCACATCATATCGCCCGTGACCACGGCGTAAGCAAACCAGCCAAAGAACAGGCAGTTTGCAATTCCCGACAGCACAGTCACTGCGAAATGCCACGCATTTTCGTGCCATACCAGCCTCTTGATACCCGAAAAGTATTTGTCGAAAACGCCTTCGTATCTGTCGATAAAGGTATCAGACAGATCGAACATACGTATCTCCTTCGCCATATCCTTATTTACCATCAGGTCAGCGTAATAGTTCATCTGCCGTCTGTCCTTGGAGCGGCGGCGCATATACGAGAAATTCTTTTTGCGGTAATAAAAGCTGATTATCGCCGAGGGTACGGACACGATAACCATAACTATCGCAGCCCACCACAGCTCGGAGGCAAGAATTATAACGTAGGAAACAAGGCTTATTATTCCACTCACGATATTGAACGTAGCGTACATTATCTGTATGGGACGGTTGCCCGCCTCGCGGTTGGCATTCTCCAGCTTTTCGTAAAACGCAGGCATATCAAAGCAAGATATATCCAGCTCCTTTGCCTTGTTCATTATCTCCAGCTTTACGGTACGCACCACAAGCTCGCCCGATATTCTCATCACCGAATTGTTGAACGTGGAGATAATACCCGACAGTATCTTGTGAATGAACATAAAGGTCAGAAGGAAAAATACGGAGCTTCCGATAAACGCGCCTATTCCCCCGTGGAACATGCCGAAATTTTTCTGCAAGGCATTGAGTACGTTCTGGGATATGATAGACCCGATAACGGGCAGTATACCGTTGAGCAGCGCCAAAAGCAGCATGGCAAACAGTATCCACGGACCCGTTTTCCATACCAGCTTGAATATGTAGAGCATACGGGAGAAAAATCCGACCAGCAGCTCCCTTAAGTATCGCGGTACGTCGCCGATACCCTTGGGCGGTGCTACACGTGCGTATTCAAATTTAGGAGGCAAAATCATCCCACCCTTCCGCGTTTTTAAAATTCATGGTGCTGACCACTTGAAAAGATTCAAAAAATAGTGTATAATATCAACATCCCTTATGAAAGGAATAAACAGCTTTGAAAAAATACCTTTACCCCGCAGATATTCTTCTGCCAGACTTTAATAAAACCGACGGCACGCGCTGGTCCTGCATAGCCTGCGACCAGTACACAAGCGAGCCCGAATATTGGGAGGCCGTCGCGCACGAGGTAGGCGACGCGCCCTCCACCCTCAGGCTTATCCTGCCCGAGGTCTATCTTGACGAGAGCGACGGTCGCACCGCGGGCATACAGCACGAGATGCGGGAGTATCTCAAGGGCTTGCTTATCTCTCACCCCGAGAGCATGATCTATCTTGAACGCCGACTCCGTGACGGAAAGCTCCGCCGCGGTATTATCGGTGCTATCGACCTATGCGATTATGATTTTACCCGCGGATCGTCGTCACTTATCCGCGCTACCGAGGAGACCGTCCCCGAGCGTATTCCGCCCCGCGTGCAGATCCGCCGAGGCGCAGCTCTTGAGCTTCCTCACGTCATGCTGCTTATCGACGACGCGGACGGCAACGTTATGAGTATCGCCCGCGAGGCTGTCAACAGCACCCCCGTATACGACCACGACCTCATGCAAAACAGCGGTCACGTGACGGGATATCTGTTGTCTCAAAAGCAAATTTCAGACATAAACGAAGCACTTTCCCGTCTTGCGTCTGCCGACGAAATGGCGGAAAAATACGGACGTGGCGATATCGCTCCCCTCTTGTTCGCAGTAGGTGACGGAAATCACTCGCTGGCAACCGCGAAGGCGTGCTTTGACGAATTAAAGGCTAAGCTCGGCGAGGATGCGGCAATGTCACACCCCGCAAGATACGCGCTTGTAGAGCTTGTGGATCTTTACGACGAGTCGCTTGAATTTGAGCCGATATATCGCGTGCTTTTCGGCGTTGACGTTCAAAAAACAGTCGCCGCATTTGAAAGCTATGCCGCCGCGCAAAACGGCAAGGCAAAGCCGCAAAATGTCACGCTCACCTTCGGAAACGAACAAAAGACGGTGACGATCCCTCACCCCACGTCAAATCTTGCCGTGGGAAGCGTGCAGGATTTTGTAGCCGCATATTTGAATGAAAATCCCTCCGCTGCCGTGGACTACATACACGGCGAGGATACCGCCATAGCACTTTCGTCTGGCGACGGCGCGGTAGGCTTTATCTTTGACGGAATGTCTAAAGGCGAGCTGTTTGCCACCGTTATTGCCGACGGCGCACTGCCCCGCAAGACGTTTTCCATGGGACACGCCTGCGACAAGCGCTTCTACACCGAGGCGCGAAGAATTCTTAGAGACTGATTTTCCTTATCTATCAGCACATTTTGTCCGACAGCTGCTCACCACCGAGAATGTGGAAATGCAGGTGCTTTACGGATTGGCAGGCGTCATCTCCGCAGTTTGTGATAACTCGATACCCGCCGTCAAGCCCCTCCGACTTTGCGATATAGGGAATCATTTCAAAGATATGAGCGACGTGCGCGCTATTGGCCTCGTTTATTTCATCAGCCGAGGAAATATGGAGCTTAGGCACGACCAGCACATGCACCTTCGCCATGGGATTTATATCTCTGAATGCGTAGATCATATCGTCCTCGTACACCCTTGACGAGGGGATCTCACCTTTTATTATCTTACAGAACAGGCAATTCATAAATTTTCCTTCCTTTCGGTAAATATACAATTATACAGTTATTTTACCGCAAAAACCCCGCCGTGTCAAGCACTGTGCAGGATTTTCTCAAAAACTCGGAGCGAAAGGAGAGTGACCTTTGATGAACAAGCGCGAAAAAGAGCTGTTTTTCCCCACCGACGCCCTGCCCGACCTATGGCATTATCTTAAAAACGCGGCTGACAGCGGCAAAAAGATAGTTATGTACGGAATGGGCAACGGAGCAGACAAGATACTTGCGGTCTGTCAGGCTAAAGGTATTGATATATCCGACTTTTTTGCGAGCGACGGCTTTGTGCGCGGTCACAGCTTTCACGGTAAGGTGGTCCTGTCTTACAGCGATGTCAAAGCAAAATACGGAGCGGACGGCATGATAATTCTCTTGTCCTTCGCCACCTCCCGCCCCGAGGTGCTTCAAAATATTGACCGTATCGCCGCCGAGTGCGAGCTTTATGCGCCGGACGTTCCCGTGTTCGGCGACACCCTTTTCGACAGCGATTTTTATCGCCAAAATCTCAGAGAAATCGAGGATGCAAGATCGCTCCTTAACGACAACATATCCGAAAAAGTATTTAACAGCATCATAGATTTCAAGCTGACAGGACGCATCGACATTCTCCGTGCCGCCGAGAACGACACCGACGAAGCACTCGTGAAAATCCTCGGCTGCGAAGGCTTCTCCCACGTGGCGGACCTTGGCGCGTATAACGGCGACAGCGTAAAAAAGCTGCTCTCCCTTTCCCCTGCCGTAAACGACGTTATCGCCTTTGAGCCCGACAGCCGCAATTTCCGCAAGCTCGGCGAATACGCAAGGGGCGTTGAAAACGTAAATATCCATGCCGTAAATGCGGGCGCATGGTCGGCGTCGGGTATGCTTGAATTTGACGACAGCGGCAACCGAAACGCAAATCTCGCGCAGAATACATCCTCAATTTTGCAGGACGGCGCAAAAAAAATGAAAACTCGCGAGATCACCGTTGACACCCTTGACAGAGTGGCAACGGAGCTTGGTCTTTTTGACCTTGATTACATAAAATATGACGTAGAGGGCTCGGAAAAGGAGGCTATTCTCGGCTCGGCAAATATCATTCAAAGCCGCGCCCCTGCCCTGCTCGTGTCACTTTACCACCGAAGCGAGGACATTTTCGAGCTTCCCTTGATGCTAAAAAAAATGCAGCCGAGATACAAATTTTACCTTCGCCGCGCAGCGGGCATCCCCGCTTGGGACATAAACCTTTACGCGATCACCGAATAGGAAAATCCCCGCAGACCGATTTTTTGAGTCTGCGGGGATTTTGATCAACCTTTCGCCGTCAACACGCTGCTCGTGCCGTCGGTAACAAAATAGATATCGCCGTTATAGGTGTAGTACGCCGCCGCTCCCACCGAGCGCATCAAGGTGACGGTGGAGGCTTCGACTCCCGTGCCACTGTCGGTGCAGATCACGCAATACCGAGGAGTGACGGCGCGCAAAGTTGCGTCGATACCCTTGGTATACGCGCCGTGGTGCGGCATTTTTACAAGGGTATAATCAAGGCTTGCACCCTTTTGTGTCAGCGCCGCATTGAATTCCTCCATTCGCTCGCGCTCAGCGTCACCCGTGATGAGCAGGCGCGTTTTGCCGAAGGTCACGGTGACTATGAGCGAATAGTTGTTTTCCTCCGAAAACTCGTTTGCCTCATCCGAGCCGAGCGTTTGTCCCGTGGGATAAAGCTGTGTGGTATTCAGCCATATCGAGCCGTAGCCCATATCCAGCTCCACATCCTCGCTGATCTTTAACAGCTTTGTCGCACCGCCGGCTTCGTCAACAGCCGACATAAGCGCGCGATATCTTGACGAATCTCGGATATAGTCGGGAGTATACACCGTTTTCACTGCATAATTTTTAACCAGCTTCGACGCGCTTCCTACGTGGTCGTTGTCAAAGTGAGTGATGATCATCATGTCGACGGTGGTTATGCCGTAGCTGTCGAGGTATCCGCTTATCTTACCGTAATCGTCCGAATCCCCCGTGTCGACAAGCACGACCTTGTCATCCATACGCAGGATAATTGCATCCGATTTGCCCGTTTTGAGGAAATCCACCCTCAAGGTATTTGCCGCGTCGGCGTACAGCTCATCGGGATCGTCGCCAATCACAAGGTCGGGAACGGTTTGAGCCGTTGCGGTTTCAGGGAGAGTAACTATCTCGGGGATACTGTGCGTGTCACCATCCTCTGTTTCCGTCCCGTCGGGCAACAGAATTTCAAGCTGATCTGTGGTGGCAGTAGGCTCGTTTCCGCTCACTGCGGTATTACCCGTGACGTATCCGCCCGTGCCGACGGCGCTTTCCGTACCACCGTCGCCAAGCACCTCGTCCGAGCAGGACGCAAGCAGCAAAACTGCCACGACCGTAAGCAATATCGGCATTATATATTTACATCCTTTGATGCGAGATATCATAAATTACCTCCTGCGGTGTGCCGACGAAATTCAAAAAATTCGGGGCATACCGTCATTACAAGTACAGTATACCCCAAAATTGCCCCGCCGTCAAGAGCAAAGTTTTACAGACGGCAAAAATTCAAAATTCAACAAAAAAACTTTTCCAAAGCACCGCGTATCTCGCCGTAGGAATATCCGTAGCGGGCAAGAGCCGCCGACAGTCGCCGCCGTCCATCGGGCGTATTTTGCACCGTGCGGTATTTTTTATTTATCAGCTGAACGCAAAGGTCTGTAAAATCCACGTCCTCCACCGTTTCAAGCGCGGCGGACACTGCCTCGGAGGAATAGCCCTTAGCGATAAGCTCACTGCGGATTCTCATTCTGCCCCAATACTTTTTGACGCACAGTGCGGCAAGTCTTTCCGCTCCGTCGTCCTCACACAGGAATCCGTTTTCAACAAAATATCTTACCGCACTTTCCGCCACCTCGCGGTCAAAGCCCTTGCCTCTCAGCTTATACGTCAGCATCTTTTCCGACTTATCGCCGTAAGACAAAAAGGTCATTCCCTGCCGTATGGCGCGAAATATCTCGCCCTGTGCGACGAGAGCTTCATACTCCTCCTTGCCGATAAGTCCTTTGGATATCTTCAAGCCTGCAAGCTGTCCGACTGTAACGGTGATGCTCACCTTCGCCGCGCTATCCAAAAGCTCACAGCAAACTCTGACACAGCCCTCCTCGCCCGAGGCTTCTATGGCGTAAACTCGCACCTCTCCCACAGCACCCGCCTCAACGGAAGGACTGTTGTCATGCTTTGTGTGAATTTGGATTTTTGCATTTTCGCGCTTGGCTTTTTTCGCCCCCGTCGATATATCCGAAAGCTTTACCGCACGCGATTCGTATTCAAGCTCTGCGTCCTGCTCTACGTTCAGGTCTCCCCGACGCGAGCGTTTCACTCCTCATCCTCCGAGCCGAGAGTGCGGATATCAAAATCTCCGTCGTCCTCATCCTCGTCGTCAAGGTCAAACTCGCCCGAATTTGCCGCACTGAGGTCGCTCTTCATGCCGATCTCGCGCACCTGCTCCTCAAGCTCTGCAAGAAACTCCGGATTGTCCTCGACCAGCTTACGGACGGTTTCCTGCCCCTGCCCGAGACGCTCGCCGTTATAGGAGAACCAAGAGCCGCTTTTCTTAATGATATCATAGTTTATTGCAAAGTCAAGCACCTCGCCCGCGTGGGAAATTCCCTCGCCGTAGAGAATGTCGAATTCAGCCACCTTGAAGGGGGGCGCTACCTTGTTTTTAACTATCTTGCATCTTACGTGGTTGCCGTAGATCTCGCCGCCGCGCTTGAGCTGCTCGGTACGGCGCACGTCAATACGCACGGAGGCGTAGAATTTCAGCGCACGTCCGCCGGGGGTGGTTTCGGGATTGCCGTAGATAACTCCAACCTTTTCGCGAAGCTGATTTATAAAGATAACTACCGCCTGGCTCTTGGCGATAACGGAGGACAGCTTTCGCATAGCCTGCGACATAAGGCGCGCCTGCATACCGACGGTAGCCGCGCCCATATCGCCCTCTATCTCCTGACGCGGAACGAGAGCCGCAACCGAGTCAACCACGACCGCATCAACCGCGCCCGAGCGTACAAGGGATTCGCATATCGACAGAGCATCCTCGCCGCAGTCGGGCTGGGACACCAGCAGATTATCCGTATCAACGCCGAGAGCCTTTGCGTATACGGGATCGAGTGCATGCTCAGCGTCGATAAACGCCGCAGTGCCACCCGACTTCTGCACCTCTGCAAGAATATGCAGAGCCACCGTGGTTTTACCCGAAGACTCGGGGCCAAAAATCTCAACGATACGTCCGCGCGGAACGCCACCGATTCCAAGGGCAAAGTCAAGCGCCAGCGAGCCCGTATGCACCGCCTGCACCTCCATGTGGCGATTCTCGCCCAACTTCATTATCGCGCCCTCTCCGAAATCCTTTTCTATCTGCTTCATGGCGGTTTTAAGCGCCTTTAATTTTTCCTCCTTGTCCGCATCACGGGATACCATCTGTATTGCAGGCTTTTTGCTTTTGGTTGCCATTTTATTCTCCATTCCGCCGCGACTGCGGCTCACTTTCTTTTTGTGATGCTATTATACACCCTCCTTTCCCACTTGTCAAGGGGTTTTGGAAAAATTTATTCCGAAATCGGAAAATATTTTTAAAAATCGCTGGCGAAGTGCTTTTTAAAGTTCCGTTTGAGAAAACTTTGACTCAGAGCAGCCCTCGCTCAGCAAGCAGCGTGCGCAGCCTCTCCTTCGTGCCCTCCGACGCTTCTGTCAAGGGCAATCTGACCGTCGACGGGCATAATCCCATCAGCTCCGCCGCCATCTTCACGGGGACGGGATTGACCTCGCAAAACAGCACGTTTATCAGCGGCATCAGCTCTATCTGTATTTTTGCGGCGGCGGCAAAATCTCCCGACAGTGCGAGGTCGCACATCAGCTTCATTTCTCTCGGCAGCAGATTTGATATCACCGATACCACACCGCATCCGCCTATAGACATATGCGGTACAACCATATCGTCGTTGCCCGAAAAAATAGGGAGGTCGTCTCCGCAGGCGGCTATGATATCGGCGGAACGATTTATCTGCCCCGAGGCTTCCTTGATGCCCACGATATTTTCGTGTCCCGACAAGCGCTTCAGGGTGTTGACCGAAATGCTTCCTCCTGTGCGCGACGGCACGTTATACACCATCACGGGGATATTTATCTCGTCGGCAAGGCAGGTGAAATGGCGGTACAAGCCCTCCTCCGTTCCCTTGTTGTAATACGGCACGACGGCAAGCACGCCGTCGCACCCCGCCTCCTCCGCCTGCTTTGAAAATATCACCGTGTGCCGCGTGTCGTTGCTACCCGTGCCGGCGATAACGGGTATCTGTCCCGACACCTCCGACACGGCGGCGCGGAACAACAGGGCGCGCTCGTCGCGGTCAAGCGTGGGTGCTTCGCCCGTGGTTCCCGCGACCACGATAGCGTCCACTCCCCCGTCAAGCTGACGGCGGATCAGCCCTTGGAACGCACGTATATCCACCTCTCCGTCACGAAACGGAGTAATTATGGCGGTGGCACAGCCTCGGAACAGCTCTTTTTTGCTTGCTTTCATAAGTGATTCGCTCCTTTGAAAATTTGAGTTTCGACAAACGGAAAAATTGCAAAAACGGTTGAAATAAACCTCGAATGGTGTTATAATGTAGTATGGATAAAAATTTGAGGCGGCTTTTGTCGCCCGTTGTCAGTATATGGCGCGGGGGCGAGGCGTGACACCGCCCTTTTGAAAGGACATTTCTTAATCATGGCAAACGGAAACGTAATAATAAACGAGCGCGCACAAACACAGCTCAGAACGGCTGATTTTTTCTATGACCTGCCGCAGGAGCTTATTGCCCAGCACCCCATGGAAAAGCGGGATACGTCAAGACTGCTGGTCATCAACCGCGACGGCTCGCCGCTTCAGCACAAGCATTTTTTTGACATCAAGGACTATCTGCACCCCAAGGACGTGCTTGTCATCAACGAGTCGCGCGTTATCCCTGCGCGGATATTCGGACACCTTGAGGATCGCCCCGAGGCAACGGTGGAGCTGCTGCTGCTCCGTCAGCACGCCGCCGACACGTGGGAGTGCCTCGTAAAGCCGGGAAAGCGCGCGCGTATCGGTCAGAAGCAGATATTCGGCGGCATTTTGCATGGAGAAGTGATTGACATGGTGGAGGAAGGTAACCGAATCATCAAATTTGACTACAACCGCAAAAAATACGGCAACGTATACAATATTCTGCACGAGATAGGACTCATGCCCCTCCCTCCTTACATCACCGAGAGGTTGGATGAGCCCGAGCGTTATCAGACCATTTATGCGCGTCACAACGGTTCCGCCGCTGCACCCACTGCGGGACTTCACTTCACTCCCGAATTGATGGACGAGATACGGAGTATGGGCGTGGCGATCGCCCCCGTTACGCTGCACGTGGGACTCGGCACGTTTCGTCCTGTCAAGGAGGACAGCATTACCGATCACGTTATGCACACCGAATTTTTCTCGGTGTCCGAGGAATCGGCGGAGCTTATAAATTCACGCCGCGCCGCCGGAGGGCGCGTGATCTGCGTAGGCACGACCTCCTGCCGCACCATTGAGTCGGCATCCGACGACAGCGGAAAGGTACACGCCATGTCCGCAGACACGGGGATTTTCATTTATCCCGGGTACAAATTCAAGGCTACAGATGCGCTGATAACCAACTTTCACCTCCCCGAATCCACCCTGCTTATGCTGGTTTCCGCGTTCTACAACAGAGAAAAAATGCTGGAGGCGTACCGCACGGCAGTGGAGGAAAAATACAGATTTTTCTCCTTTGGAGATGCGATGCTAATAGAATAAAAGAAAAAACAATCCGTAGGGCGGGGCTTGCTCCCGCCGAAAGAATAAAAAGCGGCGACACCAAGGCACCGCCCTACATACGGTTTCTTATATCACGTACATATCTGCAATGCTTATACAGTGATATACAAGAAAGGAGTCTTGGATGAACAAATCGACAAAAATATTTCGCATATTGACTTGCGTGTTCATAGCGTTCTACACACTTCTCGTCTGCTTTTATGTGGGCGATATAGCGTGTTATGAATGCATGAGCGTAAACCAAAACCCCGACGGTGCATATACGCTTGCTTTTGACCGCATAACGGGCGATACGTGGTTTTATATCTTATCGGGTGTCGTACGGCTTATGCTTTGCGCGAGCCGTTAAGGGAAATGGGGATCATCGGAGATGAAGCCATAGACCTAAGCTTGTCGGTAAAGCCGTCGCTTGCCATGTTTTGCATTGCTTCGGTAGTGTGCTACACCATCCTGTGCGTCGTTGAACGCAAAAAATCTCCAAAAAGCAACGCATAAGGATTTTCGCTGTGGCGAAAATCAACCGAACCTTTCACTATTCGATTTTACTCCTTGCTTCTTGCAAACAACGAGGTAACAAAATGCCAACAAACAAACCGAAAATCCTTGCCGTGGTCGGCTCGACGGCAAGCGGAAAGACTGCTCTTTCCATAGCCCTCGCCGAGGCGCTTGGCGGGGAGATAATATCCTGCGACTCCATGCAATTATACCGACGCATGAACATCGGCACTGCAAAGCCGACGGCAGAGGAAATGCGGGGTATCCCCCATCATCTCATAGACATAGCCGATCCTGCCGACGGAAAGACCGCGACGTATTCCTGCGCGGATTACGTCAAGGATGCAGGTGTCGCCGTATCTGACGTGCTTTCCCGCTCAAGACTCCCTATCTTCTGCGGCGGCACGGGGCTTTATCTTGATGCATTCATCCGCGGCGGCAGCTTTGAGGAAACGGTGACGGACGAAGCCTTGCGCGGTGAGCTTGCAGAATTTGCTCAAAGAAACGGCAACGAGGCTCTGCACGCTCGCTTGCGCGGGGTTGACGCAGAAAGCGCCGCCGCCATCCATCCCAACAACGTCAAAAGAGTCATACGGGCATTGGAAATATTCATGACAACGGGCAAGCCGAAGAGTCTGCTTGACCGTCAGTCGCGAGAGGCAGAATCCGAGTATGACTTTACTGTGATAGGTCTGAAATACAGCAGCCGCAGTACTCTTTATGACAGAATAGACAGACGTGTGGATCAGATGATTTCCGACGGGCTTGTCGAGGAAACGAAGCAGCTGCGCGCCCTCGGTGTATTCGACACGTGTCCCACCGCCGCGCAGGCGATAGGATATAAGGAGCTGTTTCCGCATCTTGACGGCAACGCAACTCTTGATGAGGCAGTAACCGAGCTGAAGGCAGCTACTCGCAGATACGCAAAGCGGCAGATAACGTGGTTCTCCGCACGTCCTTACGTCCAATGGATAGACGCTGACGACGGCGAAAGCATGCGAGAATTTGAAGATATTGTAAACAATGCAAAAAAACTCTTTCAAGAATGAATAATATGTGATATAATATAAGGTAAGATTATTTTGGGCGCGCGGAGGGTATGATATGTTTTTGAAAGATAAATACCGCCGTGTACACAGAGCGGTAGTCAAGGCAGCGGACAAGGCGGTGGAAAGCGGCAACGGTCCGCGCAAAAACAAGGCTTTGAAGGTAGTCAAGCTGGCTTTCGTTCCGCTTATGGTCTGCCTTATTGCCTTTGCCGTTTATCAGGGTGCAAGGCACGTCACGGTCGGCATGAACACTCTGCGCACGCAGGAGATAACCGACACGTCCTACGTTTCCCTTGAGCTTCATATTTTCCGTGACGAGCATCTTATCCCCGCCGATACAGGTACGCTTATCAGATACGCTTCGGGCGACGGAGAAAAGCTGGGCGTGGGTGACATAATCGGCGAGGTTTACTCCACTGCAGGACTTACCGCCGAGCAGCTTGCCGAGCGGCAGAAATTGCTCAATTCCTTTATTTCGCGACTGGAAACGTTGCAGGAGAGCGGAGTTGGAACGCTTGCGGATGCACAAAGCACGTCCGCGCAGATAGACAAAAGCTACACGGGACTTCTTGCCGCCGCAGAGGCGGGCAAAATGGACGTGCTTGACGGATACGCCAAGGATATGCTGGAAAACATGGAAAAATACGCCGTGCTGACAGGCTCGGAGAGCAGTGCGGGAGTTACAAAGGAAATGCTTGAGAGCTCTGTTGCCGCGCTGCTTGCAGATGCCGCGCCCTCCCACCAGCTTGAGGTGGAGAGCGGTGGGTATTTCTATCGCGACGTCGACGGATACGAGGGTATATTCAATTACTCCTCCGCTATGACTATGACGGCAGACGAATTTCTCGCCATGAAAGAGCGGGTAAGAGCGGCGAGCGGCGGCACGGAGGGTTATTTCGGCAAGACGGTCACCTCCCCCGAGTGGTTCGCGGCGGCTTACGTTTCCTTTGCTGAGGCAGCAAGCTTCAAGATAGGCTCGGAATACGTTATGCAGATTTCAAGCAACGCATACAGCGAGATACGCATGGAGCTTGTACGCAACGTGCAGGACGACGACGGCGTTTTGCTGGTGTTCTCGTCAATGACAGTTCCCGCTGAGATAAATCTTAACCGCAGTATAAGCGTGCGCACCGTATCCGACAGTGTCAGCGGATATCGCGTTCCCGAATCCGCGCTCATAAAGCTTAAGGACGACGAGGGCTTGGAATACGACGCCGTTTACGTGCTTGAGGGCAACGTGGTGGAATGCCGCATAGTTTCCATCATCCGCGAATATAACGGCTATTGCATAGTAAAAACCGAGGAGCAGGCAACGGCTGACGAGGAATTGCTCGGTGAAAACACGTCACCTTGGGATCGGCTTGCGCAAAACGATAAGATAATCACGTCTGGCAGCGGTCTTTACGAGGGCAAAATAGTAGGCTGACAAAGGACGGTTAATGCCATGGATCACTCATATATTGACAAAAACCTTGAACGTATACGCGCGGATATCGCGGCGGCTTGCAATGATAGCGGCAGAGCAAATGACGTCACGATAGTGGCGGCAGTCAAGAGCGCGGATGAGGACGAGATAAACTACCTCCACCGACAGCTCGGTATTTGCGACGTGGGAGAAAACCGCGTTCAACAGCTGCTTGAGCATTACGCAACTATCGACCGCGAGGGGCTGAGGATACACTTTATCGGCACTCTGCAGACCAACAAGGTGAAATACATTGTTGATAAGGTTGCTATGATACAGTCCCTTGACAGCATGAAGCTGGCTCTGGAGATAAACAAACGCGCCGAGAGGATAGGCAAGGTCATGGACGTGCTTATCGAGATAAACTCTGGTGAGGAGGAAAACAAAAGCGGTATATCCCCATCAGACGCGGAACAGTTCGCGCTTGACCTCACACCGCTCTCGAATATCCGCCTTTGCGGATTTATGACAATGGCTCCGCGTTGCTCCTCCGAGAAGGAATACACGGCATACTTTGAAAACACAAAGCGGCTGTGCGACAGAATATGGTACGATGTGCTTTGCCGCACGGATAAGCCTATACTTTCAATGGGCATGTCGGAAAGCCTGATACCTGCCATCAAGGCGGGAGCGACAGTAATACGCCCCGGACGCAGCCTTTTCTCAAGGGGCGTTCAAAACGGATAAGAAAGTTAAAATTTCAGTTGAAGCTGACCTATAATACAAAGAAAAGAGGACGACAAAATGTTTAAGGATCTCATCAAAAAATTCAAGGTAAACGAAGAGCCCGAGGAGCTTGACACGGGCTACGACAGCGACTACTACGGCGGAACATACGCAGGCGACCGCGACGAGCGTGACGACCGCGCAGGTGACGCAAGAGTATACGGCGAGGACTCCGCTGCCGAACAGTACGCCCCCCGTTCCTACGACGAAAGATACGACAACGACCGCGAGCCCGGCGAGGCTACCCGCGTTTATACCCCCCGCTCCGCTCAGGGCACTTACCGCCGCCCCGAGAACCGCGGAACTCTGTACTTCACCCCCGAAAGCTATGAGGAGGTGCGCGCACAGATCGTTACGGGACTTGTGGAAAGCCACGTTGTAGTCGTAAACGTGCGTTACCTCGAGCGCGGCGACCTGCTCCGTCTGTTTGACTACGTTATGGGCGCGGCTCATGCGCTGGAGGCGGATATGTCCCGCCTTGACGGACGCAATATCCTTCTCTGCCCCAAGGGCGTTGAGATCGACACCGAGGAACTGGTTTTGGCTGACGACGAGGACGGTATTGACGAGGAGGAGATGTACTCCGAGGACGACGGCGAGGACGACGACATTTACGAGCTGTAATTTTTAATAAGCTGTAAAGGAGAATTACCTTGTCGGAAGGTTTATACATTCTTGTCAGCTTCGTCGTGGTGTTTCTGGACGCCGCACTTATCGCGTTTTTCGCGCGTATGATAGTGTCCTTTTTCACCATGGGAGGCGAGAGCAAGCTATACCTCATTCTTTACTATTTCACCGAGCCGCTGGTGACACCCATCCGCGTGCTGTGTGAGAAATTCGGATGGTTTGAAGGCGTGCCCCTTGACATTCCGTTTTTCATCACGTCGCTGATACTGTCACTGTCCACCACGGTACTGTCAGGCATGGTGGCGGCATGACGGGCTTGGAGAAGGATCTGCTTTTTTCAAGGCTTGATGACAATATTAAAAGCTCGGAGCGGGGAGAGATAGCATATACCGCATTCCTCTCCCCCGCCGACCTGCGCACGGCTGAGGAATACCTTTTGCGGTGCGGCAGGCGCGGGCTGTTCTTCACCTTCGGCGGATTTGCCGAGGCGGAGCGCGCTCGCGTGTTTATGATACCCGAATATATGTACGGCGTGTGCGACGGGGAGGACTTTCCCCGCCGTTGCCAATTTGACGAGCTGACACAAACGCTTGCCTACGCCGTAACCGTCGTCGAGATACGCGGCTCGGGATACCGACAGCTTTCTCACCGCGACTATCTCGGCTCCATCCTCGCACTCGGAGTTGAGCGTGACGCCGTGGGCGACATAGCCGTCACGGGCAATTTCAGCGCAGTTGCAGTAACCTCACAGCGAATGGCGGAATTTTTGTCCGACGAGCTGAAGGGAGTGGCGTCGGATGCGGTAAAGCTCCGCATACTGCCGCAGGACGAGCGTATTTCGGTCACACGCGAAATACGGGCAATAAGCGACACCGTCGCATCTGGGCGTCTGGACTGCATAATATCCGCGCTGACGGGCATGTCCCGTGAATCGGCGCAAAACGCAATTAAAGCGGGACTTGCCGAGGTAGATCACCGCACGGCTACCGCCCCCGACCTCCGGCTTTGCCCTCCTGCTACTATAACGGTACGCGGATACGGAAAATATATTCTCTACGAATTTTCGGGAGAGACCAAAAAGGGACGTCTGCGCATCAGCGCCGGAAAATACGTATGACACTTTGAAAATTATTTTAGTTTAAAATAAAATCTACACATATTTTAAGGAGCAACCGAAATCTTATGGCAAAAGACTACACAAAATCGCTCAACCTGCCCTCCACGGAATTTTCAATGAGGGCAAATCTGCCGCAAAAGGAGCCGCAGACACTCGCATATTGGGACGATATGGACCTGTACAACGCTATGCTTGACAACAGCGCTGACAAGCCCTCCTTCATTCTGCACGACGGACCTCCCTTCTCCAACGGTAATATCCACATGGGTACTGCCATGAACAAGGTCATTAAGGACATAATCAACAAATCCAAGGCTATGAGCGGATATCGCGTTCCCTTTACCCCCGGCTGGGATAACCACGGTATGCCTATCGAGTCGGCTATCATCAAAAAGAACAAGCTGGACAGAAAGAAAATGTCCATTCCCGAATTCCGCTCTGCGTGCTACGCCTTCGCTGAAAAATACGTTGACGTACAGCGCGAGCAGTTCGTGCGCCTCGGCGTGCTTGCCGATTGGAAAAAGCCCTACCTTACCATGTCCCCCTCCTTTGAGGCACGTGAGGTAAAGGTATTCGGCGAGATGTATAAGAAGGGCTATATTTACAAGGGACTCAAGCCCGTTTATTGGTGCTCGAGATGTGAGACCGCGCTTGCCGAGGCAGAGATCGAGTATCAGACCGACCCCTGCACCTCTATCTACGTCAAGTTCAACGTAACCGAGGACAACGGCAAGCTGTCGGCATACACCGACCTCTCTAAGACCTATTTCATTATCTGGACCACCACCACGTGGACGCTCCCCGGCAACCTTGCTATCGCGCTCAATCCCGCAGAGGATTATGTGCTTGTAAAGGCCGACGACGGAAATACCTATATTGTGGCAGGCGCACTTTGCGAAAAGACCATGAAGGCGGGCGGCATTGAAAGCTATGAGATCGTGGCTACTCTCAAGGGACAGGATTTCGAGTTTATGAAGGCACAGCACCCCTTCCTTGACAGACAGAGCGTTCTGCTTATGGCTGATTACGTTACTATGGATTCGGGTACGGGTTGCGTTCATACCGCTCCCGGCTTCGGTGCAGACGACTATCAGACCTGCAAGAGATATAACATTGACATCGTAGTTCCCGTTGATGACCGCGGCTTCCAGACCGAGGACGCAGGCAAGTTTGCGGGCATGCACTACTCCGCCTCCAACGAGGCGATCCTTGCCGACCTTGCCGAAACAGGCGCACTGTTTGCGTCCGAGAGCATCTCCCACGAGTATCCTCACTGCTGGAGATGCAAGAGCCCCATCATTTTCCGCGCAACTCCTCAGTGGTTCTGCTCTGTTGAGTCCTTCAAGGAGGAGGCTGTTAAGGCTTGCAAGGAAGTAAACTGGGTTCCCGCTTGGGGCGAGGAGCGAATCAGCCAGATGGTGCGCGAGAGAGCTGATTGGTGTATCTCCCGCCAGCGCCATTGGGGTCTTCCCATTCCCGTATTCTACTGCGAGGACTGCTCAAAGCCCGTATGCACTCCCGAAACCATTGAGAAGGTTTCCGAAATGTTCGGCACACACGGCTCTAACTGCTGGTTTGAGATGGATGCCTCCGCCCTGCTTCCCGAGGGCTTTGCCTGCCCCGAATGCGGCGGCAAGAGCTTTACAAAGGAAACCAACACGCTTGACGGTTGGTTTGACTCCGGCTCATCCCACTTCGCAGTTCTTGAGGACAGCGATATTCCCGGTACCAAGTGGCCTGCGGATATGTACCTTGAGGGCGGCGACCAATACCGCGGATGGTTCCAGTCCTCACTGCTCACCGCTGTTGGCGCAAAGGGACAGGGCGCTCCTTACCGCGAGGTGCTTACTCACGGTTGGGTAGTCGACGGCGAGGGACGCGCAATGCACAAATCTCTCGGCAACGGCGTTGACCCCTTGGATATGGTCAAGAAGTACGGCGCAGACCTTGTTCGTCTTTGGGTAGCCTCCGCTGACTATCACGTTGACGTGCGCTGTTCGGATGCTATCTTCCGTCAGCTCTCCGAAATTTACAGAAAGGTGCGCAACACCGCTCGAATCCTGCTTGCAAATATCGGAGATTTCAACCCCAATACCGACTCCGTTCCCTTCGACGAGCTTCACGACATTGACAAGTGGGTGCTTTCTCACCTGAACAACCTCGTCAAGACCTGCCGCAAGGGTTACAACGAATACGAATTCCATATCGTTTACCACGCTATCAACAATTTCTGCACAAACGACCTCTCCAAGCTGTACGTTGATATTACCAAGGACCGCGTTTACACCGAGCGCGCCGATTCAAAGGAAAGACGCTGCGCACAGACTGCTATGTATACCGTAGCATCCGCACTCACCCGTCTGCTCGCGCCCGTCCTTGCATTCACCGCAGAGGAGATCTGGCAGACCATGCCTCACCTCGACAGCGAGAATGCAAAGAGCGTGTTCCTCAACGATATGCCCGATTATAATGCAAGCCTTGAGTTCGCCGATGTTACTGTGCCTCTCGACAAGCTCTTCGAGCTGCGCGACGACGTTATGAAGGCGCTTGAAATTGCCCGCGCTGACAAGATGATCGGTAAATCTCTTGACGCAAAGGTAACGGTATATACGAAGGACGCAGAACAGCTCGCTCTGCTTAACACCTTTGGCGATCAGCTCGCGCTGTTCTTTATCACCTCCGCGGCTGACGTTGTAAACGGTGACGCACCCAAGGGCACGTTTACCGAAACCGTATCGGGTATCGGTGTAGCCGTCGCTCCCATGGACGGACGCAAGTGCGACCGCTGCTGGATGCTTGTCACCGACGGAATCATTATGCCTGCAGACGAGGACGGCGAGGAATCCTGCCTCTGCCCACGCTGCCACAGAATTATTACAAGTCTTTAATCTAACGCTGTAAAGGGGTTCTCTATGTTTCTCTGGCTTATTGTGATCGCACTTTGCGTGTTCGCAGATCAACTAACTAAATATATTGCTGTGATGTTTCTGCGTCCCGTAGACACCGTGCCGATCATCAAAGACGTTCTTCATCTAACCTACGTGGAGAACCCCGGCGCCGCCTTTGGAATGCTAAAGGATAACCGCTGGATATTTATGATAATATCCGTCGTTGCTATTGCTGCTATGCTTGTATATCTTGTTCGCCGCACCTCGACGAGCAAGCTGGAGGGCTTTGCAATATCGCTTATCGTCAGCGGCGGTATCGGTAACATGATAGATCGAGTGTTTCTTGAATACGTTGTGGATTTCGTTGATTTCAGACTCATAAATTTCGCTGTATTCAACGTAGCCGACAGCTTTATATGCATCGGCGCAGGACTTCTTATACTGCACGTTATCCTTTTGACCGTGGAGGAATCCAAGGCGGAAAAAGCAAGAAAAGCCGCTCTCGCGGCGGATGCCGACGGAGATGAAAATGATGATGATACCCTGCAGTGATCTTGATCTCGGCTTCGGCGCGGAGGAGCTTGATGTAGCTGAGCGCACAGAGCTTTTGGTGAATGCATCCGACGCGGGCGAGAGGCTGGACAGCTATCTTGCAAAATATGCAGGACTTACCCGCTCAAACGCCGCAAGGCTGATTGAGGACGGCATGGTTACAGTTTCGCTTCTCTCAGGCAGACCATCTAAAAATACTCGTCTGCGCGGCGGAGAAAAGATACTGATAAAATATCCTCTGCCGCAGGACTGCGATCTTCGGGCGGAGGATATTTCGCTTGATATTGTATACGAGGATAAGGATATTCTCGTTGTCAACAAGCCCGTGGGAATGGTAGTTCATCCAGCCCCCGGCAACTATTCGGGCACGCTTTGCAACGCTCTTCTCTATCACTGCGCAGACAGCCTATCGGGAATTGGCGGTGTTAAGCGACCGGGTATCGTGCACCGCATTGACAAGGATACGAGCGGACTTTTGGTAGTCGCTAAAAACGACGCGGCGCATCTGTCGCTTGCCGAACAGCTCAAAACGCACACAGTTTCCCGAATATATCACGCGATATGTATTGGAAATATCCGCGAGGACGGAGGCACGGTGAATAAGCCTATCGGCAGAAATCCGTCCGACAGAAAGAAAATGGCGGTGTTTGCAAGCGGTACGGCGTCCGATTCGGTGCGTGAGGCGATCACTCATTTTGAGGTACTTGAACGCTTTGGCACGGGGGCTGTCCTCGGTCAGAGCTTTACCCATATAAAATGCATGCTTGAAACAGGGAGAACGCACCAGATCCGCGTTCATATGGCGTCCTGCGGCCATTCCCTGCTCGGCGACAGCGTTTACGGCGGCGACGGAACTAAATTCCAAAAGCTGCACCGCGACCTGATCCCCGGTCAGATACTGCACGCCAAGGAGCTGTCGCTCATTCATCCCGCGACGAGAAAATGCATGCACTTCGAATGTGATCTGCCGCAGAATTTTGAGCGATTGCTTGAGCTTTTGCGCGCGGCGGCAGAGGTGTAAGCATGAGGCTTGACAATATTTTATTCGTTTCCGATCTTGACGGCAGCTTTCTTGGAAAATACAGCCGTATTGTACCTCGAAATATTGAGGCTATTGAGAAATTCAAGGCGGACGGCGGACTTTTCACCGCATGTACGGGACGCATACACTCGCGTCTGGAGGAAACGATCCCCTATCCCGAAAAGCTTTTTAACGCTCCCGCAATTATGTCCAACGGAGCGTGCATATACGATTTTGAAAGCAGCAAAAGTCTTCGGAATATTCTGCTTCCGCCAAAGGCGACGGTGGAAATGATGCGTTTTGCTCATACTGTTGCTCCCACGGTGGCGGCGAGAATAACCACTCCCGACGGTCTGCTTGCGAACCCCGAATGGTCCAACTCCTACGTGGAGCGCGACGTACAGCTTTACAGCACCGAAAGGGTTGGCTTTAAGCCGCTTTGCGAGTGGAATTTTGATAATTCAATATGGTATAAGGCGGTCTTTCGCGGGGAAGCAGAGGATATAGTGCAAATGCGTCCCGCTCTCGAGGAAAAATTCAGCGACGTATTCCATTTTACCGCTTCATCCCCACAATATTTTGAGGTGGTGCCTCGCGGCTGCTCCAAGGCAGACGGACTTGCCTTCCTCAAAAAATACTGTGAGGAAAAATACCAAAAGCCCTTTGTCACCGTCGCTCTCGGCGACTACGATAACGACCGCGAGGTGCTGGAGGCGGCGGATATATCCTTCTGCCCCGAAAACGCTAACGAGTCCATAAAAGCTATCTGCGACTACACCGTGTGTCAGAACGACGACGGCGCGGTGGCGGAAGCGATTGAGATAATTGATAATTGAAAATGGAAAATTGAAAATTAAATATCGCAGTGGGTAAGGGACCCACGGGGCTTATAGAGATGTTTACGGTTATCACCATAGTAAACAAATTAAAACAAAAATAAATTGCAGTAAAGTTCTTTGAATCAAATCTTTCTTTCAAGAAAGATTTGCGGGGCTTGGGGCAGAGCCCCAAATACAATAAAAATAATACAAAAAATATCGGCTCTCATTTGAGCCGCGCGGTCATATCCGCAAAGGAGGAAATTCACTTATGAGTACAAACGAAAAAAAGCCGTTTTACATTACCACGGCGATAGCTTACGCATCCAGAAAGCCGCATTTTGGAAACACATACGAGGTCATTATGACCGACGCGGTAGCGAGATATAAGCGTGAGCGCGGCTACGACGTATATTTCTGCACGGGCACTGACGAGCATGGACAGAAGATCGAAAATCTCGCTAAAGAGGCCGGAATTACTCCCCAGCAGTACGTTGATGGCGTTGCGGGAGAGATACGCGGCGTTTGGGACAAGATGAATACCTCTTACAACTACTTCATCCGCACCACCGACGCCAGCCACGTTGCCGCCATTGAGAAGATCGTTAAGAAATTCTACGACAAGGGCGACATCTACAAGAGCCAGTACGAGGGCTGGTACTGCGTTCCCTGTGAGTCCTTCTTCACCGAAACGCAGGTGACAGATTGCAAATGCCCCGACTGCGGCAGAGCGGTCCAAAAGGCAAGCGAGGAGGCTTACTTCTTTAAGATGAGCAAGTACGCCGACAGACTGATGGACTATATTGAGGAGCATCCCGAGTTTATTCAACCCGAATCCCGCCGCAAGGAAATGGTAAACAACTTCCTCAAGGCAGGGCTTCAGGATCTTTGCATCTCCCGTACCTCCTTTAAGTGGGGCATTACCGTTCCCTTTGACCCCAAGCACGTCACCTATGTATGGCTTGACGCGCTGTCAAACTATATCACCGCTCTCGGCTACGATCCCGACAAGACATATGAGGAGCAGAGTGAGCATTTCCGCCGCTTTTGGCCTGCGGACGTGCATATTATAGGAAAGGATATTCTCCGCTTCCACACCATCTATTGGCCTATATTCCTAATGTCGCTTGACCTGCCCCTCCCCGATATGGTATTCGGTCATCCGTGGTTTAACTTCGGTATGGATAAGATGTCAAAATCCCGCGGAAACGTAATTTACGCCGACGAGCTTGCCGACCACTTCGGCGTTGACGGCGTGCGCTACTACGCGCTGGCGGAAATGCCCTTCAACTCCGACGGCTCTATCACCTACGAGTCTGTTATCGCGCGCTACAACACCGACCTTGTAAACAACCTCGGTAACCTTGTAAAGCGCACAGTAGATATGCAGACCAAGTATTTTGACAAGGTAGTAGCTGCCCCTACCGCCCCCGAGGCTATCGACGGGGAGCTGAAAGACGCTTGCTACGAGGCTTACGACGCATTCGTCAAGAATATGGACACCTACCATATAGCAGACGCACTCTCCTACGTGTTCAATATGCTTCGCCGTGCAAACAAGTATATCGACGAAACTACCCCCTGGACGCTTGCAAAGGACGAATCCAAGCGCGAGCGCCTTGGCACGGTGCTTTACAATCTGCTTGAAGCTATCCGCTTCGGAGCGGTAATGCTCAAGCCCATTATTCCCGAAACGGCAGATCGGATATTTGAGATGCTGGGTATCACCCCCGAGCTTACACATGACGACATCATTGACGGTGTGAGCGACAAGAGAAGCCACGAAATGGCTCTTTGCACCTTTGACTCTATCGGCGGGGTTGGCTCGGACAAGTTCGGCGGACTTTGCGCAGGCACGACCGTCGGCGCGTCCCGCGTGCTGTTTGCCCGTATCGACGAGAAGGCAAAGCTGGAGGAGTTTGAGGCTAAGCGTCTTGCGCTTATCGCAGAGGCCGAGGCTAAGGCAAAGGCTGACGCTGTTCCGGAAAAGCCGGAGGGTGTTGCGCAGATAGGCTTTGACGACTTTATGAGGGTTGAGCTTCGTACGGCAAAGATCCTTGAATGTGAGCCTGTTCCGAAGGCAAAAAAGCTACTCAAGCTGAAGGTTGACCTCGGCTATGAGCAGCGTCAGGTGGTGTCGGGAATTGCCAAGTGGTACAAGCCCGAGGAGCTTATCGGAAAGCGCGTTATAATCGTCGCAAATCTCGCTCCCGTAACCCTTTGCGGAGTGGAGTCAAACGGTATGATACTTGCATCGGGCGAGGAGACCGTGCGCGTCGTATTCCTTGACCCCAATACTCCCCTTGGCGAGCGAGTAAGATAATTTGAGGATATAAAATGAAAATTGGATTTATTTCTCTCGGATGCCCAAAAAACCAGCTTGACACGGAGGTAATGCTGTGTGAGCTGGTGGAGGCTGGCTACGAGATAACACCCGAGGATATCGAGGCTGATATCATTATCGTCAACACCTGCGCCTTTATCGAAAGCGCAAAAAAGGAAGCCATTGATACAATTCTTGACGTGGCGTGGCTGAAGCACAACCGCGACCTCAAGGGTATTATCGTCACGGGCTGTCTTGCCGAGCGTTACCGTGAGGCGGTGGCAGACGAGCTTCCCGAGGTTGACGCGGTGCTGGGTGTCGGCAGTATACACAATATCGTTGCCGCTGTCCGTGCGCTTGAAAAGCAAATAAAAGCTAAGGGCGAGATATGTGAAAAATACACCTCGTTTGAGGACAAAAATGCAGTCCGTCTCGGCGGCGACAGAGTACTTACCACGCCCGAATATTCCGCTTACCTTAAAATCTCGGAGGGCTGTGACAACTGCTGCACCTACTGCGCTATCCCCTCTATCCGAGGCAAATTCCGCAGCCGTCCTATGGGCGAGCTTATAAAGGAAGCAAAGCAGCTTGCAGCTCTCGGTGTCAAGGAGCTGACTATTATCGCGCAGGACACCACGCGCTACGGAACGGATATTTACGGAAAATACGCTCTCCCCGAGCTTATACGCAAGATATGCAAGGAAACGGAAATCCCGTGGATACGTCTGCTGTACTGCTACCCCGATAAGTTCACCGAGGAGCTTATCGACGAGATACGCGACAATCCGCGCGTGCTGAAATACATTGACCTGCCGCTCCAACACATCAGCAACAGCGTGCTGTCCCGCATGAACAGGCACGGCGACTCCGCGCTCATTCGCGACCTGCTGGCAAAGCTTCGCCGCGAAATACCCGATATCGTTATCCGTACCACCTTTATCGTCGGATTCCCGGGCGAAACGGAGGCTGACTTTGATGAGCTTGCGGAGTTTATGAAGGAGCAGAGATTTGAGCACGCGGGCGTATTCCCCTATTCGCGCGAGGAAGGCACTGTGGCGTATAATCTGCCCGACCAGATCGACGAGCAGGTAAAGCAGGACAGAGCCGACATACTGATGCGTATGCAGATGGAGATAAACGCCGAGCAGAACGAGAAAATGATCGGCAAGACAATTCAAGTTCTCTGCGAGGATTTCGATCCCGTTAATGACGCGCTTTACGGCCGCTCATACGCCGACGCGCCCGAGATAGACGGCAAGGTGTTCTTTACCGTTGAGGGCAAGCGCCCCGCGCCGGGTGAATTCGTTGACGTGAAGATTGACGAGGTGGTAGTCTACGACCTTGTCGGTCACGCGGTAAAAAACTGAAATTCGGTATTAAGGAAGGATAGTTATGAGTAAAAAAGCTAAAATGAATCTGCCAAACAAGCTGACGGTGCTTCGTATAATTATGGTGCCCATCTTCCTTGTGGTAATGATGCTCCCCGAGTCCGTCATTCCCTTTAACGTAAGCGGAATTATCGGTATCTCAATTTTCATTATCGCCTCTCTGACGGATATGCTGGACGGAAAGATCGCGCGAAAATACAACCTTGTGACCGATTTTGGCAAGCTTATGGATCCGCTGGCGGATAAGTTTCTGGTTATCGGAGCCCTGACCGTTATCGTTTACAGATACGCAAACGTGCGCACGCTGTTTATTATCGCTTTACTTATCGTCGTTTTCCGCGAGCTCGCAGTAACGTCCATTCGTCTGGTCGCGGCGTCCTCGGGTGGTGTTGTAATTGCGGCAAATATGCTCGGAAAAATAAAGACTGTAACGCAGATCGTCTGCATCTGTGCGGCGGTCATTGAGCCTATGATATACTCCATCCCGGGTGTGTCGTCTGTTTTCCCCGCTTGGTGGGTGGCAAACGTGCCCGTTACTACCGCGCTGTGCGTCGCTATGATAGTTATTACCGTCTGGTCGGGAATAAATTATATCGTCGGCGGTTGGAAGTTTATTGATCCTGAAAAATAATTTAACATAAAACGGCAGGCTTTAAGCCTGCCGTTTGAGTTTTTATTTATCCTTCATTGTATAATTCGTCGTAATACCACCGCAAAGGATTTTCGCGGATGTATTTTATGTGTTCTTCGTAATCCCCGCGGTTGCGGATAATGTGGTCATGAAAACCCCGTTGCCAAATATTTTCTCCGTATTCTTTGTTGCAAAAACGCTTAAATGTCGATACAAATTGCGAACACGCACTGTTCGCTCGCTCAACGTTCGTAGGGACAGGCGTCCTCGACTGTCCGTTATTGTTGTATTTTTATTTGTCTTCACCCACAATAAAAGGTGAATATGATTGGGCATAATAACGTATTTGTGTACGGTTATATTTTCATAAAATTCATCCAATTGATTTATGTATTTATCCGCAACAATTCCATATGGCAATAATTCCACGCTTTTCGGGTCGCCGAGGACGCCTGTCCCTACAATACGAGATAAAATTCCTCGTCGGTTTTGTGTACAAATCGTTATAAAATATGCACCCGTCGTGTTATAATCAAAATTTTTGAATCGTATAGGCTTTCTTTCGGCAATTCTTTTCCATCTTAATAACCTATCGTCGTCATCAGCGCGTATTCGGGCTGGGACACGTCCAGGCGGGAGCATTGAACCACTATGGGTCGGTCACTCTCTACAAGTATTGCATAAGGCTTATTGCGTGGAATCGGCTTGCCTTCGTCATTCACAATTTTATCAAGGCGAATATGATTTGTTCTGTCATTCTCGCAAGCTGCGTGCAGTCCGCGAATAGGCTCGTCATCCTCAAAATATATCGTCAGATCAATGTGCGCCGTCTCTCCCGACACGTTAAGCACACATACCGCCTCGTGGCTGACGTACTCACCCTTCTTCGTGTCACTCATATACCCATCCGGTATTACCCAAATATTCTTTCCTGTCATTTTTTTAATTTCCTTTCAATTATTATAGTATTATATTGGGGCGCTGCTCCAAGCCCCGCAAATCTTTCTTGAAAGAAAGATTTGATTCAAAGAACTTTACTGTAAATTTATTCTTGTTTAGATTTGTTTACAATGGTGACCACCGTAAACACCTCTATAACCCCCGGGGGTCCCTCACCCACTGCGGTATTTACTAACGCGCCGAAGGCGAATATCTCTCCGCAAGGCTCCCTCCGGGAGGGAGCTTGATTTTGCGAAGCAAAAGACTGAGGTAGAATGCGAAACAAGAAAAAACAAAAAATTTCACGGCACGCAGGCTCCTCCCCGCGCCGTACACGGCGCACCCCTCCTCCCGGAGGAGGGCTTCACAATGAAGCTTTTCGCAAGGCGAAAAGCCTCAATCATTTTCAATTTTCAACTATTCCAGTTCCCTCGCGCCCGTGTAGAGCTCGTAATATCTTCCCCTTTGCGCGAGAAGCTGTGCATGCGTGCCACGCTCGATTATCTCGCCGTCCTCAAGCACCATAATCGCATTTGAGTTCTGAACGGTAGACAGTCTGTGTGCGATAACGAAGGTGGTACGGTTGGACATAAGTCTGTCCATTCCGTGCTCGATATGTCGCTCTGTACGTGTATCGACCGAGCTTGTAGCCTCGTCAAGGATCAGGATGGGCGCTTTGGATATTGCCGCACGGGCAATATTGAGCAGTTGCCTTTGCCCTTGAGAAAGATTTGCGCCGTCGCCCTCAAGCACCGTGTCGTATCCGTGTTCAAGTCGCATTATAAAGCTATGCGCGCTTGCCGTTTTTGCCGCCGCCTCGACCTCCTCGTCGGTGGCGTCAAGCCGTCCGTATCTGATATTTTCGCGAATAGTCCCCGTAAACAGGTGGGTATCCTGAAGCACCACGGCAATATTAGAGCGAAGCTGCTCTCTCTTGTAGGAGCGAATATCCACGCCGTCTATCACTATATTGCCTGAATCAATATCGTAAAATCGGTTGAGCAGATTTGTAACGGTGGTCTTTCCCGCGCCCGTTGAGCCGACGAAGGCTATCTTCTGCCCTGCGTGAGCATAAAGATTTATATGCCGCAAAACCGTTTTTTCTGGCTTGTAGCCGAAGCTTACGTCGTCAAGCACGACCTCGCCTACTGCGTGCTTCATATCCACCGCGTCGGGTGCGTCCTCTGTTTCGGGGGCTTCGTCCATCACCGCAAACACGCGCTCAGCGCCCGCCAAGGCGGCAAATATCGTGGACGTCTGCTGTGAGATCATATTGATAGGCATGGAAAATTGACGCGAGTAGTTGCAGAACACCGAAAGTCCGCCGATATCAAAGCCCGCAAACAGGCAAAGCAGTCCTCCGACTCCCGCCGTCACCGCGTAGCTTATCTGGCTGGTATTTCCCATAATGGGACCCATGATGCCGCCATAAAATTGCGCCTTGAACTGCTTTTCGCGCATGTCGTTATTGAGCAGCTCAAATTCCTCGGTGCATTCCTCCTCGTGGTTGAACACCTTTACCACCTTTGCACCCGTCACGGTTTCCTCAATATATCCGTTCACCGCGCCGAGAGCCGCCTGCTGTGAGCTGTAATATTTGCCCGACCGCTTGGCGATAGCCGCACCGCCCATCATAAATATCGGAATAAAACCGACTGTAATAAGCGTCAGCCAAACATTCGTATATATCATCATGACAAACGTTCCCACAAGGGTTATAACGCCTGAAACGAGGCTCGTCACGGTACTGTTTATCATCATATCGATATTGTCAATATCGTTGGTAAAGCGGGACATCAGCTCGCCCGTGGAATGAGAATCAAAATATTTCACGGGAAGCCCCTGCAGCTTATTGAACAGGTCGTTTCTCAGCTTTTCAACCGCGTTCTGCGATACCGTCAGCATCAGCCGTCCCTGAATATAGGTGCAGGCAACTCCGACGGCGTAGATACAGCCGAGGATAACAAGCAAAAGTATGAGGCAGGAAATACGGTTTTCGGCAGTTACCTCACCGCCGTCACTGCTCATAAAGAATCCCAGCCACATACTGTCCTCGGGAGTTTTTGCGCCGCCCACGACGTTGATAACGTCACGTAGCAGGTAGCTGCCAAGGACGGATGCAAGCGTACTGATGATCATAAATGTGAAAACAAAAATAAGCCTTGTTCGGTATGCGGCTATGTAGGATATCAGCCGCTTTACGGTCGCCTTACTGTTCTTGGGCTTACCCTTTTGATGTACGCCGCGACGAGGACCGCCCGGACCGCGCATACCCATACCGCCCTTTGCGCGCGATGAGCCAAGTGAGGAATATCGCTTTTGCAGCTCTTCAATGCTTCTTGCCGCCATTATTCCCTCACCTCGCTTCCTTCGATATCAATAACGCCCGCCTTGACCATACCGTCCATCTGGGATTCGTATATTTCCTTATATTCGGTATTACTGTCAAGCAGCTCCGCGTGAGTTCCGATTCCCGTGATCCTACCCTCGTTGATGACCACTATCTTATCCGCGTTCATTACCGAGGTTATACGTTGAGCAATTATTATTTTGGTAGAGCCTGCAAGCTCGGTGGCAAATGCGTGGCGGATCTTGGCTTCTGTCGCGGTATCCACGGCACTCGTGCTGTCGTCAAGAATAAGAATTTTGGGACGCTTTAGGAGCGCGCGTGCAATACAAAGACGCTGCTTCTGTCCGCCCGACACGTTAGTGCCGCCCTGTCCAAGCTCCGACTTATATCCGTCCTTGAAGCTTGTAATGAAGCCGTCTGCCTGAGCGTAATCCGCCATACGGCGCACCGTTTGCTCGTCGGCGTTGCCGTCGCCCCAGCGCAGGTTGTCCTCTATCGTTCCCGAAAACAAGACGTTCTTTTGAAGCACCATTCCAACGCCTTCACGCAGATTGTGCAGGGTGTAGCTTTTGACGTTCACGCCGTCAACCAGCACCTCGCCCGCGTCCACGTCGTAAAGTCGGGGGATCATTGATACAAGTGTGGATTTTCCGCTTCCCGTCGAGCCGATAATACCCACCGTGCTTCCCGCAGGAATGTAAAGGTCTATATTTTCAAGCACCTTTTCCTCGCGGTTTTTGTAATAACCGAAGGACACATTCTTAAACTCCACCTCGCCGTGTTTTACGGTAAGCTCTCTGTCAGCGCCCACTACGCCGTCGTCGGTAATGTCGATCTCCTCGTTCATTATCTCCTTGATGCGCTTCGCAGATGCCATAGCGCGAGAGAACTGCATGAACAGCATAGTCACCATCATCAGCGAGGAAAGTATCTGCGTCATATACGTAACGAATGCGGTAAGGTCACCGATAAGCATGTCGCCCGAGATAACCATGTTTCCACCAAACCACAGCACCGCAATAGTCGCGGCATTCATGCAGAAGGACATCAACGGAGAGATAAGTATCATCATCAGCATAGCACTTCTGCCCGCGCCTTTCAGCTCTGCGTTAGCAGCGGCGAATTTATGGCTTTCATGATCCTCGCGCACGAAGGATTTTACCACGCGGACGTTTGTGATATTCTCCTGTACGTTTAAGTTGAGTCCGTCTATTTTGGACTGCATCCGCGTAAATCTCGGGAAGCCAACCTTGATAAACAGCGCGATAAATATAACAAGGATGGGAATGGCCACGGCAATAACAATAGTCAGTGAGGGCTTCAGCAGTATCGCCATAATGAGCGCACCTATAAGCATGCCGGGGGAGCGGAGTGCCATACGGAGCATCATGTTGACGAAATTCTGAAGCTGAGTTACGTCGTTAGTCATACGGGTAACTATTGAGCCGGTATTGAATTTATCTATGTTGGCAAAAGAAAATTTCTGTACCTTGCGGTATATGTCCCCGCGCAGATCGGTAGCAAAATTTACAGCCGCCTTTGCGCCGAAATACGCGCCGCCAAGTCCGCCCAGCATCATAAGAACAGCGGTGACTATCATTCCCGCCGCGATGGCAATAATGAAGGGAGAATGCTCACCGAACAAATTAAACAGCCATGCCACGATCGGCGAGTCGATCTCCTGACCGCTTACACCGTAGTTGATTATCATGGACAGGAATTTGGGCATCAGCACCTCGCCGATAACCTCTACTATCATACAAAGAGGACCTATAATAAAATAAGGAATATACGGCTTTATATATTTGCTCCAACGCAAGCCGCTCTTCTTGGGAGCGCTTGCCTGTGTTTGCTTTTTCATGACATATCACCTCCTTGGTGGTTGGGAGCGCAGGAGGTGTCGCCGTCCATGCGTTCAAGATTTGCGCGAATGGTATTAAGTACCGAGAGAAAATTATCAAGCTGAGTGGCGTCCAGCCCATCAAACATAGTGGCGTCGATATGCTCAAACAAATATCGGCTGCACTCGACCGTCGCTCTGCCCTTTTCGGTAATGCTGATTTCGTTGCATCTGTTGTCCTCTCCCGTGATGTCGCGGCGGATATAGCCATCCTTTTCAAGCCGCTTGAGTGTAACAGCCACCGCCGCGGGGCTGATGTCAAAATGATCGGCAATCGTCTTTTGCGAAGGCAGCTTTTCGTGCTTGGCAAGATACATGAGCATCCTGTGCTGTGAGTGATGCACACCCATTCCCGCAACCATTCCGTCCACAACCGCGTGATGAAGCCTCGCAGTCGCGATAAATTGGCGGACGATCTCACGGGCGCGTGCGGTTTTTTCTTGAGTCTTATCCAAAACGTCAAGGTTATTTTCCATGTTTTTTGGCGCACCTCCTCGATTTCGTTAATGCGTTAATGATTAATCCGTTTATAATTAACCCCTTAACAGTTAACCTGTTAATTATTATACCACATATCCGCAGTTTGTCAAGGGGGGTAAGCATATTTATCCTTGATTTCGGAAAGATTTTGTGGTATAATGAAGCGGGTGATGAAGATGGAAAAGTTGAAAAAGAGAAAAACGCCAAGATATCCAAATTTCGATTACAATAGCATCGGCGCATATTTTATAACGATTTGTACACAAAACCGACGAGGAATTTTATCTCGTATTGTAGGGACAGGCGTCCTCGACTGTCCTCAAGTCGAATTAACAACTCACGGAAAAGTTGCCGATAAATATATCCAACAATTAAATGATTTCTATGATCATTTATCGATTGATAGTTACGTGATAATGCCAAATCATATTCACCTTTTATTGTGGGTGAAGACAAATAAAAATACAACAGATAACGGACAGTCGAGGACGCCTGTCCCTACGAACGTTGAGCGAGCGAACAGTGCGTGTTCGCAATTTGTATCGACATTTAAGCGTTTTTTGCAACAAGGAATATGGCGAAAACATTTGGCAAGCTCATTTCAACGACCATATCATCCGCAATTGCGAGGATTATGACAAACATATAAAATATATCCACGAAAACCCCGCGCAGTGGTATTATGATGAATTGTATTCTGCCGATAACTAAAAATCCGCCGAGAGCGCCCCAAGGCACTCTCGGCGGTAATATTATATAATTAAATAAGCGCCCAACATTTGCTTATCGTTTCTCTTATCAAACGACAGATACCCTTGTTTGATGGCTTCTTCCAAGACCGCGCCGCGCATTGAAAAAATATTAGCGCAAGCGTGATCGATTTGAAATTCATCCTCTTTCAAAAAGTCGGGGATCTCTTTATAAATCTGATCTCGGCAGAACAAATAGTGACGAGTCGCTATTTCCGTTGCTTTATGGCGAAGCGCCTCAAATTGTTCTCGTATCTCTTTTGGCATTTTGCTTGATTTGTTTTTGCGCATAACCATAATGGCGGGAATAAAACCATCATCAGTCTTTTTGATATATCCATAAGATTCTAATCTGTTTAGAATAGACTTATCAACATCTGCGCTCTTGCCCTCGGCAACCGCAACCATTGCTTGCCCGTCCGCATAGGTAAGAACCGGAGGTGTGCGATTTTCAATTCCGCAATACTTGAAGCGGAATTGACGGAACATAATTTCGGGCAAATCCTTTTCGTTGGGACATGAAACACATCCGCTAAGACCCACATGCTTGGGCTCATCGCCGTGATGGATTTCCATACCAAGCAAATCCCATTCGCCGCCATTAGGACGGAGAGTATGTCCCCAAGGACCAATATTAGGAACATCTTGGGCGTTTTTATTAAAAGGCTTAAGGGTATCAAAAGATACGTTATCAGCTTCAATCATAAGAAGCGCCCACTTCATATCCTCATAGCTTTGATAACCTTCATGCCAATTAGGTGCATTTTTGTTTGACCACTCAATATTATACTCCATCGTATCAATGATCGCCTTCGTAAGCTCAGGAGCAATCCCACGCACATGTGCACAAATCTTTTCTTGTGCTTCTGCACTCACAATAAAAATGTTGGTTTCGTATTTATTGCCATTTTTCTTCATCAATGTAGCATCTACAAGCGTAGATAGTTCTTCCTCCATATACGGAAGTGCTACTCCCACCTCCATTGCCAATTCTTCTGCCGTTGCTGGTGTTCTATATGCTGCAAGCATAATATTTTTGCTGAGAGAACGCGAAACATAAATTCCAGGTTCGCCATTTGCCCCGTGTAACCCATTAACCCAAAATGCAATATTTTCGGGATTATAGCTTAATTTGCCAAATTCTCTTGCCATATTCATACCTTCCTTCAGGATGATTCTCGCGCGATGAAGCCTTTGCTGAAGCGCGCTTATCGAAATAGAAAGCGACAATGCTATATCACGAACACTCTTATTCTCTATGTAGTAGGCAACGACGATATTGCGATAATCACTTTTGATGAACGCCAGCTCGCGCCGAAGCAGAGCCATTTGCTCTGTATGTATGAGTTTCTCAAGGACATTTTCGCTCTCATCTTCTATCTCATAATCGCTGATATCGGAACCGGTTACCGACTCGTTTCGATTATGCTTTTCAGTTGCCCATACGGAATAACGATTTCGCGCGATCTGCCATACCCATGCCGAAAAACTCGTTGGGATTGTGCCCTTATTCAAAGCCGTGATGATCTGAAGCGCGATATCCTGCGTTAAGTCCTCCGCTTCTACGTTGCTCCCTGTTTTTTTCAAGCAGAAGTAAAACAGCTTTTCTATATAGTTTTCGGCAAATTCGTTTATGAGCCTATCGCGCATTTTGTTCGTTTCCTGCATTTTCTCGCCTCCTTTCATCCATATAGTGTGGCGTTTTCGAATTTGGTTACATATTTTTTGTAAAAAAGCAGAGAAATATCTCTGCTTTTTTACATTATTCCATTATCGCCTTTACTGCCAAGAGAAAAGCTCGTGATGCGGCGGCTGTGCGGATATAATCACGGGATTTTCTGCCCGAGTAGGACAGTCGCTCCGTTCTTGTTCCCTTCTCCGTCGCCACCGAAATATACACCGTGCCGACGGGATTTTCCGCTGTGCCTCCGCCCGGACCTGCGTAGCCGGTCGTGGATATGGCAACATCAGCACGCAAAAGTCTGCGCGCACCCTCTGCCATCTCAGCGGCACACTGCCCACTGACCTCGGTATGCTCGTTGATAGTGTCCCTTTTGACACCGAGGAGATCTATCTTTTGCTCGTTGGTATAGGTCACCACTCCACCGAGGTAGACCTTAGACGCACCCGCCATAGCCGTCATTCGCTCACCAAGCATACCGCCCGTGCAGGATTCTGCGGTGGCAAGGGTAAGACCGCGAGTGCGCATCAGCTCCAAAAGTGCCGCCTCGGGAGTATCCACGTCAACACCGTAGATATACTTTTCAACGTCGGTCTTGCGGATGCGTTCTATCATTTCGGCGCACATTTCGTCAGCCTTATCTACACTCTCCGCCTTGGCGGTGACTCGCAATCTGACCTCGCCCGCCTTGCAATAAGGCGCGACGGTTGGATTTTTTGCGTTTACCATAAGGTCACGCAGGACAGCCTCCACCGCCGATTCGCCAAGTCCCATTATGTGAATGTTATGACTTATCAGCACGCCGTCGGTATATCGGCGCAGATACGGAAGCACCTGCTCGTCAAATATCGGTTCAAGCTCGGCAGGAGGCCCCGGCAGCATTATCGCCGTTCTCTCCCCGTCGCTGACGGCGAGGGCGGGGGCGGTGCCGTAATCATTCGGAAACACGGTAGCGCCCGCGGGCATTTGTGCCTGCTTTGCGTTATTGGGAGTCATTACCCGTCCCGTGCGTTCGAAATAGGTGCGGATTCGGTCAAGGGATTCCTCGTCGGTATACATATCCCGCCCGAAAAATTTTGCCACCGTTTCCTTTGTCATATCGTCGTAGGTCGGGCCAAGTCCACCGCTGAGGATAACAAGGTCGGCACGCGGTCTGCCGTATCCCTCAAAGGCATCGGCAAGGGCTGAGGCAAGTCTGTCCGCGTGATCTCCCACCACAGCCTGATGATACACGGATATTCCAAGCGAAGCAAGCCTTTTTGACAAAAACGCCGCGTTTGTGTTGACTATGTCGCCAAGCAAAAGCTCCGTTCCCACGCACAGTATCTCGCAGGTGCGAATAACGCCCGACGGCAGAGTTTCTTTTCCATTCATATTCGTTCTCCGTTAGTCTTTTTTGATGGAAACGTCCATTTGACGGTGAGGAATATGTATTCCGTTCTTGTCAAATTCCGTCTTTATCTCCTTTGTAAGCGCGAATTTAAGACTCCAGAAATCCGAGCCTGCGCACCACAGACGCAACGCAACGGCAGCCGCAGTCTCGGAAACCTCCTTTACAACGACGGCGGGGGCAGGATCGCCAAGGACATTGTCGTGCTTTGCAACCTCTGAAAGAATTATTCTCTCAACCTCCGCAAGGTCCGCGCGACAGTCGATAAACCACTCGATCTCAAGACGGCGAGTTTTTTCCTTAGAGTAGTTTGTGATCACGGAATTGAGAATAGTGCTGTTTGGCACGGTGATGTGCTTATTGTCGGGCGTGATGAGCGTGGTATAGAAAATACCTATCTCGGACACAGTTCCGCCAAAATCGGGTGCATCGATATACTCGCCCGCGTTAAACGGCTTGAAAATAAGCAGCATGATGCCGCCCGCAAAGTTTGCAAGCGAGCCTTGAAGCGCCAAAGCGATAGCCGCTCCGCAGGACGCAAACACTGCGATAATGGATGCCGTTTCAACACCGAGAATAGCAACGAGGACAGTGACAAGCACGGCGTAAAGTCCTATTTTGATAAAGCTTACGGTAAATCCGCGCACGGTGGGATCTATCTTATTCATGCCCTTGCTTTTCTTAACGATATGAAGCACCAGCTTGATAATCAGGTTGCCCAATACAAGCACGAGGATAGCCGCCAGCAGCTTCCACGCAAGTCCCATACAAGCGTTTACAAACGTTTGCCAGATAGTTGAAAAATTCATTTTTCTCTCCTTTGAATTTTGCAGATTTTTGTTACACGGATAATTATACTACTCCGCGCCCCGTTTGTAAATGATAAAAGTGTAAATTTAATAATAAAAGCCTTGAAATTTTTGGTCGGCTGTTATATAATTGACTCAACAGAAAAAGGAGGTGACGGAGTGGATAAAAAATACTGCGATATATGTCCGCGGCACTGCCGCACCGACCGAGAGAGCGGCGTGGGATTTTGCGGCGTTGGAAATGAATTTTACGTGTCAAGAATAGCTCCGCATTTTTGGGAAGAACCTCCTGTCAGCGGCACACACGGCTCGGGAACGGTATTCTTTGCGGGCTGTAATCTGCGGTGCGTATTCTGTCAGAACCGCGATATCAGCCACGGCGGCAAGGGCAGAATATTCTCCCCCGACGAGCTGCTTCACAAAATCCTCTTAATGGTAAAAAAGCACAACGTACACAACGTAAATCTTGTGACTCCCACCCACTATACCGAGGCGCTCATCCCTCTTTTGACGGAGCTGAAGAGGCATTGTGCCTTACCCGTAGTGTGGAACTCGTCTGGCTATGAAAGCGCGGAGAGCCTTCGGCGGCTGGCAGGACTTGTGGACGTTTACCTGCCCGACTTCAAGTATGCGGATGGTGAGCTTGCGGGGCGGTATTCGGGGGCTGTCGATTACCCCGAGGTAGCCTCTGCCGCGATACAAGAAATGTACCGCCAGGTGGGCGGCGTGCGCTTTGACTCCGACGGACTCATAACGCGCGGAATGATAGTTCGCCATCTGGTGCTTCCCGGCGAGCGTCATGACTCGCTGAAGCTCTTGAATATTATCAAGGAGCTTTTACCTATCAAGGATATCCGCCTGTCGCTGATGAGTCAGTACACCCCAGATTTTGCGCTCGACAGTCAGTACAAAAATCTGCACCGCCGCGTGACCTCGTTTGAGTACGACTCGGTGCTGAAATCGGCTATCGATATGGGCTTTGACGGCTATTTTCAGGGCAAAAGCTCAGCGGACAAGAGCTACACGCCCGAATTCTGACACGGACGCACTTCCGCACTTGACAAAATCACAATATGCAGTTATAATATAAATATAATGTATAATGCATAATTGTTTGGTTTTTTGAGGAGGACGATATGTTCGCTGTATGTGACAGAATTGAAAACGGTATCGCCGTTTTGGTTTTTGACGACGAGAGCGTGAGAGAATTTTCTCTCCGCCGCCTGTGCGAGCTTGCGGGAGCCGACGTGCGTGAAGCCGACGTGTTGGACGTTCTGTGCGGCGGCGACAGCGTACTCTCCGCCCGACTCGATGCAGCGGAAAAGGAAAGACGGCTGAATGCCGCGCGAGCGCGACTTGCCCGCCTTGCCGCAAAAGATAAAAATTCTTGACTTGCTTTTATGAAAGGATAAGATATGTACGGAAAATGGAATTTGGTTGCATACATCAATAATGAATTCGGTCTGAACGGCACGCCGTGGGCATACGTCGTCACCGTAGCGGGCGTTCTCGTTTGTATGATAATACCCTATCTTTTGGGCAGCCTTAACTTCGGACTCATAATCTCCAACAGAAAATACAAGGACGACATACGTACCCATGGAAGCGGAAACGCTGGCACTACCAATATGCTCCGCACCTATGGAAAGGGCGCGGCCGTGGCTACCCTGCTCGGCGATATGCTCAAGGCGTTTGTTGCCGTCAGTATCGGCTACCTTGTCCTGGATATCGGTATCACGCTTGAATCGGGCGAGGTCATCCGCGACAAGCTCGGCGCGTCCATTGCGGGACTTTTCGTAATGCTCGGTCACGTTTTTCCCTGCTTCTACAAATTCAAGGGCGGCAAGGGTGTGGCTACCGCGGGCATGGTAGTCCTTATGCTCAACTACATAGTTTTCCTTATACTGATGGCAATATTCCTTATAATCGTTATCGGCACGAAGTACGTATCCCTCGGCTCGATAATGGGAATGATGCTCCTCCCCATAGTGCTTACTGCGTTTGACGGTCCCGGAGCTGCCGCCGCGATCTCTGTGCTGATGGCACTGCTCGTGATTTGGAAGCACAAGGAGAATATCCTGCGCCTGCGCGAGGGCAAGGAATCTAAAATATCATTCAAATCAAAGAAAAAGCCTGCCGAGGATACTCCCTCGGTCAGCGAAAATGAAGACGAGGACGACGATACCAAATTCGTCAAATGTGCGGGATGTGAGCATCTTATTCCCATCTCCCGTAAGGTTTGCGCGTACTGCAATACACCCAACCCGGAGTACGTCCCTGCCGACAAAAAACACAAATAAGGATCTGTGACAGGTATGAATGGATCACCCAAGGAGCGGCTGGCGACTCTCGTCGTCCGCGCCGCACAGAGCGGAAAATTAAAGCGCGCCGTCCTGTCAAAGTCAAAGGACAAATCGGTAGCCAAGGCTACGCTGACTCCCAAGGTCATTGGCAATCGGCTTTGCTTACAGCTTGAAAAAATGTGCTATGCCGACACAGCGGACATGGCGGACGCCTCACGCGGCGCACCCGTGCAGGCAAAGCACGAAAATATATTTTTTGACGGCGGGGAGCTATCCCGCCTCGTCGAAATATTTGCGGGCTTTATGCAGATAAACACCGTGTCCTCGGTGGGCGGTGCCGTTTGCGAATACAAGTGCGCAAAAAGCGGTAAGGAAGCGCTTATCGGCGAGGGTAAGCTCCTCTCCGAGCTGGACACGGGCTCGAATGCTCCGCAAAAGCTACCCTTGCTTGGCAACGACAGAAAGAAAAACTATATCCTGTCGGGCGAGGAGGAGTTTTTCAAGCTTCTCGGGATCTCCGACAAAAACGGCAGAGTTCACGACAAAAAGCAGGCAAAATTCCGTCAGATAAATCGATTTTTAGAGCTTCTCCGCGATACGGAGGACGCACTCCCGAGTGATGATGCACATGATTTGCATATCTGCGATCTGTGCTGCGGCAAGAGCTATCTTTCCTTTGCAGTATATTATTATTTCACTGCCATACGTAAAAGGAAAACAGTCATGATCGGCGTGGATATGAAGGCGGACGTGGTGGACGAGTGCAACAGGATCGCACGCACGCTCGGCATGGACGGGCTTTCATTCGTTGCCGCTGACATCACCCTCTACGAATTCGGAAACGACGAGAGCGGTGCGCCGACGGATATCCTTCCATACGTAGATATGGTCATTTCTCTGCACGCCTGCGACACGGCGACGGATATGGTGCTGGACAAGGCTTCCAAATGGGGGGCGAAGGTCATTCTCTCCACTCCCTGCTGTCACCACGAGCTGAATAAAAAGCTGAACTGTCCCGCCCTCGGCTTTATCGCAGAGCATTCCATGCTCCGTCAGAAGCTATGCGACGCCGCGACGGACGCGCTCAGGCTGGAACTTCTCCGCTCACGAGGCTATGACGTTGCCGCTTTGGAGCTTATAGACCCCGAGGAAACGCCGAAGAATATCCTGCTTCGCGGAATACTGAAGTTTTCTCCCGATTCCACACGCGCACGGTGCGCACGGGAGGAATATGAGGCGGCGCGTGCCTTCCTTTTGGGACAAGAAAAGAATATTTGAAGGTAAGTTATGTTCAAAAAACTTTTGGATAAGCTTTCGGGCAGTAAAAATCCCGAAAGCAGTCGCTATCGCCATGAGATGGCAAAGCGAATAAGCGGTCATCACATACGCTACATCACCGAAAAAATAAACGGCGTGGACGAGGTGATCGGGCGCGAGGGCAGCCTTAATATCAAGGACGACGATCTTATAGTTTCCACCCCCTCCGACACCGTTCTGCGCTGTCATATTGACGAAATGCAGGCGTGGGAGCTGCTGTCCCACGACGGTGTGGTCATCACCGCCCCCGACAACGAGCATGGCGGCACTGAGCGTACCATTATCGTCCACTACGTTTATTACAGAAAATAACGCTTTAACGCTTTATCGGATTGAACTTTTTGCAAAAAGTTTCGAAAAAGCTATTGACAAAACGCCGATACGTTGGTATAATGTATCTAATATTCAAAAGCATTGATGGGGATAGTAGTACGGTATGTGCGCCCACAGAGAGCCGACGGTAGCTGTAAAGTCGGTGGCGTGTCCCGATATGAATGTCACCCCGGAGCATTCCGCGCTGATAACGACTGCGGTCGAAGGTAGGTTCGGACGGAATCCGCCGTTATACGGTTGCCTTTATTCAAAGGCTCGAGAGGTCACTCTCCGCAAGGAGGATGGCAAGAAGAGTGGTACCGCAAAGGCGATAACCCCGTGAAAAACGGTTATTCGGCGCATTTGTCTCTTTAGCAAAAGACAAGTGCGCCTTGATTTTTTTAGCGCGGAAAATATACCCACAGGAGGTTCAATATGTTACTCAACGGCTCTGATATTCTTTGCGAGGTTCTCCTTGAGGAGGGCGTTGATACCGTCTTCGGTTATCCCGGAGGTGGAGTTCTCAACATATACGACGCGCTGTACAAATACAGCGACAAAATAAATCACGTTATTACCGCTCACGAGCAGGGCGCGGCTCACGCGGCTGACGGCTATGCCCGCGCGACGGGCAAAACAGGCGTTTGTATCGCTACGAGCGGTCCCGGTGCGACTAACCTTGTCACGGGTATCGCGACCGCTTATATGGACAGCATTCCCATGGTCGCAATTACGGGCAACGTCCCCAATCCTCTTATCGGACGCGACAGCTTCCAGGAGGTATATATTGCGGGTATCACCATGCCCATTACAAAGCATAATTTTGTTGTCCGCGACGTAAATCAGCTTGCTGACACTCTGCGCAAGGCTTTCGAGATCGCTCACACGGGCAGATTCGGCCCCGTTCTGGTGGATATTCCTAAGGATGTAACTGCGGCTGTTACAAATTACGAGCCTGACAAAAAGGTTGCCGAGTCCCCTGCCCCCGTAAAGTATTCCGGACTTGAGGAGATTGCCGCGGTCATCAATGCGGCTGAGCGTCCGTTTGCATATTGCGGCGGCGGAATCCGTCTGTCGGGCGCACACGAGGCAGTCCGCGAGCTTATAAATGCGGCGGACATTCCCGCGGCGTACACGCTTATGGCAACGGGCGTGCTGTCCTATGGCGACAGAAACAACCTCGGTCTTATCGGTATGCACGGCACTTATGCGGCAAACAAGGCGACCGACAACGCCGACGTTATCCTCGCCCTCGGAACTCGTTTTTCTGACCGCGTGGCACTCAATACACAGAAATTCGGCAGAAACGCACGTATCATACATATCGACATTGATCCCAGCGAGATCGGCAAGAATGTGGAGTGCGACTATTCCATAGCGGGCGACGTTAAGGACGTTCTGACACAGCTCCTTCCGCTCATCGATGCAAAGAAGCGAAATAAGTGGCACGCACTTATTGCAGAGTGGAAAAAGAAAGGCTACGTTCCCACCGATGCCGCTGACGACCAGCCTCTTCTCCCTCATCAGATAGTTACAACCGCATGCAAGATAGCGGGCGAGGACGCAATATTCGTTACCGACGTAGGTCAGCATCAGATGTGGGCGGCACAGTACCTTACCCACACAAAGCCCAACAGCTTTTTGACGTCAGGCGGTCTTGGTACTATGGGCTACGGATACGGCGCGGCTATCGGCGCGTGCATCGGTACTGAGGGCAAACGCCGCATTATTCACTTTACGGGTGACGGCTCCTTCCACATGAATCTTAACGAGGGCTGTACTGCCGTCAGCTACAACCTGCCCGTCATAACGGTTATTTTCAATAACTCCGTTCTCGGTATGGTATATCAGTGGCAGACAAACTTCTACGGCAAGAGATATTCCGCAAGCGCCCCCGAGAGAAAGACGGACTTCGCAAAGATCGCCGAGGGCTTTGGAGCTAAGGGGCTCCGCGCGACTACTCTTGCAGAGTTCAACGCAGCACTTGAAGAAGCTATGAATTATAACGGCCCCGTATGGATCGACTGCGTTATTGACCGCTCGGAGAGAGTTCTCCCCATGATCCCCTCCGGCTCGACCGTAAACGATACCATTTTTGAATAATACAAGGAGGTCAACATGGCTATACGAAGCAACGGAAAACAGTATATTATTCTTTTTGTTGAAAACAACGCCGGTGTGCTGGCGCGCATTACCTCCCTGTTCTGTCAGCGCGGATTCAATATTGACACTTTGACGGTGGCAAGCACGGATACACCTACCATTTCACGAATAACCATCTCCTTCTTCGGCGACGAGCGCACCTCAAAGCAGCTGCTGATGCAGACGGGTAAGCTCACCGAGGTAAAGGCGGTCATTCCTACCCGCACACCCTTCTGCGTCCTCCGCGAGCTGTTGCTGGTTAAGGTAGACGCTCCCGCGGAAAAGCGCGAGGAGATTCTCGCCTTCGCCGCAGAATACAAGTTCCGCGTGGTGGACAAGAGCGACGGCTGCATTATCCTTGAGCTTACGGGCGACCCCGCTTATATCGACACTATTATAGAGATCCTCGGCAGCTTCAAGATACTTGAAATGTGCCGCACTGGAGTCACCGCACTTGAGAGAGGTCAGGCTTCCTTCTCTGCGGAGTGATCCGCCACTAAACCTTGTAAGTACGCTTTTTGCCGAGGCAAGAGCCCCATCAAGAAACGCACGAAATAAATTTATTCAACATACATAAAGGAGAAACTACTATGATCAAGAAGTATTACGATTCCGACTGCAATCTCGGTCTGCTTGACGGCAAGACAGTTGCCGTTATCGGCTTCGGCTCTCAGGGACACGCTCACTCTATGAACCTCGCGGAGTCCGGCGTTAACGTTATCGTCGGTCTGCGCCCCGGCTCGGCTCACATGCCCAAGGCTGAGGCTTTTGCGGCTGACCACCCCAACTTCCGAGTTATGGATATTCCGGATGCGGCGGCTGCGGCTGACGTTGTTATGATGCTCGTTCCCGACGAACTTGCTGCTGACATCTACAACAAGCAGGTCGCTCCCAACATGAAGGAGGGCAACGTGCTCTGCTTCGCTCACGGCTTTAACATCCACTTCCAGTTCATCAAGCCCGCAAAGGATATCGACGTTATCATGATCGCGCCCAAGGGCCCCGGTCATACCGTGCGCTCCCAGTATCTTGAGGGCAAGGGTGTTCCCTCCCTTATCGCTATCCATCAGGATTACAGCGGCAAGGCTCGCGATATCGCTCTCGCTTACGCTTGCGGTATCGGCGCAGGTCGCGCGGGTATTCTTGAGACTAGCTTCCGCGAGGAGACCGAGACCGACCTGTTCGGTGAGCAGGCTGTTCTTTGCGGCGGTGTAACCGAGCTTATGAAGGCAGGCTTTGATACTCTGGTTGCAGCAGGCTATGAGCCCGAGATGGCTTATTTTGAGTGCATCCACGAGATGAAGCTGATCGTTGACCTTATCAATCAGGGCGGATTTGCAAAGATGCGTTACTCCATCTCCAACACCGCCGAGTACGGTGATTACCGCACGGGCAAGCGCCTCATCACCGAGGAGACCCGCCGCGAGATGGCAAAGGTTCTGACCGAAATTCAGAACGGCACGTTTGCATCCGAGTTTATGCAGGAATTCTCCAGTGGACGTCAGGCGAAATTCCTCGCTACCCGTCGTCTGGAGGCAGAGCATCCTCTGGAGAAGACGGGTGCTGAGCTTCGTCAGATGATGAGCTGGCTTAAAAAATAATTTTTGATCTTACAGTGGAGGGGCTTTTAGAAGTCCCTCCACGAAAGCCCAAAATTATAACCGCCTTTTGAGTGTCGGAGTGTCGCTCCGATATTCAAAAGACGGGTATAAAATATTGAAAGGAGCAATTTGTCATGCTGTTGGCTGTTGATATCGGTAACTCGAGTATTTCGGCGGGACTTTTTAACGTGTCCGACGGCGAGCTGCTCTACACCTTCAAGATCGCCGCAGATACACAGAAAACCGCGGACGAATATTTCATTCTGCTCAAAAGCATGCTGACTATGTATGCCGACGGGAAAATGGCGAGCTGTGCGATAATAGGCTCGGTCGTTCCTCGATTGACTTATCCGTTGCAGACCGCTATACAAAAATTGACGGGAGCTACTCCCTTGACTGTAGGTCCCGGGGTAAAAACGGGCTTTCCCATAAGGATCGCCGACCCATCCGAGCTTGGCGCTGACCTTGTGGCTAACGCCGCAGGCGTGCTTGGTATGCACAAGGAGAGGCGTGCGGCTGTGATAGTTGACGTAGGAACGGCAACCACAGTTTCCGCAATCAACGCGTCGGGTGAATTTCTCGGCTCTGCTATTATGCCCGGTGTTGGCGTATCCCTTGATATGCTCCACTCAAAGACCGCCCAGCTCCCAGCCGTCACTCCCGAAATTCCCGAAAGAGCGATTGGGAAAAGCTCGCGTGACGCCGTGCGCTCGGGTGTAATTTTCGGAAATGCTATGCTGATAGACGGATTTATCGACAGATTTGAAAAGGAAATGCGCGTAGCACACAGCGAAGCTGAGATCTACGCCACAGGCGGACTTGCAAACGTCATACTCCCCGCCTGCCGCCACGAATTCACCTACGACGAAAACCTTACCGTCAAAGGACTTTTCCATATTTACAAAAACAATTCAAGGTAATAACGGGCTTCCCGATTATTATAATTTTACGCGCCGTACCGACCCCGTTGGACGGCAGCACAAGGTGAAATTCCTTGAGAAAGGCGAACTTATGTTCGGCAAAATTTTTAACGTCAAGACAGCACTCACGGCTGTACTTGGAAAATAACGGAGGACAACAGTCATGAGAAAAAATAACAAGATCCTTCGTATGGTACAACTCGGACTTTTGATGGCACTTGTTTTTGTGCTTCAAATGCTCGGTTCATTTGTAAAAATAGGTCCGCTCCCCATGTCCTTCGTGCTTGTTCCCATCGTCGTGGGCGCGTTCACTCTCGGATACAAGGAGGGCGCATTCCTCGGCTTCGTTTTCGGCGCTATTACTATGGTTATGGGCATCGCGGGAATAGACGGATTTTCCGCTATTTTATGGGCTGCTAATCCCGTTTGGTTCGTAATCGTGTGTCTGCTCAAGGCGACTCTTGCAGGACTTGGCTCGGGACTTATATACAAGGGTCTCAACAAGCTGCTGGGCGAAAAGAGAATACTTATTACTACCGTTATCGCCTCCATCTCTGCACCTATTATAAACACGGGCGTGTTCGTTGCAGGTATGCTTTTGTTTTTCTTTGATACCATGTCCGGCTTGCCCACCATGTTCCCTAACGATTTTGGGCAGTTCGGAAATGCCTTCTCCCTTGTGTTCTTGGGACTTGCAGGCCTTAATTTTGTTGGCGAGTTTCTCGTAAATCTGGTGCTTTCCCCCGCCATTGTGCGTGTTATTTACGCTATCAAGAAAAAATTTAAATAATCCTAACAGGAAAGAGGTTTTTAATTATGTCACTCCGTTCTGACAACGTAAAGACGGGCGCCGAGCGCGCCCCGAACAGAAGTCTTTTTTACGCTATGGGCTACACCAAGGAGGAGCTCGAGCGTCCCCTTATCGGTGTAATCAGCGCACATAGCGAGATAGTCCCCGGTCATTTTCACCTCGACAAAATAGCCGACGCCGTAAAGGCAGGCGTGCGTATGGCAGGCGGTACTCCCGTCCTCATTCCCGCTATTGGCGTATGCGACGGTATTGCGATGGGACATATTGGCATGAAATATTCCCTCGCCTCCCGTGAGTTGATTGCTGACAGCGTGGAAACTATGGTAATGGCACACGGACTTGACGGAGTCGTCCTCGTTCCCAACTGTGACAAGATCGTTCCCGGTATGGTTATGGCGGCGGTGCGTATGGATATTCCCGCAGTGGTCTGCTCAGGCGGACCTATGCTGGCAGGCAAATATGACGGCGAGGAGGTTTCCCTCTCCAAGCTCTTTGAGGCTGTCGGCGCATACAAGGCAGGTATTATCGACGAGTGCAAGCTGGAGGAATGTGAAACAGGCGCTTGCCCCGGCTGCGGCTCTTGCGCGGGAATGTATACCGCTAACTCTATGAACTGCCTGTGCGAGGCAGTGGGTATCGCCCTCCCCGGTAACGGCACTATCCCCGCAGTTTCCAACAAGCGCACCATCCTTGCAAAGCACGCGGGAATGGCTATCATGGAGCTGGTCAAGAATAATATCACCGCAAGGCAGATAATCAACGAGCGTTCTCTTAAAAATGCTCTCGCCTGCGACATGGCACTGGGCTGCTCGTCCAACAGCGTGCTTCACCTTCTGGCTATCGCAAACGAGGCGGGCGTCCCCCTCAACCTCAAATTATTCAACGAAATGAGCGCGAGAGTTCCCAACCTCTGCCACCTCGCCCCCGCGGGTCCTACGCATATTCAGGATCTCGACGCGGCGGGCGGCATCCGCGCGGTGCAGGCTGAGCTGCTTTCGGCAGGTCTGCTGGACGGTGACTGTCTGACGGTCACGGGCAGGACCGTTGCGGAAAATGCGGCAGGCGCGCACATACTTGATACAAATTCCATTCGCCCCGTCAGCGATCCTTACAGTACGACGGGCGGAATTCAGATACTTTGGGGCAACCTCGCCCCCGACGGTTGCGTTGTAAAGCGCAGTGCCGTTGCCCCCGAAATGCTGGTACATTCAGGTCCCGCCCGCGTTTTCAACAGCGAGGACGAGGCTATCGCCGCAATTTACAGCGGCAAGATCACACACGGTGACGTGGTCGTTATCCGCTATGAAGGCCCTGTTGGCGGTCCGGGAATGAGAGAAATGCTCAATCCCACCTCCGCGCTTGCAGGCATGAAGTTAGATAAGACAGTGGCTCTTATCACCGACGGTCGCTTCTCGGGCGCATCCCGCGGCGCGTCTATCGGTCACGTCTGCCCCGAGGCGGCAGTGGGCGGAAATATCGGACTTGTTGAGGAAGGCGACACGATATGCATCGACATTCCCGCGGCATCCATCCGCGTTGACGTGTCCGACGAGGAGCTTGCTCGCCGTCGCGCGGCATACGTAGCCCCCGAGCCCAACATAAAATCGGGCTGGCTGGTTCGCTATTCCCGTCAGGTCAGCGGCGCCGACAAGGGCGCTATAATGAAGCAATAACGCGCACTGCGCATACACTGCTCTATGAAAGGAGTGTGTCCAAAAATGAAATTATCCGAAATAATAGAAAACGGCAAGCTTCTCCTTGAGGTGCTTACCGACGAAGCAAAGGAGCTGTTGAAGCCCATACAGGACGAGATACGCGACGATATCGCGGCGGTAAAGCAACGCGACCCCGCAGCGAGAAGCGACCTTGAAATACTCCTTCTGTATTCGGGAGTGCACGCAATACTCGCTTACCGTGTGGCGCACAAGCTGTATCTGTCGGAGCATTATCTTGCGGCGAGAGCAATCAGCCAGACCGCGCGACATTTTACGGGTATCGAAATACATCCCGGTGCGACCATCGGAAAGGGACTGTTTATCGACCACGGCATGGGCGTCGTTATCGGCGAAACAACGGTTATCGGCGACAACTGCACTCTGTATCAGGGTGTGACGCTCGGCGGTACGGGCAAGGACGTTGGAAAGCGTCACCCCACCCTCGGCGATAACGTGCTTATCGGCGCTGGCGCAAAGGTGCTTGGCCCGTTTACCATAGAGTCAAACAGCAAGATCGCCGCAAACGCGGTGGTGCTGGATAAGATTCCGGAAAACAGCACGGCGGCGGGTATTCCCGCAAAGGTCGTTCGCAGGGACGGCAGACGTGTTGACGACCTTGACCAGATTCATATCCCCGACCCCGTATCTCAGGAGATATGCAGGCTGGAACGAAAGCTGGAGCAGCTGTCGGCGGAGCTTGAGGAATTGAAACCGAAGAAAAAAAAGAAGGCAAAGAAATAATAAAAAAAATCCCGCTTGATGCGATATTTGTCAGGCGGGATTTTTTAATTGAGAGTTGAAAATGGACAATTGAAAATTATATAATATATATTGTGATAGAGGGAGGATTCTTGCCCTTACGGTGAAAATATAACAACACCAATAAATTTTTGACATTTCCGCATTGTAGGGGTGACCCCGCCGAAAATATGTAGGGGAGGCTATCACCTCCCGATTTTATCGACCGACATTTAAGAAAATCGTGTGGGAGGATACTATCCTCCTGTACAATGCGTAAATATAAAAAACATTGGTGTAATTATATTTTTGCCGCAGGGCATGGGTTTAACATAGGCTCGTCAGATTGTCCACTTTCAACTCTCAACTCTCAACTAAACCAAAAGCCACCCCGAAGGGTGGCTTTTGGTTATTTAAGAATTAGTCTTCTTTCTTCTTCTTAAGAACAACTGCTGCTGCGCCTGCGATAGCAATTACTGCTACTGCTGCTGCAGATCCTACAACGGATCCGCATCCGCCTTCTGCAGCTGCGGTGGTCTCGGGAGCCTTGGTGGTCTCGGGAGCCTTGGTGGTCTCATCAGCGGGCTCGGTGGTCTCGTCAGCGGGCTCGGTGGTGGTCTCATCAGCGGGCTCGGTGGTCTCGTCAGCGGGCTCAGTGGTGGTCTCATCAGCAGG
>SVQX01000060.1 GCA_015065065.1 Oscillospiraceae bacterium
AGGTATCATCAGGTTACCTACATAGCTGTAGGTATCATAGATTGACACACACGTGGGTGACGGCTCCGATGAGCTTACCGTTTTGAATAATGGGCGAGCCGCTCATTCCCTGCACGATTCCGCCCGTTTTTTCTATCAATCTCGGGTCGGTTACTGTTACGGTGAAGCATTTTGAGCCATTCTGCGTTCTGTCTATTGCGGAAATATTTATCTCATACTCCCCGATCTCGCCGCCGTCAAGAGTACAACGCACCGTGGCTTTGCCTTCCTTTACCTCGTCGCGGTGTCCAACCTTCATGGATACCATATCGCATCCGTCGGGCAATTTGCTCAGCACCCCGAATACACCGCAAACGGTATTCCCGACCAAGGCACCGATCTTTCCCGGCTCAAAATATCCTTTGAGCGCACCCGGATCTCCCGACTTGCCGCGATCGATACCGCTGATGGTAACGTCCGTCACCGTGCCGCGCTGCATAGGCACAAGCTCGCCCGTGTCGGAGTCGCAGATACCGTGTCCGAGTCCGCCAAACAGCTTGCCCGACGGAATTATATAAGTGACAGTTCCTATTCCCGCGCCTCTGTCGCGGACGATAAGACCGCTTTTGTACTCCCCTTTTTCATTTGCGGCGGGCTTGACCCTTATATCCAGCTCCTGAGCTTGTCCTGCGCCCGTTTTCTTTGGCGTGGGACGCTTGACCGTAAAGGTCATTTCCTCGCCTCCCGAGGTCTCCACAAGGCTCACGAGCGAATCCGCGCCCGTCACTGCCTTACCGTTTATTTTTATTATAACGTCGCGCACCTTGATGCCCACGTCGCGCGCGGGATTTTTTACCCCCGCAGGCGTGTTTACGTCACTGTATCCGACGACAACGACACCCTCTGTAAAAAATTTAACGCCGAAAGGCATTCCGCCCACGTATACCTCGTCGCCGCTTCCCGCGATCTGTGCCGCGCCCGCCACTGCGGTCATGCTTCCCACAACCAGCGCAAGCACAAGAAGCAGCCACAAGGTCTTTTGTAATCTGCCTGTATTTCTATTGCCTGTTATCCTTTTCATTTTGCCATATCTCTTTCCCATTAATAGTTTTTCCGTCTTGTGTCGCGAGCCTTCTCTGCCCTTGCGCACCTCTCTTACTATACCGCGCCGACGTGCGGCTTATGTGTGTCAGATTCTTGCGCTTATGGTTTTTTTGAGCCCGAATTCAAATATATTTTTTGTCATATTATAATTATTATTTGTAAACGCCATAAAATTAGCCTTGTAAAAATTAACATGTAAAAGGAACGTATAAAATGCCGAGCAAAGCCCAAAACAGTAATAAAAACGAAAAGCAAGCCGCTGTGTATCCGCCAATACCCACAGTGTCCGCACTGAGATTTGAAAAATTTGCCCGCTTATCGGTTGCGGGAGATAACGAGGACGAGTCGTCCGTTATCGGCACCCTTAATGAAAAAAGACTTCATGCAGTTATAAAAAATTACCTGTGCGACGATACGTCAAAGCAAGAAATAACCGTTTTTGACGGCAACAAAAAAAGCCGCATAGCGGCAGACGTGCTTGTTGACGGGCAGATATACGAGGTGCAAACGGGCGGATTTTTTCCGCTTCGCCACAAAATTCAAAGATATCTTGCCGAAACGGAGTACCGCGTCACGGTTGTCGCTCCCGTCGCGCACGTTAAATATTTAAGATGGATAGACCCTGCAAGCGGCAGTATTTCCGAGCGGCACAGATCCCCAAAAAAGGTAGGCGTCACCTCACTTGCCAAGGAGCTTTATTGGCTTCGTGATTTCCTTGCCGACGAAAGGTTTTCCATAAAGGTATTACTGCTTGAAATGGAGGAATTCCGCATGCAGGACGGCTGGGGGAACGGCGGCAAGCGCGGCTCAAACAGATTCGACCGCATACCGCTTTCCCTGCTCGCGGAAATTGAACTGCAAACGTCGGCAGACTATGCAAAATATTTTCTCCCCAACGCCTTAACCGAAAATTTCACCGCCGCAGATTACTCTCGAGCAAGCGGTATTCGAGGCAAAGCCGCGTACTCCATGATAAAAATTTTGTGCGACATGGGACTCATTTTCCCTGCAGATAAAATCGGACGCGCGCAAGGATATCGCAAATTGAAAATGGAAAATTGAGAATTGAAAATTGGAGCAGGCTCAAATGAGTCTGCTCCTTCATAATTTATCTTAGTCCCACGTCGGACAAAAATCTGTCTGCCTCTTTAATCTCATTCTGCGACATTTCGGACGTTCTTTTCGTTTCCCACGCGACGCGACGCGCGGTACGCTTGTCCAGCAGCTTGAACCATCTGCGAACCCAATAGATAGGCAGCAGCCACTTATGCTTTTGCAATATCGGATAGCCGTATTTTATCTCGTCGTAGGGCAGGAAGATTCGTTGCATGATATATTTAAATTTACTTCCCTTTTTGCGGTTCTGCATCACAGTCAGATTGTCAAAATTTCCGTACGCTCCGCCCGACAGCAAATATTTTTCCATTTTCAAGGTGAGTGCGCTGTGTTCCTCGCCCTCAAGCCAGATACGGGACAAAGCCCCCACCGACCGACAAAACTGCAACAGCTCACCTTTACAAAGCAATTTTTCCCGTGCGTCGCAGTTTGCCGTAACCTTGTTGTCAAGTATCCACAAATCGACAAACGGGCGCACACCGCAACCTCCGTGGATAAAATGCTTTGCCATATGGGCAACGTGGAAAAAATAAAACATTTCATCCGAAAATACAAGCCGATGCTTTTTACCATCTGCCACCGTAGCCATCTCCCACGCATTTGCAAGAACGCAGGCAACGGAATTCACTATTCCGTCCTCCAGAAGGTCGTAGTGCAGCTCAACGTGTACGCCGCCGCGAGTGTACATTGAAATGTCGTGCGAGGTTTTTGATTTGCGTTCGTAGCCCAGCTTGTCAACGAGAGTCTGCGCCGCTTTTTCCAGATCCTCCAACCTGACCAGAACGTCAATATCACAGCTTGTGCGCATCCACGGCTCGGGGTAAAATGCCCTCAGAACCGCGCCCTTGAGAGGAATATGGTCTATTCCCGCCTCCTCAAGCGTGCGCGTAAGCTGACTAAGCTCATAGGTCAATGCCTCATAACGATACACCGCCACGAATTGCTGCTGTGTGAATTTGGGTCCACTCTCGCCCAGCACGTCCAAAAGCCCATATTTTTCAAGTCCTGCAGAAACCAAATGCGCCAGATCGTGACTCTTTGAAAGCTTATAAAGATCCTCCGAATTTTCCGGCGAGATGAGGTACTGTCGGATGGCTTCGACCGTGTTTTCGTCCGCATTATATCCACATACGACAGAGCGGACAAGTATGAACATTATTTGTGAGGTATGCATAAACATCCGCTCCTTTCAAAAAATAAACGTAAATTATTCGACTATCTCAAAAAACGTGTCCGGCTTATTGGGATCAAAGCACTCGTTTGCCCACATTACGGTGACAAGATCGTCGGTATCGGAGAGGTTGATAATATTATGAGTATATCCCGGCAGCATATGGACCGCCTCGATCTTCTCTCCCGAGACCTCAAAATTCAGCACCTCGTCAGTGCCTATCTTTCTTTGCTGAATAAGACCTTTTCCGCTTACAACGATAAAGAACTCCCACTTGGTGTTATGCCAATGCTGACCCTTTGTGATACTCGGCTTGGAAATATTTACGCTGAACTGACCGCACTTCTCGGTGCGAAGAAGCTCGGTAAAGCTACCTCTCGCATCCACGTTCATCTTCAACGGGAACGCCGCCTTTTCGCGTGGCAGATAAGAAAGATACGTACTGTAAAGCTTTTTAGCGAAGGAATTGTAAGGTATCTCGGGCATAGTCAGAGTTGCGGGCTGATTTTTGAACGCCTCAAGCAGCTCCACGATCTCACCGAGAGTTACCTTATGGGTAATGGGTGCCGCGCAGTATCTGCCACCGTCACAAAGTACGGTGTCAATTCCGTCAAACTCGCAACGGTGCTCCTTGCCCTCAAGAGCCGCGAGCATTTCGTCAACAAGATCGTCAATGTACAAAAGCTCAAGCTGAACGGCAGGATCGTTTACGGTAATAGGCAGATCGTTTGCGGTATTGTTGCAAAAGGTCGCAACGGCGGAATTATAGTTAGGTCTGCACCACTTACCGAACAGGTTGGGGAAACGGTACACAAGCACCTTGGCGCCTGTCTCCTCGCCGTAAGCAAACACAAGCTCCTCGCCCGCCTTTTTGCTACGTCCATAGTCGGAATCGTAACGTCCAATGCAGGTCGCCTGAATGGACGAGGATATCATAACGGGACAGGTGTTGTTGTACTTTTTAAGCGTATCAAGCAGAGTGGATGCAAAGCCAAAGTTGCCCTGCATAAACTCCTCGGGGTTTTGCGGACGGTTGACACCCGCAAGATTGAACACGAAATCGCACTCGCGGCACGCCGTGTCAAGCAGCTCGGCGGGAGAGTCGATATCGTACAGATAAAGCTCGTCCACTATAATTGCGGGATGGGTTCTGTCTTTCCCTTCCTGTATGTTTTTAAGTGCGGCGGCGAGATTTTTTCCCACAAATCCGGCAGCGCCCGTGATAAGTATTTTCATATTATTTTCCCTCTTTAGCCAGCTCGTCCTGAATGTACTGGAGCGATGCGATCTTTGCCTTGGTCGCCTCAACGTCAAGGAGAGCTGTATTGTTAGAGTTGAACTCGGTCAGCGGGTTTCTATCTGCGTCGCCCTTGCTGAAGTACTTGTCGTAATTCAATCCGCGCT
>SVQX01000024.1 GCA_015065065.1 Oscillospiraceae bacterium
TTGTGTTGATGTATTATTCTATCGGTAACATAGTAGCAAAGAGCCGCTGAACAAATTTCATTTTGTCGAGCAGAATAAGCGGTGAATACTAATGCGATTTTGGTGCAAATTTGGTGCAACACTTTATCAAACGATACTCACGATGTTCGCGATATCGCACGAAAACACACGATAAATCTACGATATCACACGATATTTCACGTTATTCACGATATCAAACAGTGTTCTTAAAACTCCAAGAGATAATTACAGCCTTACGGCAATTATTTCGATATACAAAAAGCTCTGCTGCGGCAGGGCTTTTTTCTTTTCGTAGGGGGACTTGCCGACGCCCGAGATCCTTTGTTGAGTCGCCCCACGCTGTCATTCTTGAGCGAAGCGAAGAATCTCGTAGGGCGACTCCGGGATGACACGGGCGAGGCGGTACAATTTAATAAATCCCTCCGTCCTATTTACTTTTCGTAAAAATTATGGTATAATACAACTGTTAGATAAATTTGCATTTATAGAACGGAGGTTTTTATGAAAAGCAAACTTTTTATAGGGCTACTTATTGGAGTATTACTGATGACTCTTTTTACATCTTGTAATGGAACAACTAAGTCGTTCATTGAATGTGGGGAAGAGGTAATTTCCTTTATGGCTGAAATGGTTGAGAATGAAGCTTATATATCTTTATACGATCTGCCCGATGCATACGATGAAACAATAAGTAAATTGCGTGAGGGTGATTATTCAAAAAGCTTAGCGGTATATGAGTTATCAATTCCTGCGGAGGAAATGTTTGAGGTATTTGATGCAGCAATCAAAAAGGAGCATTTTTCGGAAGATTTGTATAAGTACGTTTGCTCATCAGCCTATGTGTCTTTTGCCTCCCGTATCAATCAAAGAAGTGGTGCTGAAGCTATATCTGTATCGTCGGCGTTTTCGGCGCGAAAAACATTTGCAAGCAAAAGCATAGATGCATATAAGATATATTTATATGTTTTTGAAAATGGCTGTCCTATTGCAATTACCTTCGTAGCAAACAGCGATGGCTCATTTAGTGCTGTTGGTCATTTTATTATCAACGATGCATTTGTAACCAACGATGAATATAGCATACAACAATCGTGCGAAGCGTCAGGAATAAAGGACGTGACAGTAAAAAAGCAATAAATATATCATCGAATCACTTGTTTTTTTAAGTTCCGATTGGTCGGGCGAATAATCAAGGAGTATAAAATGTTCAGAGAATTAACTCGCAAAAATAAAGAATTGTCCATGGACGAATGCGCGCGTATATTAAAAAGTGAAATGCGCGGCGTTTTGTCGGTGCTTGGAGATAACGGTTACCCGTACGGTATGCCCATGAACCATTGGTACGACGCGGATGACGGCAAGCTCTATTTTCATTGCGGCAGGGCGGGGCACAGATTGGATGCGCTGAAAAGGCATAACAAGGCGTCATTTTGTACTTATGACAAGGGTCATGCACGCGATGGTGAGTGGGCGCTGAATATTAAAAGCGTTATAGTTTTCGGTACGGTTGAAATAATTGATGATTCAAATAAAATAATAGATATTACCACCAAGCTCAGTCGTAAATTCACCTCGGATGATGAATATATCAAGTCAGAAATTGATATGCACTTGCACGGAACACTTCTTTTGCAGCTTACACCCGAGCATATTTGCGGAAAATCGGTGCAAGAGTCGTAACTGCTTAAATACCTTTTTGAAAAGCTCTGCACCTCAATCGGGACAGAAAATAAAGGTTATCCGAGATAAATGGACGTATTTGCCATACGTGGAAGACGCTCTGGTTGAATCTGCGGAAGCGAAAACAGCCGCAGCAGTTGCAGAATATGCGAGCGAGCCCGATTATACTCTCGTTGTTAGCGGAGCGGACAATCTTTATTTGTATGTGATGGTAGACGCTCCCGATATCACATGTGAAGAGGATGGATGCGGAACAGAACACGAACACATACGCTACTTTATGGAACCAATCACAAACAAATAAACAAAGCACCCGACTCCAAACGGAGTCGGGTGACCTTTTGCTATTCAAATTTTATGCACCGAGAGCCGCTTGGAGTCGCTCGCGGATAGCGGCAATAAAGTCGCGGGAGTTAACTGACTTAACAGCCACGCCCTCGCTGACAAGACCCGTAAGGTCTTTAGTCATAATGCCGTCGGTGAGAGTTTTTATGCACGCCCCCTCAAGCTTATCGGCAAAGTCGCAAAGCTCGGGGAGGGAATCAAGCTCGCCTCTCTTGCGCAAAGCGCCTGTCCAAGCATAAATGGTAGCCATGGGGTTTGTAGAGGTGTCCTCGCCCTTCAGATAACGGTAGTAGTGCTGTGTTACCGTACCGTGCGCCGCCTCGTACTCGTAGTTGCCGTCGGGGGACACAAGCACAGACGTCATCATAGCCAGCGAGCCGAATGCAGTGGAAACCATGTCAGACATAACATCGCCGTCATAGTTCTTGCACGCCCAGATAAAGCCACCCTCACTGCGAATAACGCGAGCTACCGCGTCGTCAATGAGAGTATAGAAATATCTGATTCCCAGTTCCTCAAACTGCGCCTTGTATTCGCTGTCGTAGATCTCTTGGAAAATCAGCTTAAAGGTCTGGTCGTACTGCTTGGAAATGGTGTCCTTGGTGGAGAACCACAGATCCTGCTTGGTGGACAGCGCATACTTGAAGCAGGAGTGCGCGAAGGAACGAATAGAGTCGTCCTTGTTGTACTGACCCTGAAGCACACCGGGGCACTCAAAGTCGTAGATAGTCTGTCTGAAGCTTTCATTTCCGTCCGTGTCGGTGAACACAAGCTCCGCCTTGCCCTCGGTAGGCACGCGGTATTCGGTTGACTTGTAAACGTCGCCGTAAGCGTGACGGGCGATAGTGATAGGCTTTTTCCAATTCTTGACCGCGGGCTTTATGGAGTCGATAAGTATCGGTGCGCGGAATACCGTTCCGTCGAGGATCGCACGGATAGTACCGTTGGGGGATTTCCACATCTCGGAAAGCTTGTATTCCTCAACGCGCTGCTTGTTGGGAGTGATGGTCGCGCACTTGACTGCGACGCCGTATTTTTTGTTGGCGTTTGCAGCGTCAAAGGTAACCTTGTCCTTTGTCTTTTCGCGCTCGACAAGTCCGAGGTCATAGTATTCGGTTTTAAGGTCAACGAAAGGACAGATAAGCTCGTCCTTTATCATTTTCCAAAGAATTCGTGTCATTTCGTCGCCGTCCATCTCAACGAGCGGCGTGGTCATCTTAATCTTGCTCATATCTAAATTCCTTTCTGCATCAGTCGTTTTTGTGAGCGGCATAGTAATTCATAAGACAGCCGCGCAAAATGATTTCCTTTTCGTCCTCAGTAAGTCCCTTGATATTAAGCGTGATGTCGCATACACTGCCGTCGGTCTTGATAACCCTCGCGGGTATGGTTTCACATCCGTTTGCAACAGCGTCGCGGATGCCCTCGACGAATACGCAATCGCCGATCTCATAGGGGAAATCAGCACCTTCGGGCAGTGTGAAGGGAAGAATACCCCAGTTGATGCAGTTGGAGCGGTAACGCTTGGTGGCGTACTCGTAGCAGATGTTAGCAAATCCGCCAAGCACCTTCTGGCAGGAAGCCGCCTGCTCGCGTGCCGAGCCGTCCCCCGGCTTGTTTGCAAATACGCAAGAGCCGAACTGCGTGTTTTTCATAAGCTCGTCTGGGTTTCCGACGGCAGAGAGTACTGCGCGCAGATGCTCCGAAAGCACGCCCTCGCGACGTTCCTTTTCCTGTGCGGCAACCGCTTTGGAAAGTCCAACGTACTCAGGGGCGCGACGGGATAGAGCAAACTCAGAAAGTCTGAGAGGATTTGAACGGTAGGACGACGTTTCACCCGAGGGGATAAGCTCGTCCGTGGTGGTTACGGGGTCGCGGAGAACCGCCGCAAGCTCTACAAGAAGATTATCCGACAACTCGTACTGCGCGGGCCAATCGGTGATGTTAGGACCCATGATAAGCTCGACGGAGGGGTCAGCCTTGCCATAGCCGTAGTAGAGTCGCTTTTCGTAGACTGATTTATCAAAATGATATTCGTGGGGAGTGTAATCGTAGTCGATATCCGTTGCTGCGGTTATCTTACCGCCGTTAAGTGCCGTTGCCGCAATAGAGCGTGCATCCATCAGCGCAACGCCCGAGATCTGTCCCTCGCCGGGCTTCGAGCCCTCGCGGTTGGGGAAGTTACGGGTGGTGTGGCGGAGGGAGAGTCCGTTGTTAGCGGGAACGTCGCCCGCACCAAAGCAAGGGCCGCAGAAGGAGGGCTTGATGACCGCGCCTGTGCTGAGCAGGTCGGCAGTAGCCCCTATCTTTGTAAGCTCCAAGGATACGGGAACGCTTGTGGGATATACCGAAAGCGAGAAATATCCATTGCCGCATGAGCCGCCGCGCAGTATTGCCGCCGCTTCGTCAATGCTGTCGAACATACCGCCCGCACAGCCCGCAATAATACCCTGATCTGCCATTACCGAGCCGTCGGGCTGAACCTTGTCGCAAAGCTTGAAGGTAGCCTTCTTGAACTTCTTGCCGGCTTCTTTTTCAACGCTCGCAAGGATCTCCTTGGCATTTGCAAGAAATTCGTGTATGGTATAAGCATTCGAGGGGTGGAAGGGGAGCGCGATCATGGATTCCATCTCGTCAAGATCAATTTCGATCATAGAATCGTAGTAAGCTACGTCACCGGGGGCAAGCTTGCGGTAGTCCTCGGGACGTCCATGCGCCTCGTAGTGCTTTTTGGTGACCTCGTCGGTCACCCAAATAGAGGACAGGCAGGTGGTCTCGGTGGTCATAACGTCAATGCCGTTACGGAAATCAATAGGTAGTGCCGCAACACCGGGACCTACGAATTCAAGCACCTTATTCTTAACGAAACCGTTGCCAAAGGTCGCTCCTACAAGCGCGATAGCCACGTCGTGAGGGCCTATACCGCGACGGGGAGTGCCCTTGAGGTAGACCATAACTACCTCGGGGAGATTGATGTCGTATGTATTTTTAAGCAGCTGCTTTACAAGCTCGGGACCGCCCTCGCCGACGCCCATGGTTCCGAGTGCGCCATAGCGGGTGTGCGAGTCCGAGCCGAGTATCATTTTTCCGCAGCCTGCAAGCTCCTCGCGTGCGTAGGAATGAATGACGGATTGGTTTGCGGGAACGTAGATACCGCCGTACTTTTTAGCCGCGGAAAGACCGAAAACGTGGTCGTCCTCGTTGATAGTTCCGCCGACCGCGCAAAGGCTGTTGTGGCAGTTGGTCATAGCGTAGGGAATTGGGAATTCCTCAAGTCCGCTTGCGCGTGCGGTCTGAATGATTCCAACGTAGGTTATATCGTGTGAAACAAGAGCGTCAAAGCTTATCTTCAGCTCCTTTTCATTTCCTTTCTTATTGTGCGCTTGAAGGATGGAGTAAGCGATAGTATTTTTTCGCGCTTCCTCGGGCGAAATATTCGCCGTCCGGGAGGGGCGTCCGTTTATCAGATACATACCCTCCGAGTATAATTTTACTGCTTTCATGATCAATACCTCCGACATGAAAATATACCCGTATATTATACCTCAAAATGCCCGTATAGTCAAGTGCTTTTACAAAATAAAGCGTTAAAATCCGATAATTTTTATTGACACGCGGTATCATAGATGATATAATGAATGTAAGAAAACAAAGAAAGGAATTTTTGAAATGGCAAAGGTCGTTGAATTCAAGCATTACCGCATAAATTCCATCGAGATGATGAACAAGCCGCGCCAGAACGGCAAGATGCAGCTCGAAAATAAATACTCGTATAACGTAAAGTACGCGGATAATAACACCTGCCTCGGCGAATTGTCCGTGTCTGTATCGGATAAAGCAGACCCCGACGTGTTTTTTGTTAAATTTTCCATCATGGGATTTTTCAAGCTTACGGAGGTGGGCATAAATGACAAGTACGCCGTGCATTACGAAAGCTACCGTACGCTTTTTGCCTATGCGCAGGCTGCAATGACGCAAATAACCGCGCTGTCGGGAATAGCTCCTATCATTTTGCCCGAGATAGATATCGAAAAGCAGGATATCTACCAGATGAAGCTTCCGAAAAACGAGCCGCCAATGGGAGAATAAATAAATCCAAATCAGGAGGGACGGTATGAGCATCAAAAGCAGTAAGTACACAAGACAGGGCGCTCTGACCTTTAATATCCGCCGACTTTCAGGCGGTTCATACGGCTGTGATATCGATTACGATTACGGCGTGTTTGAGGGCGAGTGCTTTACGGGTATGACCTACCACCATCATAAATATACCGAGTTTGAAAGTGATGATGACGAGAAGGACGGTATCGGAAGTATGACTACCGTGCGCGATCGCTCCTTGTGGATAGGCGAATTCAAAAGCGGTAAGCCGCACGGCTTTTGCTACGAGCTTGGGAACGGTTATCCGGGAAACGCCAGAAAATTCGGTATATACGAAAGCGGCGAGCTTGTCAGCACCGACACTCTGATCGAAAAAGCCAAAGCTTCGGAAGGCGGAATATACCGTGTCGGTCACAATGCGCTGATATTTGAAGGTGAGAAGCTTGTTTATGTTGGTAATGTAAATAAAGACGGCGTGCCGAGCGGTCTTGGCGTGCGCTATGACACAAACGGTGATGTTGTCGAATACGGCAATTTTGAAAACGGAAAATTCAATGGCGCGGCTTTTGAATTTAATAGTTGGGAGAAAATGCCCGCAGCCCCCGTCGAGTCGGACGGCTTCAGTGTCTTTACCGAAATGACCTTTTTCAATGATGGCGACGTGCGCAGTACTGTCACCGAGGGCGAGTTTGCAAACGGTAGCCTTAACGGTCTCGGTATGATATCCTACGATTCCAATGTCAACGGATATCACAGCTATTCCACCAAAGCAGGCGTGTTTAAAAACGGGGAATTGCTTTTTGGTTACAAGCATTTCTACGAAAACACGGGCGGCAAAAAGCCACCCGCAAGCTTTGGCTACGCTGATGGGCGCGATATTGAAAAATACGGCAGTGAAATGCTCTACAACGGCAAAAAATATATCGGCGAAGCCGTTGGAGGTGTGCCGCACGGTATCGGTTGTATGTATGAGTCGGACGAAAAAATGTATAAGGGTACGTTCAAGGACGGCAAGTATCACGGTATCGGCGCAACGTATAAATTGATCGACGGTGAGTGGACGCCTTATGATTTTGCCGGAAATATTCCAACCACGGCATACAGTTACAACAGTTGGGGAATTTTTGCCGAGGGCGAGCTTTGCCCCGATATGACGCTCGAAGAATTTTTTGATAAGTACGAACAGCTCAAAAAGGTTTGATTAAAACGCATATAGCCGCCAAGTTATCGCAACTTGGCGGCTATATTATTTTAGCATAGATCAGTCTTTTTTGAGCAATTCCTTGATTTCGCGGATGTTAGCGTAGAATTCGTCGCGAGCAGCCTTTTCTGCATCAACCACAGCCTGAGCCGCAGCAGCCTTTGCATCGTCCTCTGCCTTTTTCTTTGCGGCAGCATCCTCGGCAATCGCAATTTCCTTGGCATTGATCTTGCGCTCAGCCTTTTTGATAATGCGAAGAGCTACGAAAATGGAGAATGCGATAATGATAAAGTCGATTATCGCCTGCAACCACAGACCGTACTGGATAGAGATTTTTGCAACCTCAACAGCACCTTCAGCGTTGAGTACCTCCTCGCGAAGCACGTACTCCCACTCGTTGATGCTGACACCGCTGGTAAAGTAAGACATAGCTGGGGTGATTATGTACTTAACCAAGCCGTTGACGATAGCGTTGAACGCCGTAGCGACAACTACCGCAACCGCCATATCAAGCACGTTGCCCTTGGTAACGAATTTCTTGAAGTCCGCCCAGAAGCTTACGTGGTTAGCCTTTTTCTCGGCTTTCTTTGCTTTTCTCAAAGCCTTTTTTTCTTCCTTTGTCATATTTGCCTCCTTAAAAATGTGGATTTATAGATTAAAAAGGGGAAACAGTTTTAGATTACTGCGTAACCGTTTCGCTAACGGGCAGCTCGTCGCCGTCGGGATATATTTCGGAATATCCGGTCAGGACGGAAACGTACTTCCAAAGCTTTTTCTCGCCGCTCTGGTAAAAGGCGACGGCGGTTTCCATGTGCGTTACGTTCTTGGTGATACCCTTCGCCCTCAGACGCGCGTCGATATCAACGAGAAAAGCAAGCGTGTCGTCATATTTATCCGAGAATTCCTTGGTGGCGGATTTAGGTCCGTGAAGCACCTCAAACGCATTACCGTCATTCATGGTAAAGGTCACGGAAAGTCCTCGGCTATCATCGCAGTCCACCTTGTATTCGGAAACATCATCCCAAGAATATTCTTGTGTATCAACAATAAAATGCGACTTAATGCCGTCCTCGGATATCAAAGTATAAATGTTTGCCGACAAAAGGGGAAGGATCAGTACAACTGCAAGTATACAGCAGATTATTATCCGAAGTAAGGACTTTATGGGTATCTTGCGTTGCTTTTGCGGCTCTTGATAACCGACACCGCGCTTCTTGCTGTAATCCTCCTCGTTGGGGATGAACTTGATAAACAGTATCGCCTCAAGCAGAAGGAAGCAGATAACGATAGCGGGCTCGTTAAAGTGCAAAAGGGCGTAAGCAGCACTGTCGCCGTTTGCCGATTCCATAAGGAGTCCCGTAAGCTGACCTGTAAGGAAAATGAACAGCAAAAGCCCCGCAATTACTGCAAGAGTGCCGAATACCAGCACAAGACAGCCGCCCTTGTTTGATTGTCTTTTTCGTTGCATAGACGTAAATCAAAGCACGCGGATGCGTGTTACGAGAGGGAGCGTGGTAGTGGCGATAAGCTCGCGTGCTTCCTTTTCTGTCATGGAGCTCGAGATGAGAGCGGTGCGCCCGTTATCGGAATATACGGCGGTAGCAGAGATGAGCTTGTTGATCTCGCCCAGCTCGGAGAGTGGCGCATCAAACACGAAAAGATTTGCGCAGGAATATTCATCAAGCTCCGCGATATCCGACGCGTCGGCATCAGTCCATACGGGCGCTTTAATGCCCGTGGGAGTGTGCGCCATAATGTCTATCATGTCGGCAACGACGGCACTTGCCGTGGGAAGCTTTCCCGCACCGGGACCGTAGAACATGACCTCGCCAACCATGTCTGCGTCAACGAGAATACCGTTGAATACATCGTTAATGCCTCCAATGGGATTGCTCGTGGGCACGAGTCGTGGGGAAACCATAGCCAGCACCTTGTCACCAAGCTTTTCTGTGTAGCCGATAAGCTTTATCGCATAGCCCATTTTGCGGGCGAGCTTTATGTCGTCGAGAGTGATTGAGGTAATGCCCTCGCAGTGAATGGCGGAGGGAGCAATTCTCTTTCCAAAGGACATAGCGGCAAGAATAACTATCTTTCTCGCGGCGTCAAGACCTTCTACGTCCGCGGCAGGGTTAGCCTCCGCATATCCCTTGCGCTGTGCATCTTTAAGTACGGACTCAAAATCCGCACCCTCGGATTCCATTTTTGTAAGAATGTAGTTGGTGGTTCCGTTGAGAATACCGCTGACAGAAATTATCTGATTTGAGGAGAGGTCATTGTTGATGGGACGGATGATCGGGATACCGCCGCCAACGCTCGCCTCAAACAGATAGGACGCGCCGTTTTCTGCGGCAAGCTCAAGCAGCTCAACGCCGAAGTTAGCAACGACCTCCTTGTTGGAGGTAACGACACTCTTGCCCGCGAGCAGGCACGCCTTTGTGAAATCGTAAGCGGGATGCGAGCCGCCCATCATTTCGGCAACGATCGAAACCTCGGGGTCGTTAAGAATCACGTTGAAGTCGTGAACGACCAGAGAGCCGAAGGGGCTGTCAGGGAAGTCGCGAAGGTCAAGAATGTATTTGATATTGACGGAATCGCCTACCTTCTTTTCGATAAGAGCCTTGTTTTGAGTAAGCACCTCAACAGTGCCGCTGCCTACAACACCAAAGCCAAGTACAGCTACGTTGATCATAATCGGGAGTTCCTTTCGGGAAAAATTTTGACGTTAAAATTCGCCATTAAAAACATACAACTAACATTATACCACAAAATTTTGAAAATTGCAAACAAAACTATTGAAAAAATTTAAATTTTATGATAAAATATTACTGCAAAGTACGCGAGAGGAGATTTTGTCGTGACCTCACCTATCGGAAGCAAAAGAAATGTAAAGATTTTCGTGCTTTATCTGATGCAGAATATCGGATATCCGCTTGACTATATAACCGTTAATGATATAATAATGCAGACGGACTACGTTATGTTCCTGGATTTTGCGGAAGCCTTTCGCGAGCTTGAGGACGACGCACTGATTGAAAAGATGTCCGCTGCCGAGGAGGGAGGCGACGAGCTTTACGCTGTTACACGCCGCGGAATGTACGTTGCCGAGCAGCTCAAAAGCGAGATATTGCCCTCATTACTTGATCAGAGCCTTGAATGTGCGCTTCGATATCTTGATTTTAAAAAGCGCGGCGTTAAGGTCTCCTGCAACTACGAAAAGCTCCACGAGGGCGGATATAATTTCCGTTGTAAGATAACCGAAAAGGAAAAGCTGCTTATGGAGATAAATCTATGGGTTGACTCCGAAAACCGCGCCAAAAGAATGGAGGAGCAGTTCCGAGGTCGCCCCGAAACGGTATACAAGAGCGTCAACGCGCTTTTGTCTGGTAACGTAAATTATCTTTGGGATTGAAAAAACGGGATGGTCATCCATCCCGTTTTTTTATATTAGTGTCACTATCTTTTCCGCCAGCATCAGTATGAGCGGGATGGTCGCAACGCAAAGCAGGGAAGAAGTTCCGACAGTTTGCGCCGCATACTCGGAATCAAGGCTATAAAGCTCAGAGAGCATAGTAATAGTCGAAGCACTCGGAAGTGCCGCCATCGCTGTACAAAACAGCACCGTCTGCGAGTCGAGGGGAGTAAGTGCCAGCAGGACGCAAACGACAAGCGGCATAACGATAAGCTTCATAGCGGAGAAATAGTAAATTTTCAGACTTCCGAATATCTGCTTTACAGTTCTCTTTGCGAGCAACGCACCCGTTATCAGAACAGAAATGGGAGTGCAGAGATTGCTTAAATATTTGAGAAATTTCAGTATAAATTCGGGCATTACGAAGCTTGGAAAGGGGATGACCAAAAGGTAAATCAGTATGCCGATAAGGCAGGGGACTGTGCCGAAATTTATGAAAACCTTTTTAACCGTCAGCTTGATGTCGTCACGCTTGCGTGCGAGGATAGCAATACCCCACGTCCACAGGAATATGTGGAAGCTGATAACGTAGAAGGAAGCGAGGAACAGTCCCTCAGGTCCGAAAAGTGCCTCCATAATGGGAAATCCGATAAATCCGACGTTGGTAAAAAGCAGAGAAAACTCAGATATCTTGCGCTCGTCAATATCGCGGAAACCCTTGCACATAATAAACGCAAGTATAGCCATAAAAGCGTGAAGCGCAAATCCTATAAGGACTATCTTGCCCGCATCCGCCAGCTTGTCGTAGGAAAATTCCGCCTCGGCAAGTGCCGATATTATCATCATAGGCTGACCTATTTTGATGATAAGAGTGGACAGATTTTTTGAGGACGTGTCGTCAATGATCTTTAGCTTTCGCGCGATAAATCCGCAGACGAGAAGCAAAAACAGGGTTGCGATTATAGTTATAAGAGCGGTAAAATCCATACGTATGCCTTTCTTGGAGTCATTTACAGAGCGCGTCAAGCTCTGCTTTTATTTTGTGCATATCCGCAAGCATCTCCTCACGCTTTTGCGTTCCTGCCTCGCGCAAAAGGGCCGATGGGTGATAGACGGCGGTGAGAAGGTAATTTCCTTTTTTGAAAAACTGACCGTGCTGGCGGGTGATCTTGAAATCGGGATGTATCAACCGAGCGGCGGATATTCTGCCAAGACAAACGATTATTTTAGGCTGAACCAACCGTAGCTGCTCGCGCAGATAACCGATGCATGCGTCCTTTTCGGATTCCTCGGGATCGCGGTTTCTGGGAGGACGGCATTTGAGAATGTTGGCAATATAAACGCTTTCGCGGGGAATATCCACGGCGTATAGATACCTGTCAAGCAGTTGTCCTGCGCGTCCCACAAAGGGAATACCAGTCTTGTCCTCTTGCTCGCCCGGTGCTTCGCCTACGAACATAAGCTCGGCGTTTGGGTTGCCCGTGCCGAAAACGAGATTTGTGCGCGTGCTTCCGAGCGGACAGGCGTGACAATCACGGCAGCTGCTATAAAGTTCATCCAAGGTATGCATCTTTTCCCCCTATAGAAGTATTCTTACCGTAGAATTGTAGCACAAATCCACAGCTTTTTCAAGGGCTTACCGATAAAAAATCGAAATTTTTGAAAAATGCCTTGAAAGATGCGGAGATATGGTTTATAATAAAAGAAATACGTTGTTATCGGAGGTAGCTGTGAAGTACACCACACTTTTATTTGATGCGGATGACACTCTGCTTGACTTTGGCAAGTCTGAAAAGGAAGCGGTGAGAGATTGCCTAATCTCCCGCGGACTTCCTTCAACCGATGATATTATCGCTCGGTATTCCGAGATAAATCAGTTGCATTGGAAAATGCTGGAGAGAGGCGAGATAAGTCGCGAGCGCTTGTATGTGGAAAGATTTGCCGCCTTTTGCCGCGAGCTTGGATTCGTATGTGACGCTCAAAAATTCTCAGAGGATTACCTCACTGCTCTGTCAACAAAATCCTATCTTATCGACGGGGCACTGCAAATGTGCGAGCAGTTATCACACACTTACCGTATGTACGTAGTTACCAACGGCAACGCCACGGTACAGCACGGCAGGTTCGATCCCTCGCCCATAGCGCGCTATTTTGAGCGTTCCTTTATCTCGGAGGAGATGGGAAGTGCCAAGCCCGCCATTGAATTTTTTGATAAGGTTTTTGTAAATATACCCGATTTTGAGCCTTCAAAAACACTTATTATCGGTGACTCCCTGACCTCAGACATCCAAGGTGGGATAAACGCGGAGATAGATACCTGCTGGTACAATCCAAAACGGAAATCCGCTCCCGACGGTATGGAAATAACCTATACAGCATACAATTATGATGAAATAATGGACCTGCTTTTGGGTTGAGAAAGGAAGCCTGCTATGAGTATTTCGCAATTAAATAACGTGACGGAAGCGCTCGGCGGGCTGAACGTCAAATTTACACTTAACGAGCCCATGGCAGCACACACGGGCTTCCGTGCAGGCGGCTGTGCGGCTGTTGCGGTATTTCCAAATACGGTTGAGCAGCTGATACATGCGCTGAATGTCGCCGATGATTATCGTGACAGCTTTCCCACGCTCGTGCTTGGCGGGGGCAGTAATACGCTGTTTTGTGACGGTGTGTTTGAGGGTGTGGTTATAATCACGTCGGGAATCAAGCGCTATTCATTTTCCGAGCCGAGCGCTGACGGCAGTGTTTTATTGAACGCCGAATGCGGAGTGTCGCTTACCGCGCTTGCAAGGTATGCCTCCGAATATCCGAAGGGCGACCAATTTGCCTTGTCGGGACTTGAGTTTGCTTACGGAATACCCGGCACGGTAGGCGGTGCGGTTGCTATGAATGCGGGCGCTTACGGCGGGGAAATGAAGGATATCGTAATCTCCACTGTGTGCTATGACCGATCTAAAAGGGAAACAGTTATACTTGATTACGATGCTCACGGCTTTTCATACCGCAAAAGCATTTTCTCGTCAAGCCGCGAGCTTGTGGTGCTGAATACTACTGTTCGGCTAAACCGTGCCGCAAGGCAAGATGTAAAAGCATTGATGCAAAAAAATATCCAAGCCCGTCGGGATAAACAACCGCTTGAATATCCAAGCTGCGGCAGTACGTTTTTGCGTCCCGAGGGTAGATTTGTCGGCAAGATGACTGAGGAGCTGGGACTCAAAGGCTACACTGTTGGCGGCGCACAGCTTTCCGAAAAGCACGGCGGCTTCGTCATCAACCAAGGCGGCGCGACCGCTACCGATATACTTAATGTTATCAATCACATCAAAGCCACAGTCCTGCGCGAATACGGCGTGGCGCTTGAATGCGAGATAAAAATTATATACTGTAACTCAAGGGAGCTTTGAGAAATGTCATTTTCACAGGACGTAAAGGCAGAGCTTGCCGCAACGCCTCCGCGTATGCCTTGCTGTCGCCGCGCCTTGCTTTTCGGTCTTTTGTACGATTCGCAGGCGGAAGGCGATAAGCTTACTGCAACATATTCGGATATAAGCACGGCAGAGCTATGCGTAAATCTTATAAAATTTGCTTACGGAAGGCAGGCTGACGTGTCTGAGCTTCGCCGAGGCGCACATAAGTATTTGGCTATTTCGTTCAACTCAAAAAATGCGGTGAAAAAGCTGGAGCTTTTTATCAGAACGCGAGATGCGAGCGTGATATTCGAGTGTCCCGAATGTGCATCTGCTTTCGTGCGCGGCGTATTTATGGCAACTGGCAGTATCAGCGCGCCCAGCAGTGCAACCCATCTTGAAATGAAGCATGCCCACGTCGAGCGAGTAGGAAATCTTTTCGATATCCTCTGCGGACTTGGGCTTCAGCCACTTACTTCAAAAAAGGACAACGATTTCAGATTTTACTATAAAAACCGCTCCGCCGTGCAGGATTTTATGTCCTATATTGGCGGTAATCAAGCAGTTTTTGAAATGGTAAACTATCAGCTTCAAAAGGACCTTCGAAACGATGAGAACAGAGCAACTAACTGTGTTACGCGAAATATCAGCCGCTCAATAACGGCAAGTGCCAAGCAGATTCAAACGATACGCGACATACAGACGCGCGGACTTATCGAGGCAATGCCCCCAAAGCTTCGCCGGACGGCTGAGTTGCGCTTGGCAAATCCGGAAGCCACGATAGAGGAGCTTGCCGCCTTGCACACGCCGCCTATCAGTAAGTCGGGAGCAAATCACCGCATTGAAAAGATTATGGCTTGGTGCGAATCTCACCTTCAAAAATAAAAGATGGAAAATCGGGAAAAGCACTTGCTTTTTCGAGAAAAATGTTATATAATATGCTTTGTGCAATAAAAGCGTAAACGCTTGGAAAAATAAATCAAGGATGGTAAAATAAAATGTCAGAATGTACTCACAACTGTTCGACTTGCTCTGCAAATTGCTCCTCCAAGGACAGAGCAAGCATGTTTGAAGCCCCTCATCAGCTCAGCTCGGTAAAGCATATTATCGGCGTTGTCAGCGGAAAGGGTGGAGTAGGCAAATCACTTGTAACCTCTATGCTTGCAGTCCTCATGCAGCGTCGCGGCTATAAGGTTGGTATACTTGACGCAGATATCACAGGTCCGTCTATCCCCAAGGCGTTTGGACTCAATAAGCCCGTTGAAGGGGAAGGACTTGGCATGATCCCGCCCTCTACCACGACGGGTATTGATATCATGTCCGTCAATCTTTTGCTCGACGACGAAACGCGCCCCGTTATCTGGAGAGGCCCCGTTATCGCAGGCACTGTAAAGCAGTTCTGGACAGATACTATATGGCACAACGTGGACTATCTTTTCGTGGATTGCCCTCCCGGAACGGGCGACGTACCGCTCACCGTATTCCAATCCCTGCCTCTTGACGGTATAGTTATCGTTTCAAGCCCTCAGGACTTGGTTTCCATGATAGTTTCCAAGGCGGCGAATATGGCGCAAATGATGAATATTCCCGTTGTGGGATTGGTTGAAAATATGAGCTACGTGCTTTGCCCTGATTGTGGCAAGAAGATCAATATTTTCGGCGAGAGCCACATCGAAGAGGTTGCAAATAAGTTCGGATACGAGCTTCTCGGCAAGATCCCAATGGACTCAAAGCTTGCCGCTCTTTGCGACAAGGGTTGGATCGAGATGATGGAAAACAATTATCTCGATGCCGCCGCTGATAAGATCGAGGCTATGCCCTCCAATACGAAATAATATAAACAGTGAAAGGAGCGGAAATGTTCAATATTAAGGAATTCAAAAATCGACTTTGGATTCAGTGGGTATGCTATCTGCTCCTTTTGCTCACTCTTTTTATGATACTCGTGCTGTCTGCCGGAATTTTTATGAGAGCCTCCTCGGACGGCAGTATCGTTACCTTGGACGAGCTTTCAGATGTGGCTTGTGAGCAGGAATTTGACTGCATTCTCGTGCTTGGCGCGGGGCTGAGAGCCGACGGCACGCCAAGCCCCATGCTCTCTGACCGTGTAGATGCCGCCGTCAGCATTTATAACAGCGGGCTGTGCGATAAGATAATTATGAGCGGTGACCACACGGGTAGCTATAACGAGGTTGCTGCAATGAAGCAGCAGGCTATGGACGCGAGTGTCGCAGGACGTGACGTTTTCCTTGACCATAAAGGATATTCTACTTATGAAAGCGTCTGGCGCGCCAAGGAGGTATTTGGTGCGGAGCGGATACTTATCGTGTCGCAGGAATACCACCTTTACCGTGCTATTTACATAGCTGATCAGCTTGGTATTGAAGCTGTGGGCGTGTCCTCCGATTGCCGAGTCTATGCGGGAAGCGTCGGCAGGGAAGCGCGTGAGGTGCTTGCGAGATTCAAGGATATGTACCTTGCCGCCCGACGTGCTGCCCCCGACACCGAGGTCATTCCCGTGTCTCTTGATTCCAACGGAAATCTTACTTAACATATAATATTTCGGTGAGCTTCGCATAAGTATAAAAATCCCCGACAGATTTTGGGTCTGTCGGGGATTTTTAGTCTGCTGTCATTTAACAGCTTTCTCCCTGTGTCTGTTTAATTAAAACTGTTCGAAATATTTGCGAATAGTACTTTCGTCCGCTCGGGCTTTACCTTGTTGCATCTCGGACGAGCCACCGCCGCTGGCAAGTAGGGCAGAGCTTATTTCGCTTGCGTAGGCTTTAAGGTCGATATCCGAGCTGCCTCTGCCTATAACGAACTGATATCCGTCGGTATCGTTGCCGCCGAAAATACCGCATATACCGGTGCATTTGAGTACAGCACGGTTGAGCAGCTTCCTCATATTTAAAGTGTCCAGCTCATCAAAGAAAAAGCAAAGATTTTTCGCACCTTCTTTGATTGAATTGATCGAAAGGTCGATGATTTTTTGATTGAGTGTGGCGATTTCTGCGCGTTTTGAGTCAAGCTCGCTCAAAAGATGATCGAATCCGACCGACACCTCGTGCTGCTTGACTGACATTCGAGCAGACATGGCGACAATAGCCGTATAGCGGACTCTGTAATCCTCAAGCGCCCAACGTCCGCACAAGGCGTGAATGCGAGTTCCGCCCTTGTATTTGATGGCGTCAAGCAGTTTTATAATTCCTATCTCGCCCGTGCTTCTAACGTGCGGTGCGCAGCAAGCGCATCTGTCACAATCGCCTATTTGAACTATACGGACGTTTTCCGTAAGGTCAAGCTTGGAGCGGTATTCAAGTTCTGCCAGCTTATCGGAAGAAGGATAGTATGCCGTGACGGGCAGATCTTGCCATACAATAGCATTTGCCTCGTCCTCGATCATATTCAAGGCGGTACGGTCAAGATAACCGTCAAAGTCAAAATACATCTCGCCGTCACTTAAATGAAATCCGACGTTATTGTAGCCGAAATGCTTGTGCACGAGTCCCGATACTATATGCTCGCCGCTGTGATTTTGCATTCGTACCAAACGGGTATCGGCATCTATCCGTCCGTAAACCTCCGTTCCTTCGTCAAGCAGCGTGCTGACCGTGTGACAGATAACACCAAGCTTTTCCTGAACGTCCAGAACGTCGGCGTTACCAAGTGTACCAAGGTCGCATCTCTGTCCGCCGCCCTCGGGAAAGAAGGCGGTTTTATCAAGAACAACGGTGAAATTTCCGTCGCCATTTGCCACGCAGGATAAAACCGTAGCATAAAAATCAAAACGGTAGCTGTCAAGGTCAAATAATCTTTGGGTTTTTACCGTATAGCACATAATTATTCCTTCCGCTTCTTTCCGTATATAAATGCCGCACCGATACCGATAACTCCCAGCGCGCCGACTGATAGGGTAGAGCCGCAGCCGCGGTTGTCGGTGTGTTGATTATCAGTACCAGATATGCTTTCGGTAGGATTGGAGTCATTTACACGAGAGTCATTGGAATCAAAAATGGTATCGTAGGTCGACACGGCGTCACTTTCGCTATCCACGTTGGTTTCGTGGCTTTCGGTCGCGATATCCTCCGTTTCGGTATTTACGGTTGCTTCGGTTTCGGTTTGGGGATTGTCCTCGGTCGTCGCAGACTCGGTATTATTTTCGGTCTCGGGTGCTTGCGTAGTTACGGGAGCAGTGGTTTCCGCGTATTCGATTTCAGCGGGTTGAAGCAAAAACATAGCGGTGGATTGAGTGTATCCGCTGACTCCGTTGTATTTTATATGTATCCAACCGTCCGAGCGGCTGTCGCAGGATATCATGGCGCCAAGCGGTATCTTCTCGCTTTGTGATGTTACGTCAGCCTCATAGTAAAGATTAAAGCTGTTATCGGTCACAATGTAATCACCCACAACAAAATCGTTGCTTGGAGAATAATCAAACGTAACCTCGGTGCTTTCCTTGTATTTGGGTGTACCGTAGCCCATTACCTGCGCGTCACTCAATGCATATGATTTAAGTCCTACGTTGTCCGAGGTATTTCCTTCGATGGTATAAACATGCGTATCCGTGGTGTAGAGGACAAAGCCGATATGATCAGACCATCCGCCCGTTTTGTCCCAATCAAAAAAGATAATATCCGCGGGCTTGGGTATGTAGGTTCCGCCGTAGGCTTTGCCGTCCCGATAGAGATCTTCGGGGACGAAGAAATCCTCAATCCAACGATGGCAGCTCATCTCGCCGTATGCGTAGTCCACGTGCGCCTGATTCAAGCACCAATTCACGAATGTTGCGCACCAATCAAAGCAGTAGTCGTTGTAGTTTTTGGAATATATCCGCGCGTACTCGGTGCAGTTGTCGGAGCTTGCGGTGTCAGCACCGCTGTAATCGCCCATCTTGCCTTCGTGATAGCCGAGCTGAGAGATGGCAATCCTGAGGACGTTGTTTCTGTGGTTCTCGGTAAGCTCAAGTTGTGAAAAATTATGATACCATACCGAGGTTTTGTAGCCGTCGGAAAAGGTGTAATTCGTATCATTATATAACCAATTTCTCACCAGAACACCGTTGCCGTGAGGAGTAAGTGCCACGGAGGTCAAGGTAGCGGTGATAAGTATAGATATAGATAGACTCAGCGCAAAAAATTTTTTCATAAAATGTGTCCTTTCAGAGATACATTGGAGAGTTAAGAAATATTTTCTTTGTTCTCCAAGGTTATTATAACATGGAAAATCTGTTTTGTAAAGGGGGATTCATCATTTCCATAAAATGCATGAAAGGGAATAAATTAAACTTGCTTTTAAAAATTTTATTATTTTTTCGAAAAAGGTATTGCATTTTTCAGACAAATGTGTTATAATTGCAATAATTGAGTTCGTATGCAAATGTATACGCGTTTTTATGGAGGATATTTTAATGCAAACTTATGAGATCGTACTTGGTATCGTGCTGATGGTTCTTTCCGTAGCACTTACCGTTATTGTACTTTTCCAGCAGGGTAAGGACAAGAATCTTTCCGGTTCCATCACCGGTGCTGCTGAGGGCTACATGAGCAGAGGCAGAGCGAATTCCCGCGACCGTATGCTCAACAAGATAACTGTTGCTCTCTCTGTTATATTCGTGCTTATCATTATAGCAATGTATTGCCTGCTCTGATAACAGATGGCGAGGTAAAAGGTCTGCCGTAAAATGGCAGGCTTTTTATTTTCCTTTTTTCGTACTGCTTATTGACATTTATCAGGCAATATGATAAAATATTGTGAGCATTGATAGAAGATTGCTTCAATTTTTGCAACGGAGGTTACCAATGCCTGAGTACAATAATGACGTTCAAAATACCGAGGAGCTTGAAATCAAGCGCAGAGTTGAGGACTTGCCCGTGGAGGGTGTCGCTGAGGATGCCGAGGATTTTGACGAGTTCGATTATTTTGATGAATTTTCGGCGAAATCACCGGAGCCGCATACATGGCCCGTTAAAACCCAAAAATTCTACTTGTCCCACAAGGATAAGCTCTACATAACCGTGATGCTTGCCATTATAGCTCTTTTTGCCGTTCTCGCTGTTACGGTATCGCTTGTGTGGCATTTCCATTCACCGCAGGGTGGAGTAAACAACGGCACGACCGAGGGTGATACCAACGTCGCCCAAACAGAAAACGGAACGAAGGGCGAAACGCTTTTCCCCACGATTGAGTTTGTTCCTGCAGGCATATCCGATTCTGCTGACGATATCGCAGCCGATTTCATCAAATCCACCAACGCAGTATTTCTTGACGTGACCAATATGACCGTTACCGCATCCTGCTTGGCTGACGAGCGCACCTACCCCGCGTCGCTGACAAAGGTCATGACCCTTATCGTAGCAGTTGAAAATCTCCGTGGCACATCTGCCTTGTCTGATACCATTACGGTGAGCGAGGAGGTGTTTAAAAAGATGCGCGAGGCGGGAGCCTCGGGAGCGGGACTTGAGCCGGGTGAGCGGCTCTCAGTCGAGTCAATGCTTTACGCACTGATGCTGAAATCCGACGGTATTGCCGCTTGCGAGCTTGCAAAATACGTTGCAGGAAGTGAGGAAGCCTTTGTTGCACTTATGAACGACACCGCAGAGCGATTGGGGCTTGAGGACACCCATTTTGTCAATCCCACGGGACTTCACGACAACGATCATTACTCGACCTGCCGAGACCTTGCAAACATTATGGCATACGCTATGCAGAATGAATTTTGCAAAAAGGTCATGACTGAGGAGCTTTTCGTAGCTCCGTGTACGCAGGCAAACGGCAATAGATTCGATTATCAGCTTTACCACTCCTTGCTTGTCACGCAGTTCGATAAGCTGAATAAGACTTCGCCGAATGGCGCCGTTGTAACTGCGGGAAAGACGGGATACACCGAGGAAAGCGGTTATTGTCTTGTAACCTATGCGCAGGCTGATAACGGTAACGGATATGTTGTCGTTACTACGGGCGCTTCGTCATATTCCGACTGTATTTCCGATTATATTACCGTATACGAAGCTTATATTCCTTGAATTATCACCCGACGCTTTGGCGTCGGGTGTCTTTTTTTATTTGTCGGCATATATTTATAAAAAAGGCAATTGAAGGGAGAGAGCATGATAGTTACAAAACCATATAACCGCCAGCGTGCGGTTGAGTATGCAAGAACATGGGCACTGTCAAGAAATCCGCTGTTTTTCAATTTTACTGGGCGAGGCGGAGATTGCACCAATTTCGTTTCTCAAAGTCTGCTTGCGGGAGCTTGCACAATGGATTATACTAAGGACTTCGGCTGGTATTACATAAGTCCGGAAAACCGCGCGCCTGCGTGGACAAGTGTGGAATTCTTCTACGATTTTATAACGGGTCAGCCGCTCTTTGCCATGGAAAACATGGGTATAGGGCCGTTTGGAAGGGAGGTGAGCGAGCGCGACGCGGAGCTTGGCGACGTTATACAGCTTGCCAATGCTGACGGAGACTATTATCATACCTTAATAATTACGGGCTTTGAGGAAGGTGATATCCTTATCAGCGCACATACCGATGATGCGCTTGACCGAAGGCTGTCGACCTACAATTATGCCTCCTTGCGGTTCATCCACATAGACGGAGTACGTATCGAGGTACCGGACGATATTTGCTTTGAGGATCTGCTTGACGCAGTGGCAGTGCGGGTAAACGAGCCGCCCGAGGATTTTTCGACAACTTCTTAAATAGCTATTGAAAATAGGAAAATTGTGTGATATAATGGTGGTAATGAAACTGTAAAAAGCATGAAAGGACGGTAAGATTATCGTGGCAAAGAAACGCAGAAGAAAGAATAAGTCACTGAAGCTGATCATTACGGTGATCGTTGTTTTGGCGGCAATAATCGCGGGAGCATTCGGCATAAATGAAATACAAAAGAAAAGCGTTCAATCCGGCTCTCAGGTAGCCGATGGGGAAGCAATGATACATTTTATCGACGTCGGGCAGGGGGATGCTATCCTTATCACCATGTCGGAGGGCAATGTTCTTATTGATGCGGGGACAAATTCGTCCGAGGATGAGCTGAAGACCTACCTTGACAGTCTCAAGATTACGGAGATCGAATACGCGGTATTTACGCATCCGCACGAGGACCATATTGGCGGAGCTGATATGGTGCTTGAAAATTATGACGTAAATAATATCCTTATCCCCGATTACACGTATACGAGTGCAACTTACAACCGTATGATCGATTGCATAGAAAAGGAAAATGCAAAGCTGCATCTTGCAAAGCCGGATATGACGTTCAAGGTAGACGATATGGAATTCTTTGTGCTTGCGCCCATAAGTCAAAATCCGAAGGAAACTAATAATTCCAGCGTAGTTATCAAGGCGGCATACGGCTCTACCACCTTTATGTTTACAGGAGACGCCGAAGCTGCATCAGAGGAGGAGATAATGGCGCGGTATACCAAGGAGTCGCTGAAATGCGACCTTTTAAAGGTAGGGCATCACGGATCGGATACCTCAACGTCCAACGAATTCCTCTCCTCTGTCGCACCTAAGTACGCAGTAATGCAGGTGGGTGTTGGTAATCCCTACGATCATCCCTGCCAGTCAACCCTGCTGAAGCTTGAAAAGGCGGGCGTTGAATACTACCGTACCGATTTACACGGAGACATAGTATTCGTAACCGACGGCAAAACTCTTACTAAAAAGGATTAACCTCAACAAAATAGATCCGTCGTTCCCATCAAGGGAGCGGCGGATTTTTTTGTTCTATTTGCCGCAACAATTCCGTATACTGTATCAATCGGCGAGATGGAGGGACAAAAATGCACGGATTTTGTTACGGTAAAGAAAAAACCTCCCTTGTCGGAACGACTGATACACAGGTATCATTGCGTTCCAATTTTCACTTTCCAGACTCGGTTGCATGTATATTGCCGTCAAGACTGACCGAGAAAATACTTATCGGTGTTGAAAATATCGAGGAAATACGCCTGAGAGCAGACAGATATGCTTCCATTACGGCGGGAGGGGAAAATATCACGGTTTTCGTCACCTTCACGCGTGAGGAGCTGCTTGAGCTGCTTGTGAAAATGTGCAAGGGTTCTCTATACAGCTTCGTTGACGATATAAACAATGGCTTTGTTACGCTTGACGGCGGAGTGCGAGTCGGAGTATGCGGAAATGCTACGGTCGAGGGGAAAAGGATCATCGGTGTCAGCGAGGTGACGTCACTATCCATAAGAATTCCGCATAAAACTCCCGCTGTCGGTGCTGAGCTTTGCGAGCTTGTTGTCAAGAACTCAGGATGCGGCGGAGTGCTGGTGTTTTCGCCGCCCGGAGTCGGAAAAACCACACTTCTGCGAGGTATGGCAAGGCTTTTCTCGGGGGTGCAGTATGGGAAAAGAGTTGCCGTTATCGATCCCCGCCGCGAGCTTGCCTTCGAGCTGTCGGGTAAGGAATTACTGCTGGATATCCTGTCGGGATATCCGATAAGCACAGGAATCGAAATAGCCGCGCGCACCTTGAATGCGCAGATAATTATATGCGACGAGATTGGAAGCACGAAGGAATCCTCGGCGATCATATCCGCCCATGGAAGCGGAGTATCGCTGATAGCGTCGGCACATGCTCGCAACGTCCGTGAGCTTATGGCAAGACCGGGTGTGCGCGCTTTGCATAAGGCGGCGATATTTGATTATTACGTTGCAATTGAGCGTAACGGACGGGGCGGCTTTAAATATCATATTACTCACAGATCGGAGGCTGAATATGGAATATAAGATTGTGGGCGTTTGTCTGCTCTTGTTGGCAGGCGGATATATGGCGGTACATCTTGTCCGTAAGGAAAAAAAGCGCTTGCGGGCAGTTGACGGGTACATTTCCTTGCTATTTTACATCAAGGGACAGATAGATTGCTATGCAAAGCCGATATCCGATATATTGCTCGGTGCTGATCCCGAGCTTATCGCGGATTGTATCGGTAAAGGCGGCAAGGACAGAATATGCGTGGATTACAGTGAGTTTCCTGCGCTCGTTGCGGAGAGCGGCGAATTACTTGAGCCCGAATGCAAGCGGATACTTCATACCTTTTCGGGCGAGCTTGGCGGCGTATACAGAGATGAGCAGATAAGGAGATGCGATTACTACATCGAGGCACTCACGCGAGAAAGAGAGCGACTTTTTGAGGCATTACCTGCGAGGATGAGAATAAACAGCGTTCTGTCCGTGTCCTCGGCACTCATGCTTGCAGTATTGCTGTGGTGAGCGCCATCATGGATATAGGACTTATTATAAAGGTGGCGGGGGTGGGTATCCTTGTGTCGGTCGCGACGCAAATACTGTCCAAATCCGGAAGGGACGAGCAATCAATGCTTGTAACGCTTGCGGGAATTGTGGTGGTATTGTTGTTGCTCGTGGAGGAGATAGCCGAGCTTTTTGACCTTATCTGCACCGTGTTTGGATTTTAGCTATGGACGTATTCAAAATAGGCGCACTCTGCCTCGTATCCCTGTCGGCGGTTATAATTTTGCGCGGACTCAAGCCGGAGTGGGCAACGCTTTTGAGAATAGCGGCTGTGATAATCATTTTTGCTACAATGCTCCCAATGCTTGCTACGGTCATTGGATATTTGCGCGAAATAGCCGAGGGGAGCGGAGCTGAGCTGATGGATTCCGTATCGCTTGAAATCCTTTTCAAGGCGTTGAGTATAGCCCTCTTGACACACTTTTGCGCTTCCGTTTGCCGCGATGCGGGCGAGGGAGGACTTGCTACTTTAGCAGAAATGGCAGGGAAGCTTGAGATACTGCTGCTATCTTTTCCGCTTATAAAGGAAATATTGGAGGCTGTGCTGTCCTTATTAAAGCTTGAGGTTTAGGAATTTATGCGAAAATTCGGGTTGTTTATCATATTACTTGCGGTAATTTCAATACTGACACTCATTTCCGCAACTGCCGAGGACGAGCCCGTCACAATGCCTCCCGAATACGGCGATTTTTTGTCTGAAATACCGCAGGATATTGCCAAGCTTTTACCGGACGGGCTGTTTGCCGACGATTTAACTTCGGTCTACAACGCATCACGGGAGCTAACTGACGTTGAATATCTGTTTTGGGCAATTCTCTCGGCTGTGGGCGTGTGTATAAAGGAATGTGCGGGAGTCCTACTGACTTTGCTTGCCGTTACCCTTGCGGGAGTTGTGCTAAATCATGTTGGCAGATCCTTAAATCCTGCCGCTTCGACGGCTCTTGGATTTTGCATAAGGCTGGTGCTTTTTTCAGTCATAGCGGGCAGTGCAACGGTCATAGTAGGTGACGTGGAGGCGTATTTCGACCGTCTGACGGGGCTTACATCGGCAGTCGTTCCAATAATGGGCGTACTGTACGCCTTGGGTGGTAATCTTACGTCTGCCGCCGTCAACGGTGAGATTATGGCAGTGTTTTTATCCGTATGTCAATATATAAATGCATCGACCATACTTCCCATATTTAGTCTATTGCTTGCGTTTGGACTTATGAGCGCGCTGTCGGGAACACTTCGCCTTAACGTAATCTCTGATATGATAAAAAAATGGTACGTTTCATTTTTGGGACTTATAATGACGGTGCTGGGAATTGCCATGGGACTTCAATCTGCCTTGGCAGTAAAGGCAGACGGTGTTTCCATGAAGGGATTGAAATATGTCATATCAAACGCGATACCCGTAGTCGGCGGTGCAATATCGGGCTCCGTGTCAACACTTGCAGCAGGTGTCGGGCTTATGCGCACGACCTTCGGAATAAGTGCCATGGTCATACTGATACTCATGCTTTTGCCAATACTCGTAAGGCTAATTTTATACAAGCAGGTTTTTTTGATAGCGGCGGCTCTCTCTGATATTGTCAGCAACGGGGGAGAGGGAAGACTACTTCGGGATATTTCGGGTATGTACGGTTTTTTGTTGGCAGCGGCAAGTATAGCAACTGTTATATTGATCCTTTCGCTGTCGCTGTTTTCGGGAACGGCGGTTGCGTACACTTAAAGGAATTTTATGGAAAACATTAACAAATACATATATTCACTCATTTTGACAGCGCTTATCGCAGTGATTGTTGAGCTTGTCAGCCCTGCGGACGATGGCGGCGGTCTTGGTAAGCACGTAAATCTGATTTGCGGACTTTGCATAGCAGTTGCATTATTAAACCCATTGAAGGAAGGGGCGCAGTGGCTGCTGGAGCTTGCTCGTGATGGGATAGACGGCGTGGTAGAAACCTCCGAGATGCCGAGCGTGGAGCATTACGGCGACGCCTTTGCGGAGCAGGTATATACCGTCAGCGAGTCGGAGATAAAAAGGCTACTGTGTAAGCAATTTGATATATCCGAAAATGATATCGAAATACGCTGTGATTTTGACGAGAGGTATCTGCTCGTGCGAATAACCGTATTACTCAGCGGCAAGGCGGTATTTAAAGATCCGCACAAAATAACGGATTATCTGTCGGGTGCTATCGGTTGTGAGGCGGTGGTTGCAATAACGTAAGACGAGGAGGTAGTTATGGGTGAGAAAAACGGCAACGACGGTAAGTCATTTGGGAAAGGAGGTAAAATTTTTATTGCTTTGATCGGGGGACTCATTGGGATATTTTTGCTTATAAGCGGCGGCAGGAAGGAGAATCAGGACACGGATAAGTCAACTGATGACGGCGGAGGCTTTGAGCAAAGACTTACCATGGAAGAATATCGGACGGCAATAGAGGCACGCGTTTGTGCGATCTCGGCACAGGTGGCGGGGGTTGGCGATGCCGTTGCGATTGTGAGTCTGGAGGGCGGATTTGAGTACGTATATGCTACAGACGTCAAGGTGTCAAGTGCGGGAGAATCCATGCAGTATATAGTGATCGGTTCAGGCTCGGATGAAGCACTCGTATATCTCACGGAGAAAGTACCAAAGATATGCGGTATAGGCGTGGTATGCGACGGAGGTGAAGACGCGAAAATTAAAAAAGAGCTGACGTACCTTTTGTCCGCTGCGTTTGAGGTGCCGACAAATAAAATCTACGTCACTCGCAAAAAATAGTAATATTTGGGAAAACAGCACCATAGAATGTGGTGTAACAAAATTATTCGGAGGGATCATATGAACAAAAATAACGTTTTGGAATCAGTAAAGCAGTTTATTGAGAAAATCGGTAAGCGAAACATGATAATCGCCGGTGCTGTGCTGATGATAGGTCTTGCTGTGACGCTCAACTGGGTATTCTTTGCACAGGACAAAGCAGATGACGGATTCAGCTATGATGCAAGCGCGGGAATGTCCACAAACTACGGTACAACGCTTGGCACTGGCGCGGTTGGCAACGAGGCTACTACGCAGGAAGCAAGCACGAGCAGCGTAGACAGCTATTTTTCGTCCGTAGAGGTCAGCCGTCAGCGTGCGCGCGATGAGGCGCTCGAGGTACTTAATGCAGTGGTAGAAAACGACAAGGCCGACGAAGAGGTAAAGGCAGAGGCGCTCAAGGAAATTGCAGTGATAGCAAAAGAGATGTCTGACGAATCCAACATTGAATCCTTGCTCATGAGCAAGGGCTTTGAAATGTGCGTAGCAGTTATCAACGGCGACAGCGCAAATATAGTCGTAAAGAACGAGGGACCGCTCAAGAACGCACAGCTTGCACAGATCAACGCAGTAGTATACGAGCAAACGGGCATCGAGCCGCTTAATATTACAATAGTACAAAAGGGTTAAATAAAAAACCGCAAGTCAAGTATATGGCTTGCGGTTTTTATGGCGTGATCATTGATAGAGAATATAGAGAATAAGGAAAAGTCCCCGAAACGCCCCATATCCCTTTTTGCAGGGAAATATAGACTCAATTATACAAAATCAAAATTTTGTATAATTGAGGGAAGCCAGAAATGCGGATTTAGGCAGTTTCAGCCTTATTTAGCCTCGTGGCGGCTATCAGAGATGCTTCTGCACCTTATGGCTATATATCCTATTCGCACAAAGCTTCGTAATTATTATTGTTGAATTCAACGAGATATTTTTTTTACAAATGCCTTTCTTTTTGTTTGATTTTGTGTTATAATGGTATCAACAAAACTATTGGAGGCATTATTATGGCTATCAAAATGCGTGTTCTTTACAATTCCAAGAAAAAAGGTATGGCGCAGTTCGCTGATGCTGTCAGAAACGAATACGAGCTTCCCGTCAATGCTGTGGACGGAAATTTCCCGCCTGCATATCCTTGTGATAAGGAGCGTATAGTAATTCTCGGCGTTTCCGCTAAATCCACCGTGGCTGACAATTTCCGTTTGTTCTGCTGTGAGCTTAACAAGTCCCGCGCGGCTAACGTTGCTCTTGTTGTTGACGGCGATCAGGCTGTTGCTGACAAGGTGTCCGAGTACATAACATCTGCTGGAACTAATCTGGTCAGCAACAGCCTGATCGCCGTCAACAACAAGAGCAA
>SVQX01000025.1 GCA_015065065.1 Oscillospiraceae bacterium
CCGTCACTCGCAGGTGGAGTGCTCCCCCCCCTTTATCACGTACACGGCAACGGGCGGCGGCTCGTCCCACTGTCGCGGCTCTATATATATTAAAAGGAAGAGAAATCGCGTGCAAATTCGTCCGTTTTCGTCCGTCCACGTCTGCCGTCCAAGGTAAATTACGTCCTCGCCTCTCTCGATATCAAGCTCCCTCTCCGCCGCCCCCACCGTCAGGGGGACTGCCTTTCCGTTCTCCCACGCCGCGGCGGCGCAAAAATTTTCCGAGTCCCCTGCCCCCTTCGCCGACGCCTTCCCTTTTGCGCCGCCTTTCGCCGTGAAGCGGATAAGGAGGGGGATATCCGTCCCCGGCGGAGGGCTTTCGGGGAATGTCAAGACCACTGCCGCGCGGTGCTTCACGGTCAGAAAGGCACTTGCCGCGGCGTCCCCCAAGCCCACGGCTACCACGTCGATGATGTCGCACCCCTCGGGCAGAAATATTTCCAAGATCAGCGCGCACAGTCCCAGCTCCCCCACAGATATCCACAAGGGGAGTGCAAACGCGCCGTCCGTCTGACTCCAGAGTCCGAAGCTTAGCTCCACGTCACAGCTCTCGGCGTTCTCTGCTGAAATTTTCGTTACACACCAACAGCTCAGAAGCAACGCCGCCGCGAGCGCCGCTCCGCACAGCCTTACAGCAAGTCCGCGCATACTCCCTCCTTTCGTTACATTCTATGCGTGTGCGGGTGAAAATAGAAAAGAGCCTGCAAAAACGCAAGCTCCTTTCGAATATTCAATTAAAGGCTTGCATCAAGCCGCGGATGCAGCCGTAGATTCTACGGTCACAGCACCGTCTGCCACGTTGATAACTCCGGGGCAGTTGATAGCGTCGCCGCCGCACGTTCCGCTAATCTTAGCAGTAGCGTCTACCGTCAGCGCCTGATCCGCCTGAAGCGCGTCATCGGTGCATTCGATAGTCACCTTTGCGCCTTCGCCGATAAGGATATATCCCTTGCCCTGCTCGTCGATATTATCCGTCTTTATAGCGTCCTCGCCGCCCGACAGCTTAACCGTTGCGCCCGTAATAGTCACGCTGTCGTTGCCCTTTATGATATTATTGGGAGCGGTAACGGTCACGTTTCCGCCGCGGATACGCACGTCGTTCTTGCCGCCGATTCCGTTGTTGTAGTTAGCCGTAACGATAAGAGTTCCGTCGCCCTTGATAGTCAGGTCGTCGGACGAATATATGCAAGCGTTAGGCTTGGTTTCCGCAGGATTTGAGAACACGTAGACCTCGGCGTCCTCAAGGGTATTGACCGTTCCCGCCGCCAGCTCGATAGTCACCTTATCCGCGCTCATGATATAAATGGGCGCAGTCGTGGAGGACGACGCGGTGAAACCGTTGAAGATCAGCGTTACCTCCTCCGTCTTTGCGACAGCAACCCGTATCTGTCCGTTGCTCAGGTCACCCGTAAGGGTATAAGTTCCCGCGCGGCTGATGAGAAACGCGCCCTCGGAAACAGACACCGCGCCCGAGACAGAGGGCGTGCATTTCATACCGCTGAAGGTAAGAGTTGCTTCTATCGGCTCGTTTGTATCGGGAGTTGTGGTCGTAGTCGTTGTTTCGTCACCCGCGGTAGTGGAGTCAGTGGTGCTTTCGCCACCCTTATCAGTGCTTGGCTCGGACGTCGTCTCGCCCTTGTCCGTTGACGTGTCTACTATAACAGGGGTGCTTTCGTCGCCCGTGGTGGCACTTTCCGATTCCGTTTCTGCGGAATCAGTTGACGTTCCCGTCGTAGCCGCAGGCTCGCCCGTTCCCGTCTTGTCGGCGGTGGTCGTGCCGCCGTTATCGCCCGTGTTACAAGCGGCGAATACTGAAATTGTCATAAGTACACACAGAAGTATTGCAATGGGTCTAACAAATTTCATTTTTCGTACCTCCTAAAATACTTTCTATCTATCAACCTATCAGTGCGCCCTCGGCTACGTCTAAAAGTCCGCCGGCGCCGTCAAGTCCGTCGCAGTTTATGGGGTTGCCTCCGCAAGCGTAGGTCACCCTCGCGCCCTCTGCCACAGTCACCTTTTGCAGTCCTGTTATGGCGTCGTCCGTGCAGGTCACGGAGATTTCCGCGCCGCTTTCAACGCTCACAAAGCCTTTGCCGATAAGGGTACTGTCCGACTTGATGGCGTCCTCGGCTGCCGTCACCGTCACCGATCCGCCGCCGCTCAGGGTAACGCTTTCATTTCCCTTGATAGCATTATTCGGCGCGCTCACGGTAAGACTCACGCTGCCTATTGTCAGATCGTTTTTGCAGCCGATTCCGTTGTTATAATTTCCCGTAACCGTCAAAGCGCCGCCGCCGCGTATCACCAGATCCTCCGATGAATAAATGCAGGCGTTAGGCTTGGTTTCGTAATCGGGAAGGTCATATTTTGCGCCATCGGTCAAGGTGTTGACCGTTCCCTCGTGCGCCTCTATAAACACTCTGTCCGCGCTTTTTACGTATATGGCGGCAGAGCTTTTACATTCAACGTCCAAGCCGTCAAGAATGAGCGTTACTCTCTGCTCCTTGGACACGCTGACCTGTATCTGTCCCTCGCGACGTCCCGACAGGCGGTAAACACCCGCTTTGATGAACACTATCGCGCCCGTCCCCTCCTCCACGGCTATCGCGGAGGAATCCGAAGCGGCGTATGCCGTACCGTCAAAGGTCACGGTGTAATCCACCTCGCTGTCCGGAGTGTTGACAACGTCCGACTCCGCTCCCGCCGTTCCAAACAGCGGAGCGTCAAGCCTATCGCCCGAGCAGGACACAAGGCCAAGCACGAGCATGAGCGTGGAGAATATCGCAAAAGCCCTTTTCACACAAGTGTTTTTCATCAGCCCTCAGAATCGCCCGCCGTCACCTTTTGGGTGATATCAATAGTGACGATAACTCCACCCTCGTTAGTACCCGAAGCGGTATAATTGTAGTTGGTGGGACATTTTACTGCCGTATCACCGTCAACCGCGGCATAATATATTTCATAAGTCTTACCGTCATAGCCAAGCACACGCAGATGCTCGCCGTCGTAGGAATAATTCTTTACAAGCTCGACGTATTCCTCAAGGCAGAGGTCATTTGCCTTCATATAAGTGGCGTGCGCAACGCCAACGTATCTGAAATAATACTCATATCCCTCAATGCCCGTCTGCTCCGTCTTGCTCTCGGGATAACGGACAACAAAGCCGTACTTATGAGCGTTTGCCACTATCCAAGCGTATGCCTCGGGGTCCTCGTTAAGGTCAGTCTTTTCGTCATCTGCACCAACGATCTTCAAGGTGCAGCCGAGTCCCGTGTGATGATCGGAATGACCTGCGGGAATGGACAGCTTGTCCTGCTCCTCATATGTGCGGTACGCCTCGTTAAGCACGATGTTGTCGTCGCCCGTCTGCTTATAATATTCCGTCAGTAGCTTGTCCATATTGACAAGCGCCTCTGCCTCCATAAACTCCGAAATTCCCAGAATATACGGCTTTGCATCGGCATGGGCGGAATAAACGGTAAATATGCGCGCAAGATGCGTGTTATCCTCGGGGAAGCTGTAGGCATGCTCTCTGTCGACAAGCACAAGCGTACCCTTCTTTACGTCTGCATCCGACAAGGTCACGGAAGCGTAAACAATATCCTTTGCCGCGTCCATAAGCTCCGAGTTTTCGTATTTATCGTCGTTGCTTTCAAGCTCGCCGCCCTTTTTACCCTCCGACAGTGAGCTGATGATGATAGCCACACCTATGATCAGCATAAGCGCAAGCACCGCAAAGGCGGAAAGAATAGCCACTCTCTGTTGGCGCGCCTTTCTCTCCCTTCTGGGAATATTGCTGTTGCTTACGGTATTAAAACCGTGAAAATCCCTATTCATACTCATAAAAATGTTTTCCTTTCCGCCGCGCGCCCGATAGCGGCAATTTCATCCAAAGGCAATACTCGCCGAGGGGAACGGAACTGCTCTCCTCGGCGATGTAAGTCAAATTTTATTCCGCATCCTTAATAGAGAAGTCCATTCTTCCCTTCTTGTCAAGACCCATGTACTTGACCTTGACCTCAGAGCCTACGTCGATGCCTGCGTCGGTAACCTTATTGATACGGCGGTTGCAGATCTTGGAGATGTGAACCATGCCGTCCTTGCCGGGTGCGTACTCAACGAAGCATCCGATATCCTCGTTAGGCTTGTCCTTGCTTGCAAGGATCTTAACCACCTTTGCGTTGTAGGTGCAGCCAACCTCGGGCTCAAACACAATAGCCGCGATAGCAGCGTGTGCCGCCTCTGCCTGCTCTCCGTTTACAGCCGCGATATGGATAGTACCGTCGTCCTCAATGTCGATCTTAGCGCCCGTATCGGCAACGATCTTCTGAATAACAGCGCCGCCCTTACCGATAACCTCGCGGATCTTGTCAGGGTCTATCTTCATGGTAGTCATCTTGGGAGCATACTTGGAAACCTCTGCACGGGGTGCGGGGATAGCCTTGAGCAGTACCTCGTCGATGATATAGTCACGGCCTGCGTGAGTCTGGTCAAGTGCCTGTCTGATGATCTCGGGAGTAAGTCCGTCAACCTTAAGGTCCATCTGAATGGAGGTGATACCCTTGTGAGTTCCCGCAACCTTGAAGTCCATATCGCCGTAGAAATCTTCAAGTCCCTGAATGTCGATCATGGTATCCCAGCTGCCGTCCTCGTCGGTAATAAGACCGCAGGAAATACCTGCAACGGGAGCCTTAATCGGAACGCCTGCGTCCATAAGTGCGAGGGTAGATCCGCAAACGGAGCCCTGAGAGGTAGAGCCGTTAGAGGAAACTACGTCGGAAACAAGACGGATAGCGTAGGGGAATTCCTCCTCGGAGGGAAGAACGGGAACGAGAGAGCGCTCTGCAAGTGCGCCGTGACCGATCTCGCGGCGTCCGGGAGAGCGAACAGCCTTAGCTTCACCCGTGGAGAAGCCGGGCATGTTGTAATGATGCATATATCTCTTGGAGGTTTCGCTATCCATACCGTCAAGCATCTGCGCCTCGGAAAGAGTACCGAGGGTTGCAACGGTAAGCACCTGCGTCTGGCCGCGGGTAAAGAGTCCCGAGCCGTGAGCGCGAGGCAGAAGTCCTACCTCGGAGGTGAGAGGACGGATCTGGTTCATAGCTCGTCCGTCAACGCGCTTCTTGTCAACCAGCAACCAACGGCGGACGATCTTCTTTTGGATCTTGTAAACAAGCTCCTCCATCTGCGTGGGCAGGTCGGGATACTCCTCGGAGAACTTCTCGAGGATAGCATCCTTAACGGGCACCATTCTTGCATCTCTTACGTTCTTGTCGTCGGTGTCGAGCGCCGCCATAACGTCCTTCTCGCAGAAGTCAAAGATCTTATCGAACATATCGTGATCAAGCTCGCCGGAGGGATACTCAAACTTGGGCTTGCCAATCTCGGCAATAATGCCGTTGATGAAGCCGAGAAGTCCCTTGATCTCCTCATGCGCCTGCATAATTGCATCGTACATGGTATCGTCATCAACCTCGCGTGCGCCTGCCTCGATCATAACTACCTTTTCCATAGAAGCAGCAACGGTAAGCTCAAGATCGCTCACCTTTCTCTGTGCCTCGGTGGGGTTAACTACGATCTGACCGTCGCAAAGTCCCATAAATACACCGCCGATAGGACCGTTCCACGGAATATCGGAGATGGAAAGCGCGATAGACGCACCGACCATTGCGGTAATCTCTGCGGAGCAGTCGGGGTCGAGGGACATTACGGTAAGGGTAAGAGCGATATCGTTACGCAAATCCTTCGGGAAAAGAGGACGGATAGGACGGTCGATAACGCGGGCGGTCAGTATTGCCTTTTCGGAAGGACGTCCCTCTCTCTTGAGATAACCGCCGGGAATCTTACCTGCGGCGTACATTCTCTCGTCAAAGTCTACGGACAGAGGGAGAAAATCAATGCCGTCGCGGGGCTTTTCGGATGCGGTCGCGCAGCAGAGAACTGCAGTTTCGCCGTATCTTGCAAGGCAGGAGCCGTTTGCAAGACCTGCTACCTTGCCCGTTTCGATTACAAGAGGTCTGCCTGCAAAGTTGTACTCAAACTTCTTGTAGTTTTTGAATTCCATCTCGGAACTTGTGATGCTGTACATAACTGTACCTCCGTTTTTTTATTTTTTCGTTTCACCTTCGGAGGTTTAGCACTTAACTCCGCGCCGCAAGGCGCGCCCTGCGGCGCAGAGTTAAGAACTAATCCCTCGTATAGCAAAACGTTTTTTACAATTTGAATTTTCTTGTGGCGCAAGGGTAAACGCAAGGGAGTGGGAGCGGCGAAGCCGTTCCGCACTCCCGTGTGTCGGATTACTTTCTCAGGTTCAGCTTCTCGATGATCGCACGGTAACGGTTGATGTCTACCTTCTGCAGATAACCGAGGAGGTTACGTCTGTGACCTACCATCTTGAGCAGACCGCGGCGGCTGTGATGGTCCTTCGCGTTTGCCTTCAGATGCTGGGTAAGATTGTTGATTCTGTAAGTAAGAACAGCAATCTGAACCTCGGGAGAGCCTGTGTCACCCTCGTGTGTGGCGTATTTTTCAATAATCGCCTGTTTTTCCTGACTGGTCATTGTTTTTTCACCTTTCTTTAAATTTTTCGGCGTAGGCACAGCGGGCGGTTGGTGAAGTGCTGAATTTCAGCTTTGTCCGCGCACCGTGTCAAACGTCATTTGCAATAAGACCAAAGTCCCACATGCTAAATCATTATACCACAGCTTTCCACATTTGTAAAGAGGCATTTGCTAAATTCACATTTTGTTTACTATTTTATTTTATATATACGCATTTTCCCCTTCTCGCACCGCACCTACCATTTCCTATTTTCAATTTTCCATTTTTCCGCTCTCTCCACCAGCCCCTCAAATATTTCCCTCGCCGCCGCGTCGGTTGCGTAATATCGCTCAGGGTGAAACTGAACTCCGAGGAAAAATGACGGATAACCGTCAAGCTCTATTGCCTCTATAAATCCGTCGTCGCTCAACGCGCAGACGTTGATGCCCCGCCCTCTTGCCTTAATATTTTGTTTGTGGCGGCTATTTACTGTTATTTTGTCTTTTTTAGTGCATTTGTGGAGCGTAGTGCCCTCAAAAACAGTTAAATTATGCCATAATTCACAGTTCTGTGTTTTCGCAATATGCCCTTCTATGTACGGATACAGCGTACCTCCGAAAAACACATTCATCACCTGCGCGCCGCGGCATATTCCGAGCATCGGCTTTTGCTTTTCAATTGCGCATCCAAGCAACCGCCACTCAAATTCATCCCGCCCTCCGTCAATATCGAGAAGCTCCTGCGGAAACTCGTTTTCTCCGTAGTACCAAGGAGAAATATCCCCTCCTCCACCAAATATAAATCCATCAAAATATTCGGCGTACTCCTCGGCGCGCTCGGAAAAGCAGGGCAGAGCCACACCAACGCCGCCCGCATCCCAGACAGCACTAAGATAGCCCTCCCCAACATCGAGTCTTCCCTCCCCGCCTCTGCCTTGCGTTATTCCTATTACAGGTTTTCGTGTCATATCGTCGCCTCGCTTATAAAGTGGTGAAAAAATGTCTATTTTTCGCATTTTTATATAAAAAGTGGCGGTAATATATGCGGAAATTTACATTTTTTCAAAAAAAACAAAGAATACCGACTGCGTCATAGTCGGTATTCCATTATATTCAATTTTTTATCATCAGGTGACTATTCCGTTATTTTGACCGTTGAATATTCCAATCATATTGTCCACAAGCTGCAGCATTTCGGGAAGCAGGAAGCAAACAAGCACCGCACCAACCACCGATATCAATATCACAAGTAAAATCGACCGCCAGCCCGTGCCCTTTTGATCAAATCGCAGCTCCGCCCTGTAATGCTCCTCGTCGGGAATGTAAAAATGCGCATTTTCAAGGTCTATCCTGAACTCCGGCTCGCGAAATCCCTTGTCACTACCGTTTTTCTCTATGTATTTTTCGCGCATGAATTCGACATCCTCAAGGAATTTATCCCGCTCCACGCACTTGACGGCTCTTGACAAAACGCCACCGCGCTTGAGATTTCCGCGCACTGCGGGGTCCTTCAAATATCCAAGCTCATCAAGGGTTTTTGCCTTTTCCGGTGAAAGACAGCCCTCGGATATTACTTGCCGCACGAACCCACCAAGCTTGCGCTTGTCGTAGACGACGAACACCGTTGAGATAACGATTCCGAGAAAAATTCCGAGAACTATGATCTGAAGGGACAAAAACGAGTTTCTGTTTATATCTATATTCTGATAGTTTCCGACATTTACCGAAAAATATCTCTCCTCTATTGCCGTCCAAAGCTCCGACCAAAAGGATTGCTCCCCCGCCGAAAGCATCAACGCCGACAAGCAAAAATCTGACATTGATATTCCTTTCCCCGCACTCGCGGGATAAAAATTTGCGAATCGGCGGCGGTACGGTAAGCTTCTCCGTCCCGCCGCCGTCAATATAAGTTAGCACCCGTTCCTCTCGGGCAACTCCTATTTTACGCCGCCTTCTTAAAAATTTTATGTGCAATATTCAAAGACAGCTTGAATTTTTTTGACCGTTTTGCGAATTTTATTTGATGATGTCCGTTCCTATATACTTTTGCAGCACCTCGGGGACGTTGATGGAGCCGTCAGCGTTCTGGTTCTGCTCAACCAGCGCGGGAAGCACGCGGCTGGTCGCAAGTCCCGAGCCGTTCAGCGTGTGCATATATTCAATTCTGCCGTCAGCGCGTCTTACTCTCATCATACCGCGGCGAGCCTGATAATCGCGCGCGTTGGATACAGAGGAAACCTCCTTATATCCGTTCATGGATGGGATATTTATCTCGATATCGTACGTTCTCGCCATAGACGCCGAGCAGTCCTCTGCCGCAAGCTTCACAGTGCGGAAATGGAAGCCGAGTCCGCGAACAAGAGCCTCTGCCTTGCCTACCAGCTCCTCAAACGCCGCATCACTTTGCTCGGGCAAGGTGTACTGCACCATCTCAACCTTGTTGAACTGATGTCCGCGAACCATTCCGCGCTCATCTGCACGGTACGAGCCCGCCTCGCGACGGAAGCAAGGGGTGTAGCTGATATACTTGCGGGGCAGATCTGCCTCAGTCAAAATCTCATCTCTATGAAGGGAAACAAGCGCAGTTTCAGCCGTGGGAAGCATGAAGCGGCGGCGCTCATCCTCGGCAGTTTCAAGCCAGTACACCTCGTCCTGGAACTTCGGGAACTGACCTGCGGTAAGTCCGCACTCATAGCCCAGCATATGAGGAAGCAGAACAAGCTCGTAGCCGTCGCCCAAATGGGTATCGATAAAGTAATTGAGCAGCGCCCACTCAAGGCGCGCACCCATGCCGCGATAAATCCAGAAGCCGGAGCCGGACAGCTTCGTTCCGCGCTCATAGTCGATAAGACCAAGGTTGGTGCAAAGATCAACGTGGTTTTTAGGCTCAAAATCAAAGACTCTTGCCTCGCCGTGGTAACGGAGAGGCTGATTGTTCTCCTTGCCGCCCGCCAGCAGGTCCTCGTCGGGCAGGTTGGGCAGACCCAGCATCCATGACTTGAACTCGGTATCAATAGCCTTGAGCTTCGCGTCATTTTCCTTGGTGGTGTTGGAAATTTCCTTCATGCGGACGAACAGCTCGCTGACGTCCTTGCCCTCTTTTTTGTACTGAGGAATAAGCTTGTTGGTCTTGTTCTGCTCCGCCTTCATAGCCTCCGTTTCGGCAATAAGCGCACGGCGTTCACCGTCAAGTCGGAGGATATTTTCAACGTCCTCGCGGGCATCCTTTCCCTTCTTTGCGAGTCTTGCTATGACCTCGTCGGGATTTTCCTTGATGTATTTGATATCTATCATAATTTTCGCCTCACTAAATGGTAATTTTTGGTAATTTGTTTATATTTCAATTAAAGATTTCATCGCCGCAAAGCTTTGTGAGCAGCTCCTCAAGGTCAGCATCGTCCTCAAAGCTCAGCTCGACAGTTTTTTTCTTGCCGGTCTGGTTGATCTTGACCTTTCTGCCCATAGCCTTCATCGCCTTCTGCTCAAGATCCTTCATATATATGCGCTTTTGTACGCGCTCGACAGGCTCTTCTTCCTCGGGGGTTTCGTGGTAGCGGCTGTTTATCAGCTTGACAGCACGCTCCACCTCACGCACGGAATATTCCTTTTCAACTATTCTGTTGGCGAGAACGGACATATCCTCTTCCATTTCAAGTGCCAACAGCGCGCGTGCGTGTCCCATGCTTATCTTGTTCTCGCGCAGAAGCAGAAGCACGTCGTCGGGGAGATCAAGCAATCTGAGAATATTCGTTATGGTAGAACGGTTTTTTCCTACCTGGCGAGCAAGCTCCTCTTGCGTCATATTAAACTTTTCAATGAGCGCCTTGTAAGCCAGCGCCTCTTCAACGGTGTTCAGGTCGCGACGCTGAAGGTTCTCTATCAGCGCGACCTGTGCCATTTTAAGATCGTCACCCGTCATAACGACCACAGGAATTTCGTTAAGTCCTGCCATCTTTGCAGCGCGCCAACGGCGCTCGCCTGCAATTATCTCATAGTTCCCAGCTAAAGAAGGATCGGTGTACTCACGCACCACGATAGGCTGGATAACGCCATGTTCCGCAATCGAATCGGCAAGAGTTTGAAGCGCCGCCTGGTCGAAGTCCTTTCGGGGCTGATCGCGGCGAGGCTCGATCTTACCTATGGATATAGAAGCCACACCCTCCTGATTCAAATCAAGGGTATTATCGTCCAGAATATCGTAAAAATTACGTCCAAGACCTCTTTTGTTAGCCATTTTTGCTGTTTCCTCCTATAAAATTGATGAAAATCGACGCTTTGCGGTTAAATTCGGGTTGCAAGCTCATGGGCTACGGACAAATATTCATCCGCACCCTTGGAACGCTTGTCGTGATAATACACGGGACAGCCAAATCCGGGAGCCTCAGAAAGCTTGACTCCACGGGAAATATGAGTGTCAAACAGCTTGCCTGAATAATGCTTTTTCAGCTCGCTTTTTACCTGCTGAGTGAGCAAAAGACGATTTGTATACATAGTAATGAGGATTCCGGTGACGTTTAAGTTGTTGTTGTAGTGATTTTTGACCTTTCCAATGGTTATCATGAGCTGGGAAAGTCCCTCGAGCGCGTAAAATTCGCACTGCATAGGAATCACAACGCCGTCACTCGCGGAAAGCGAGTTGAGTGTGAGCATGCCAAGCGAGGGAGGACAATCAACGATAAGGTAATCGTATTCGTCCTTTATATCCGCAAACGCCTTCTTTATGACCTCGTGAGGCGCTTCCTCCTCTTGAAAAAGGTCAAATTCCGCCCCCGCAAGGGTTATGTTAGCAGGAAGGACGCTGAGATTTTGGAATTTTGTTTCCAAAATCGCCTCTTTCGCGGTACAATCGCCTGCAAGAACGTCTTTTATGGTAAGCTTAAGGTTTCTCTTGGCAACTCCAACGCCGCTTGTGGCGTTGCCCTGGGGGTCAAGATCGATAAGTAATGTTTTGTAGCCCAAAATTCCAAGGGATGCCGCAATATTCACAGCAGACGTGGTCTTTCCGACGCCGCCCTTTTGGTTTGCAAATGATATGATTTTGCCCAATTTGCACCTCCGTAACTTTTATTTGTCAGGTTCCTGCGCAAACAGTGCAGAAACCGGCTCTGTAAAACAGTATAGCATATTTTTTTACTTTTTTCAATAGCAATTTAATATTTTTTGAGATTTTTTTACCGTTTTTATATGTTTCACGTGAAACAACGTATACGTTGAACAGCGTTCCACCTGAAACACTACCACGCGGGTATTGTTACACGTGGAACGTATAAATGCAAATTCCACGCAAAACAGATGTTTCACGTGGAACGCTCCAAATATCAACCGTCACAGCGGCTTTTTCTTGATAGCTCCAAATTGACGCGGATATGCGATCGGAGTAGGGGATTGCTTATCAATTATGATGTTTAAGCGCTTTTCTGCGCCCCCGCAGGTGAAAATATCATATTTATCAGTACTTTTGACACTTCCACCGAGCATAACTATGCCTTTTTGCGCTTCAGCAAGCTCATCTTCGCCGGCAGAGCCTTTAAGCGCAATAAATTTTCCGCCAACCTGTACAAAGGGGAGGCACAGCTCGGCGAGAACATTGAGTCTTGCCACTGCGCGACTTATTACAATATCAAAGCTTTCACGTCTGTCGCAGACAAGCTCCTCTGCGCGGCCCGTAAGAGTGGTTACATTGAAAATCCCAAGCTTTTGCGCAGCAGAGTTGATAAATCCCAGCTTTTTTGCCGTGCTGTCGAGTCCGCAAACAGCTATATCGGGACGAACTATCGCAAGCGGAAGGGTAGGAAAGCCGCCTCCGCAGCCTAAGTCAAGCACTTTTGCACCCGCCGGGATATATTTTGCCGCGACCACGCAATCCGCAAAATGCAAAGGTATTATTTTATCCATACTACACAGCGCGGTGAGATTGTATTTTTGGTTTTCTTCAATTAAATATTCCGCAAGCGTCGCAAATTTTTGTCGATTTTCGGGGGTATCGTACTCGGATATTCCGTTTTTTGTAAAAATATCCTCGAAAATTCGGCAAAATTCTTTAAATTGAGCGTCATTCATAGCTTTTTTCCTTATTTTATACCAAGATAGAGCAGCAAGACCGAGATATCCGCAGGGCTGACGCCGCTTATTCGCGCCGCTTGTCCGACTGTCAGAGGACGTACTTTTTCCAATTTTTGTCTTGCTTCCAATCGCAAGCCCTGCATTTCAGCGTAGTTTATTTCGTCGGGTAATCGTTTTTCCTCTAATTTTTTCTGTCTTGCGACCTCCGCAAGCTCGCGCTTGATATATCCCGCGTATTTTACGTCAATTTCGACAGTGCGCACCACAGCGCTCGGCAGTGTGGGGCGTTTTTCGTCGATTGAAGCAAGCTCGGCATAGGTCACACGCGGGCGGCGTAGCAGGTCGGCAAGAGAAACGCCCGAGCTTACACGCTCCTCGCCAAGCGAGTCAAGAAGGGCATTTACTTTAGTAGGCGACAGGTGGGTGTCCTCTAATCTTTTCTTTTCCGTATCAATGCTTTTTTGCTTTTCCTCATAACACGCAAATCGCTCGTTGCCAATAAGTCCAACATCGTGTCCGATAGGTGTCAGGCGGCTGTCGGCGTTATCCTGGCGGAGCAAAAGCCGGAATTCGGAGCGCGAGGTCATCATACGGTACGGCTCGTTGGTTCCCTTGGTAACAAGGTCGTCAATAAGCGTACCAATATAGCTTGAGGAACGGGAAAGTATCAATTTTTCGCGCCCGTAATGCGCCATAGCCGCATTTATTCCTGCAATCAGTCCCTGCGCAGCCGCCTCCTCGTAGCCCGACGTACCGTTAAACTGTCCTGCGCCGTAGAGCCCCTTAATGCTTTTAAATTCAAGGGTTGCGTCAAGCTGTGTGGGATCTGCGCAGTCGTATTCAATAGCGTATGCGTAACGCATGATCTCCGCTTTTTCAAATCCCGACAAGGATTTTAGCATCTTATGCTGAACGTCGGTGGGAAGGGAAGTGGAGAATCCCTGAATATACATTTCCTCGTTTTCCTCACCCATAGGCTCTACAAAAAGCTGATGCCGTTCCTTGTCCGCAAAGCGCACGATTTTGTCCTCAATGGACGGACAATATCTCGGACCCGTGCCGTGAATATGCCCCGAATACATAGCGCTTCGGTGGATATTGTCCTTGATGATTTTGTGTGTTTCGGCGTTGGTATAAACGATATGGCACGGAGTCTGCACAAAGCCGTCAAAGGCGTCCGTGGGTGTGAGGGAGGAGTAGGGGATTATCACGTCCTCACCCGGCTGTTCTTCAAGCGCATCAAGGTTTATTGACGCGCGCTTAACTCGCGCGGGGGTACCCGTTTTAAATCTCATCAGCTTAACACCGAGGCGTTCAAGGCTTGCAGACAAGCCCTTGGCGGGGAGCATACCGTCAGGTCCCGCCTCGTAGTTGACGTCGCCGACGAAAACTCTGCCCTCAAGAAACGTACCGCAGGCGATTATGACAGCGCCGCAGTCAAACCGCTCGCCAAGCTTGGTTACGACTCCGCAAACTCGTTGTCCATCAATGCTTTTTTGGGTAATTATATCCACAATTTCCGCTTGAATGAGCAAAAGATTTTCGCAGGTTTCAAGCGTATGCTTCATTATATTCTGATATTTGCGGCGGTCCGCCTGTATGCGCTTGGAATGTACCGCCGCGCCTTTGCCGAGGTTGAGAGTGCGACTCTGAAGCGTAACCCTGTCTGCTGCCCGTCCCATCTCACCGCCAAGAGCGTCGATCTCGTAAACGAGATGTCCCTTTGCCGTGCCTCCGATAGACGGATTGCATGGCATATTTCCAACTGCATCAAGGGACATTGTAAACAGCGCGGTCTTAAGCCCAAGACGCGCGCAGGCGAGTGCCGCCTCGATTCCCGCGTGTCCCGCGCCTATCACCACAGCATCAACGGTCTGTACGCTCACAGTATCCATTCGGTTTGTCCCCCTTTGCTCGGATTTAAATAAATTTCCATTTTTTGCCTTTTTATGTATAAGTGTATAAGATTTTTTATATTTTAGCACAAAATTGTTTATCCGTCAATAGCCCGACTCCGAAATAGGGCAGCGGTGGTTAAAAATTGCATAAATATATATATTTTCTGTAAAATATGTGATGAAAATTTCAAAAAACCCTTTACTTTTTCAAAGAAATGTGCTATGATATAGGAGTAAAAATAGTTCCCGTCCGAAATTTTGCAATATCGGCAGGGACGAAAAAAATACAGGAGGAATATTCCAATGGCTATTGAAAGAAAAAAGGTGTCAATGGACGGTAACCAGGCCGCCGCTACGGTAAGCTACGCATTTACCGAGGTTGCAGGTATTTACCCCATTACTCCTTCCAGCCCCATGGCTGACTACGTTGATATGTGGTCCGCGCAGGGACTGAAAAACATCTTCGGCACTACTGTAAAGGTAATGGAGATGGAATCCGAGGCAGGCGCTGCCGGAACCGTTCACGGTTCACTTGCTGCAGGTGCTATCACAACCACCTACACAGCATCTCAGGGTCTTCTGTTGATGATCCCCAACATGTATAAGATCGCGGGTGAGCTTCTCCCCTGCGTATTCCACGTTTCCGCGCGCTGCGTTGCATCTCACGCGCTAAATATTTTCGGAGATCACTCCGACGTTTACGCTTGCCGTCAGACCGGCTTTGCTATGATGGCAGAGACCAACGCGCAGGAGGTTATGGACCTTGGTGCGGTTGCACATCTTGCAGCTATCAAGGGCCGCGTTCCTTTCCTGAACTTCTTTGATGGCTTCCGTACCTCTCACGAGATTCAGAAGATCGAGGTTTGGGACTACAACGATCTTGCCGAAATGGTTGACATGGATGCTGTTAAGGCATTCCGCGACCACTGTATCAACCCCGAGCATCCCTCTCTCCGCGGTTCTGCAGAGAACGGTGATATTTTCTTCCAGCACAGAGAGGCTTGCAACAAGTTCTACAACGATCTCCCTGCTATCGTTGAGGAGTACATGGAGAAGGTCAACGCTAAGATCGGCACTAACTACCAGCTCTTCAACTATTACGGCGCACCCGACGCTGATCGCGTAGTTATCGCTATGGGCTCTGTTTGCGATGTTATCGAAGAGGTTATCGACTACATGAACGCTCACGGCGAGAAGGTTGGTCTTGTTAAGGTAAGACTTTACCGCCCATTCTCTGCTGAAAAGCTTATTGCGGCTATCCCCGCAACTGCACAGAAGATCGCGGTCCTCGACCGCACCAAGGAGCCCGGCTCTCTCGGTGAGCCTCTGTTCCTTGACGTTGTTACCGCTCTTGCTACCAACGGCGTATCCAAGAAGGTAGTTGGCGGACGTTACGGCCTTGGCTCCAAGGATACTACTCCTGCTTCCATCTTCGCAGTTTACGCAAATCTTGCAAAGGACGAGCCTAAGGCTAACTTCACCATCGGAATCGTTGATGACGTTACCAATTGCTCGCTTGACGAGGTTCCTGCTCCCGATACCGCTGCAGCAGGCACCGTATCCTGCAAGTTCTGGGGTCTGGGCGGCGACGGTACCGTTGGCGCAAACAAGAACTCCATCAAGATCATCGGTGACCACACCGACAAGTACATTCAGGCGTACTTCCAGTACGACTCCAAGAAGACGGGCGGTATTACCATTTCCCACCTGCGCTTCGGTGACACGCCTATCAAGTCTCCTTACTACATCAACAAGGCAGACTTCGTAGCTTGCCACAACCAGTCCTACATCAACAAGTACGATATCGTTCAGGACCTCAAGCCCGGCGGAACCTTCCTGCTTGACTGCCAGTGGTCTGCTGACGAGCTTGATGCTCAGCTTCCCGCAACCGTTAAGCAGTATATCGCTAACAACGGCATCAAGTTCTACACCATCAACGCAACCGACCTCGCAACCAAGAATATCGGTAATGCAAAGGTTAAGAACACTATTCTCCAGTCCGCATTCTTCGCACTCGCTTCCATCCTGCCCAAGGCAGACGCTATCGAGTACATGAAGAAGATGGCATATAAGTCCTACATCAAGAAGGGACAGGCAATGGTTGACCTCAACTATGCCGCTATCGACGCAGGCGCAGATGCTTATGTAGAGATCAATATTCCCGAGGCTTGGAAGACCTGCCCCGCAGATGCTCCCGCAGCCGCAAAGAAGGCTGACAGAAAGGATCTTGAGGCATTTGTAAACAATATCGTCGTTCCCGTAAACGAGATGAAGGGTGACAGCCTGCCCGTTTCCGCATTCACCGAATACGTTGACGGTCAGTTCCCGCAGGGCTCTGCAGCATTCGAAAAGCGCGGCGTTGCCGTTTACGTTCCCGAGTGGAATCCCAATAAGTGTATCCAGTGTAACAACTGCTCCTTCGTATGTCCTCACGCTACCATCCGTCCTTACGCGCTCAATGAGGAGGAGGCTGCAAACGCTCCCGAATCCACCAAGTTCGCGGCTAAGATGACCGGTAAGGGCTGCGAGGGCTACAAGTTCACCATCGCCGTATCTCCTCTTGACTGTATGGGCTGTACCCTCTGCGTTAAGGCTTGTCCCGTAAACGCAACAGCAGAGAAGAAGGCAGCTGCCGCAGGCGAGAAGGTAAAGGCAGAGGATATGGCTATCCGCATGGTTCCTCAGGCAACTCAGGCAGACCAGCAGGCTCCCTTCGATTACTGCGTAGCAAACGTTTCCTCCAAGGAGCTTCCTTTCAAGGAGGATTCCGTAAAGGGAAGCCAGTTCAAGCAGCCTCTGCTTGAATTCTCCGGCTCTTGCGCAGGCTGTGCAGAGACCTCTTATGCACGTCTTATCACCCAGCTGTTCGGTGAGAGAATGTATATCTCCAACGCAACCGGATGCTCCTCCATCTGGGGTGGCTCCGCTCCCGCAACTCCTTACACCGTGAACCGTGAAAGCGGCAGAGGTCCCGCATGGGCTAACTCCCTGTTTGAGGACAACGCAGAGCACGGTCTGGGTATGGCTCTTGCACAGAAGGCTATCCGCGAGAAGCTGATGGGCAAGGTTCGTGAGATGGCAGAGTCCGACAAGGCTTCCGATGAGTTTAAGGCTGCTGCTGAGGCTTACTTCGCAACTGCTGACGACGGTAAGGCTAACGAGGCTGCAACCAAGGCTCTCGTAGCTGAGCTTGAAAAGGCTGCTGCTGCAGGTTGCCCGACCGCTCCCGCTATCCTTGACGAGAAGGCATACCTCTCCAAGAAGTCCGTATGGATCCTTGGCGGTGACGGATGGGCATACGATATCGGATTTGGCGGTCTTGACCACGTTCTTGCTACCGGCGAAAACGTAAACGTATTCGTATTCGATACCGAGGTATACTCCAACACCGGCGGACAGGCATCCAAGGCCTCCAACCTCGGACAGGTTGCACAGTTTGCGGCTGCAGGTAAGGCAATCGGCAAGAAAAATCTTGCAGAGATCGCTATGTCCTACGGCTACGTATACGTAGCACAGGTTGCTATGGGCGCTGACATGAACCAGCTCCTCAAGGCTCTTACCGAGGCTGAGGCTTACAACGGTCCTTCCCTTATCATCGGTTACGCTCCTTGCGAAATGCACGGCGTAAAGGGCGGTATGCAGAACTGCCAGCTTGAGATGAAAAAGGCTGTTGAGTCGGGTTACTGGCAGCTGTTCAGATACAATCCTACTCTTGAGGGTGGAAATCTCACCATTGACTCCAAGGCTCCTACGGCTGACTACGTTGACTTTATCAAGTCCGAGAACCGTTACGCTCGCCTTGCACAGTCTAACCCCGAGCGCGCTGAGAAGCTGTTCGCTCAGGCTCGTGAGAACGCTGCTGCGAAGTACGCTCGTCTTGAAAAGATGAAGGATCTGTATAACAACTGATCTTGACGTAGGCAAACGCCTATGAAATCCAATAAGGGCTGTCGCAAATGCGACAGCCCTTACATTTTTACGCATACTATATTATTTTGAAGCTGTGTCGGATTCGGTAGCTATCTCTGACCCGGTACCCGTGGTGTCAGTAGTATCCGCAGTGTTATAATCATCGCATGCAACCATAATTACGCAAGCAAGCGCAAAGGCGACGACAGCTCCGACCAATCTGATCTTTGCCATTTTAAAGCTTTCCTTTCACATAATACTTGATCCGAGGGCAATCTCTCAGATCAAATCGCACGTCGCCTATTATAACATTTTTAAATATTCTTGTCAACACCGATTTTATATGCATTTTTCACATTTTTAAGTTGAAATTATGTGCATTTCGAACAAAAACCAAGCTTTAAAGTAAGACGCCGTCATTTTTTGCGTTTGAGTCGCAGAGCGTTGCAAACTACGCTGACAGAGGAAAAGCTCATTGCCGCCGCTGCTATCATTGGACTGAGCCGTATACCGAAGGCAGGGAAAAGCACTCCTGCCGCAATAGGTATTCCAACACTGTTGTAAAACATTGCCCAGAAAAGATTTTGACGTATTATCCGCATTGTCCTGCGGGATAAACGAATAGCGCGCACAAGAGAGCTTACACTGTCCCCTGTCAGCACTACGTCCGCAGAATCGATAGCCACCTCCGTACCGGTACCCATAGCTATTCCAACGTCAGCGCGAGCAAGAGCGGGGGCGTCGTTTATACCGTCGCCTACCATAGCTACAAGGTTCTTACGGTGCTTGACAGATCTTTCAGCCTCTGTAGCTTCTCTGACTATTCTTTCCTTATCCTCGGGGAGAAGGGAGGCGCAGTATTCGTCGATGCCTGCCATTGACGCCATAGCTGCCGCGGTGCGCTTGTTATCGCCCGTAAGCATTACAGTTTTGATTCCAAGCTTGTGAAGCTGCATTACAGCCTCTCGCGTATCCTCACGTATCGTGTCGCTGATGCACAGCATACCTGTGGCACATCCGTCTACCGAAACGGCAACGACGGTTTTGCCCTCATCCTCTCGAAGCTCAAAATCCGCTGTAAAGGCAGCCGGTAGCTCCACGCCGTTGTCTGCAAGAAACTCGGGCTTGCCTACAAGAACGGCTTTTCCACCCGCCACAGCCCCAATTCCTTGTCCCGTCACCGAGAAAAATCCTTCGGTAGGCACTTGTGCTACCGATTTTTTTTCTGCGTATTCGCAAACGGCGACAGAAAGAGGGTGAGATGACATTTTTTCTACCGAGTAAGAAAGAGATATAAGCTCTTCAGCCGAGATATCCGCATCATTAGTAAGAATAACGTCGGAAATAACCGGCCTTCCGCAGGTCACAGTACCCGTCTTGTCAAAAAAAACGGTTTTTACCCTGCCAAGATATTCAAGAGCTGCCGCGTTACGGAAAAACACGCCCTCGCGCGCGCCTCTTCCCGTGCCGATAAGAACAGCCGTTGGAGTTGCCAGCCCCAACGCACATGGGCAAGAGATAACAAGCACGCAAACGGCGCTTTTAAGGGCGTCGGAAAAGCTGCCGAATATCATCCAAATTGCAAACGTAACAAAGGATATTCCAATAACGATGGGAACGAAAATCCCGCTTACCCTATCGGCAAGACGTGATATGGGCGCTTTGGTAGCCGACGCCTCCTCCAGCAGCTTGATTATACGCGAAAATGCAGTATCATCGCCGATTTTTTCAACTTTTGCGCGAATATATCCCGAAACGAGAACGCACGAGCCGTTTACCCTTGAGCCTATCTCCTTTGCCACAGGAATACTCTCGCCTGTCAACGAGGATTCATCAGCGCCGCCATCACCCTCGATAACTACAGCGTCTGCAGGGATAATTTCCCCGCTTTTTACAATTATTATATCACCTAATACAAGCTGATCCGCAGGAATCTGAAGCTCCTCTCCGTCGCGAAGCACACGAGCCGTGGCAGGAAGCATGGCAGTCAGGGCGGCAACAGCGTCAGCGGCATTCTTTTTCGCTTTACCTTCAAGGGTTTTTCCAAGGCTGACGAGAGCCAGAATCATAGCTGCCGACTCAAAATAGAGGTCGTGAGCATAGGTGTGTACCAGCTCAGCGTTGCCGGTATGTCTGCCGTAAAATATCATTACGGTAGCAACAATTCCGTAGAGCAGAGAGGAGCCCGAGCCGATAGCGATAAGAGTGTCCATATTTGGCGCACCGTGAAAAAGCGAGAACATCCCCCGAGAATAAAATCCGAAATTCAACACAACGACAGTGAGCGAAATAAAAAACTGCACCAACGCAAAATTCTGAGGGCTTGATTCACTTGAAATAATATCCGGAAGCTTAATTCCCACCATATGTCCCATAGAAACAGTCATGAGAAGCAAGGTAAGAGCGAGTGATATCACCAGTCGTGCAACAGGGGAGAGAAGTCCTCCCTTACGCTCGTTTTCTACTCCCCTCGGAGTATAGTCACACATAGCGTATCCGCCCTTTTTTATAGCCCTTTTCAGCTTATCCTCAATGTCCGAAATTTCTTTTTTCGTCATTTCGTCAGGGTAAAAAACGGTCATTGAATTTGATAAAAGCACGACCGTAGCAACGATTTTCCCTTCATATCCCGCGGCAGCAATAACGGAATCGGCTGACCTTTGAACGTGAGCCGAGCAGGCGGCACATGACATTCCCTTAACAGTGTATCTGATATTCATGTTTAGCTCTCCACTATGAAATTTACAATTTTTTTACAAGTATATAATAGCACTTTTTCAAAAAAAGTCAAGAAGTCGAATCGAATTTATTTTTGTATTTTTGCGTACATTTTCCGATTTTTCAGTACAAAGCACGGCTTATGCGGATCATCTTTAAATTTTTTGTCGTTGTGCTGTAAATTTATAAAAATAGGGGTTGCTTTTCAAAATATAATATGTTATAATATATTATATATAATATTTTACAAATAAAAGTAACTCTAAAGAAATAGAAAGGACGAAAAAATGTCGCATCTTGACGATATCTGCCGCGTGTGGCAGATGGTAAAAGAATCATTCCGCGACGGACTGTGCGATGCCATTATCGACTTGTGGTTTACCGGACTTGAGATAGTATCCTTCTCCGACAGCAAGCTCACCATGGCAGCAGATTCCGAGATCAAAACCAAGGTCCTTACAATGAAGTACAAGGAGGATATTGAGCGGCGCTTCGGTGAAATGCTCGGCTTCGATATCACCGTCGAATTCGTTTGCGCAGAATCCTCCGAGGAGCTTGACGCCATACGGGTTGCCGCGAACTATCAGAAGATAAGAAACGGCGAGGAAACTGTAACGCGGGCAACTACAATAGGATCGACCATGCCCCCGTTCAATTTTGAATACACCTTCGAAAACTTTATCGTAGGCGAGTCCAACAAATTCGTTCACGCTGCCTGCCTTGCCATTGCGGACAGGCTGTCACACGACTACAACCCGCTCTTTATTTACGGTCCGAGCGGACTTGGAAAAACTCACCTGCTTTACGCTATTACAAACGAGCTTCAAAAGAAAAAGAGGGATATCAACGTTATCTACATAAAGAGCGAGGATTTCACAAATCAGATGATAGACAGCCTTGCAAGACAGGCTATGGCTGATTTCCGCGAGAAATACCGCTCTTGCGACGTACTGCTGGTGGACGATATTCAGTTTATCGCAGGTAAGAACTCAACACAGGAGGAGTTTTTCCACACCTTCAATGCCATCCGTGAAAGCGGCGGACAGATAATTCTGACCTCTGACCGCTCGCCGCGCGAGATAAAGGATCTCGAGGAGCGACTTGTTACGAGATTCGAGTGGGGAATAGTTGCGGACATTCAGCCGCCCGATCTTGAGCTGCGAATCGCTATCATCAAGAAAAAGGCAGAGCAGGCAAACGTCAATATTCCCGACGACGTGCTTACCTTCCTTGCCGAAAATCTCCGCTCCAACATCCGACAGATAGAGGGCGCTATCAAAAAGCTGGGTGCTATGGCATTCATATCCGGCAATAACATTACCATGGAGGTGGCTCGCAAGTGCATCGCAGAGCTTTTGGGCGACGCAGAGCCTATCGCCGTCACGCTTGACAAAATATTCGCTGCCATATATAAGAAGTACAATATCCGCCGTGAGGATATACTCAGCTCCAAGCGCAATAAGGAGATAGCAAGCGCAAGGCATATTTCGATTTACCTTTTGCGCTCCATCGCAGAGATGTCACTGCCCAGCGTGGGACGTCTGTTCGGCAGAGATCACTCCACCGTTCACGCATCCGAGGAGCTGATAAAGAAAAAGATGGCTCAAAGCCCGTTGTTCGCCGCTGAGATCGACGAGCTTATCAAGGAAATAAAGGGAAAGTGATTTTTTTACAGTCAGATAGGGAAAAACTTGTTTCCAAACGGTTTTTAGCATATTTTTCAACAGTATAAAAAACTCGCGAAACGTTGTGGAAAAGTCTGTTGAAAAATATGAGTTTGATTTGATTTTCCCTTTTGTGATAAAGAATATTTTTTCCACAGCCCGACACACGCAAGGGTGTGGAGACCGCCTTTTCCAAGGGTAATTGAATGGAAAGCACACAGAACTTTTAAACAGCCCCAAAATCCACAACGACATGAATGTCGCAGCAAAAAATGTTTATCGGGACGACAATATCCGACAAAAAATACTTTTCCACAAACGTCCAACAGCTTTCGAGCAGAATATCAACAGCATTTTTCACATTTTCGCAAAAAAATTTCCTTTGGCGGTAAAGCTTTTCCGGTTTTCCACAATTCCAACAGCCCCTACTGGTGTTATTACTTGTTTTGTTAGTTAAGTTTGTTGTGTTTGTTCTCTTGCGCGTGCGCGCGTGAAGGCAGACAGACTCCGTAAAAAAAAATCAGAACGTCAAGTCCGAAAGACGGCTTGAAAAGAAAGGATGACAATAATGAAAATAGTATTCAACAGAAACGAGCTTTGTACGGCAGTTGCCCCTCTTATGAGCGGCGTTTCATCCAAAATGACACTTCCTGCCGCGGAGGGTATTCTTATTGAGGCTACCGCTCCCGATACCTGCGTTATGACAACCTTTGACCTTGAAAAGGGCGTGCGCATTACCGTCAAGGCTGACGTTATCGAGGAGGGAAGTGCTATCATCAATGCTACGAAATTCAATCAGACCATTCGCGCTATGGACGGAGCCGATATTACACTCACCGTTGACAGTCGTATGAAGGTCGGAATCCAGAGCGGAAAGGCATCGCATACCATGAGCGCTCTGCCCGGTAGTGATTTTCCCGAGATTCCCAGACTGACATCCCAGAACGGATTTATCGCAAATCTTAGCGTTTTCAAGTCCATGATCTCAAAATGCACCTTCGCTATGGGCGTGAACGATCAGCGTCCCGTGCTTAACGGTATGTACTTTACCGTCAACGGAAACGAGCTGTCGCTGGTTTCCTGTGATTCCTTCAAGATGGCTGTTTGCTCAACGCAGACGGAGCTGAAAAATCTTAACGACGGCAGTGACGGTCTTGATTTCAAGTTTATTCTGCCTAATAAGTCAGTCACAGAGCTTTACAAGCTGCTCGATGGCGACGATGAGGCAACCGTGACTATTTTCATGAACAGAAAGAACATTATTTTCTCCTTTGGAGATATTCTGTTTTTCTCCAAGCTCATTGAGGGCGAATACATCAATTACGACCGCATTATCGTGCGCAATCACAAGATCGGCGTTTACGTTGATAAGGACGCGCTCGTATCTGCTCTTGAGCGAAGCGCGCTCATTACCGAGGAAAAGGTTGCGGGCAGCGTGCGTCCTCACGTTAAGGTAGAGGTTAGCGGAAGCATCCTTAAGATCAGCGCGACCTCGGGCATCGGATCGGCTTACGACGAGCTGCTGGTCGACCATGAGGGCGACGATATCGTTATCGCCTTCAACAACCGCTATCTTATGGACACTCTCCGTGCATGCACTGCGGACAGAGTAAAGCTGTCACTCTCCTCTCCGCTCACCAGTATGAATATCGAGCCTGACGAGGACAGCGGTGACGATAAGGAGCTGTTTATGCTGCTCCCCGTCAGAATGAAGGACTGATAATTTCACCTCATGGTAATAAAAAAGATAAGCGCGGCGGACTTTCGCAATATTGAGAGCTGCAGCGTGGAGTTTACCCGCGGAGTAAACGTCTTGGCGGGGGACAACGCGCAGGGAAAGACAAACCTGCTTGAAGCTATATATTTTACAGCGCTCGGAAAGAGCTTTCGTCCCGTCAAGGAGGCGGAGCTTGTACGATTTGGATGCGAGGGTGCAAGGCTTGAAAACGTGTTTGAGGACAGCGTGCGGGAGCAAAGGATATCCGTGCGGCTGTCGTCGGGGCGCGCAAGACGGGTAGTGGAGCATAACGGGATAAGGCTGTCACGTATGTCCGAGCTTGTCGGGCAGTTCAGAGTGGTCTTGTTCTGTCCCGAGCATCTGTCACTGGTTCAGGGCGGTCCCGAAATGCGACGGAATTACCTCAACGTGGCGATTTCCCAGCTCCGTCCCATGTATCTGCGATCACTGCAAAGGTATAACCAGATACTCAAGGAGCGTAATTCACTTATCCGACGGGCGGAGGAGGACAGACGAACCTTTGACGCCACCATTGATTTTTGGTCGGAGCAGCTTGCAGAGGAGGCGGCGATCATCACCTGCGCAAGAGCGGAATACGTAAGGCGAGCGGACAGGCTCGTAGCCCAGATATTTGCGGATATGTCGAGCTGCTTTCCAAATGCATCCGAGGGCGGCGAGGTACCAAGGCTTGAATACGCCAGCCGTGCGGCGCAGGAGGACGGGAGCATTCTGTCCGACGTGGGCGCTGTCAGGGATAAGTACCTTGAGCTGCTGACGACGCGCAAGGAGCGCGAAATTTTGGCGGGAAGCACCCTTTACGGCGTACACAGGGACGACATCAAAATAAGCCTTTGCGACCGTCCTGCGCGAATTTTCGCGTCCCAGGGACAGCAAAGATCGCTGGCTCTTGCCATGAAGCTTGCCGAGGGAGATATATCTGCGGCGGATTTCGGCGGAGATATGCCCGTGTTTCTGTTTGACGACGTGCTGTCCGAGCTTGACTCTCACAGACGCGCGTACCTTATGGAAAAAATGGACTCCCGTCAGGTCATTATGAGTACCTGCGAGCTGTCACGGGACGTGTCGGCAGGGGTGAATCTCATAAAGGTCGAGGGCGGAAAATATTTTTCATGACGGAGGACTTGTATGTATCTGCATATAGGAAGTAAACAGAATATACGCCGTCGGGATATAATCGGCATTTTTGACGCAGACAGGACAACTACCTCGTCCATAACGCGAAAATACCTTGCCGCATCAGAGCGGCGCGGGCTTGTAAGCTCCGCTGTGGAGGAGATTCCAAAATCCTTTGTTTTGTATAAGGACAGAGCAAGCAAAAAATACAGAATAGTTTTTTCACAGCTTTCCACAGCCGCACTGTACGGACGTATGTCGGGCGGTGAGGATGAAGGACTTATAGGGTAGTCCGCTTCGCGGAGTGAAATCTGCAGCCACCGAGATTATTCGCTTTGCTCAAGAATGACACAGTGGAGGAGAGTGAAATGCGCCTTTGGCGCGTGAATAAATACCGCAGTGGGTAAGGGACCCACGGGGGTTATAGAGATGGATTTAGTTATAAAATAACGAAACAAATTTAGCAAAAAATAATTTTGCATTAAAGTTCTTTGATCAAACTTTCTTTGGGGGAAAGTTTGTAGGGCGTAGGGTGAAACCCCACATAAAAAATAAATCAAAACAAAAGACACTCATATCACACATAAAAGAAAAGGAATGGTTTTTTGAAGATGGATGAGATGAACAAGGAAAATATCGCCGTAGCAGAGGTTGCAGAGGAAGCGCAGGCTAATGTCGGCGGCGGTGATGAAGGGGAATACAGCGAGGAGCATATACAGGTCCTTGAGGGTCTTGAGGCGGTAAGAAAAAGACCGGGTATGTATATCGGTACTACCTCCATTCGCGGACTCCACCATCTGGTATATGAAATAGTGGATAACTCCATCGACGAGGCGTTGGCTGGCTACTGCGACAAGATCGAGGTGGTAATAAACCCCGACAACAGTATTACCGTCACGGATAACGGACGCGGAATTCCTGCGGGTATCCACCCGAAGGAGGGTATTCCCACACCCGAGGTGGTTTATACCATTCTGCACGCGGGCGGAAAATTCGGCGGCGGCGGATATAAGATAGCGGGCGGTCTGCACGGTGTGGGCGCGTCCGTTGTAAACGCGCTTTCCGAGTGGGTAGAGCTGGAGGACGCAGTTGACGGAATTCGCTACACCGAGAGATTTGAGCGCGGTATGGTCGCGCGTCCCTTCAAGTGCGAGGGACCTGATGCGGAGCATCCCCACGGCGTGCGTGTTACCTTCAAGCCCGATTCCACCATTTTCGAGGAAACCGTTTTTGATTATAAGATACTGCTCAACCGTCTGCGTGAGCAGGCGTTCCTCAACGGCGGCGTGCGTATCGTTCTGCGCGACGACAGAGAGGAAAAGCCGGTTGAGACCGACCTTTGCTACGAGGGCGGCGTGCGCAGCTTCGTTGAATATCTGACTCAGAATCGTCACGCTGATCCTATCCACGAGGGCGTTATGTACATGAAGAGCGAGAAGGGTACGAGCGTAGCGGAGATAGCTATGCAGTACAACGACAGCTACGAAGAGTGCGTAATGACCTTCGCTAACAATATGAATACCATCGAGGGCGGTACGCACGAAACCGGCTTCCGCTCGGGACTTACAAGAGCCGTCAACGAGTACGGCAGAAAAGCAGGTATTATCAAGGACAGCGATAAGAATCTGTCGGGCGAGGACGTGCGTGAGGGACTTTGCGCCGTTATCTCCGTAAAGCTGGAGAATGCACAGTTTGAAAGCCAGACCAAGTCAAAGCTGGGTAACTCGGATATCCGTACTCTTGTGGAGAATACCGTTACTACCAAGCTCGCAGAATTCTTTGAGGAGCATCCTACAGTAGGTCGCTCTATACTTGAAAAGGCGCTTGCCGCAAGCCGCGCAAGAGAGGCGGCGAGAAAGGCGAGAGAGTCTACGCGAAAGGGTCTGCTTAAGGGCTCGACTCTGCCGGGTAAGCTTGCCGACTGTCAGGAAAAGAGTGCTGAGCTGACGGAGCTGTACCTTGTAGAGGGAGATAGTGCGGGAGGCTCTGCAAAGCAGGGCAGAAACTCGCGCTTCCAAGCGATACTTCCTCTGCGCGGTAAGGTATTGAACGTAGAAAAAACAAGACTTGACAAGGTTTATTCCAACCTTTCCCTGATACCTATAATTCAGGCTCTCGGCTGTGGAATAGGCGAGGAGTTCGACCCCGCAAAGCTGCGTTACGGCAAGATAATCATTATGGCGGACGCGGACGTTGACGGATCGCACATCCGTATCCT
>SVQX01000002.1 GCA_015065065.1 Oscillospiraceae bacterium
GTGCTTACGGTGTTATTAATGCAGACGACTTCTACGGCAGAAACACCTTTGAAAAGCTGGCTGCTCACCTTGCGCGCGTTGAGTCGGGCGAGCTGGCAAACGGCCACAACTGCGCTATCGGATTTAAGGTAAAGAATACCTTGACTGAAAAGGGTACCGTTTCCCGTGGTGTTTGTGAGACCGAGAACGGCATGCTTACCTCTATCGTTGAAAGACTCAAGATCAAGAAGGTCGGCAACGACGCGGCTTATCTTGACGAGAATGAGCAGTGGGTGGATCTCCCCGGTGATACCACCGTTTCCATGAACTGCTGGGGACTTACCAATGATACTCTTGCGTACTTTGAGAAGGACTTTCTCAAGTTTATGCAGAATCTCAATAACGCCCCCGACCCCAAGAAGGCAGAGTGCCTGCTCCCTGTATCCATTGACAGCATGATGAAGGACGGTCTTTGCGACGTTACCATGTATCAGACCGACTCCGAGTGGTGCGGCGTTACCTATCCAGAGGATAAGCCGTGGGTAGTTGAAACTATCAAATCCCTTATCGCAAACGGAGAGTATCCCGAGGATCTTTGGGCATAATTAACTTTTTGGAGGCTTGATATGTCTATTCTTGTTACAGGCGGAACCGGCTTTATCGGTTCTCATACGGTGGTTGAATTTCTAAAAGCGGGCGAGGACGTTATCATTGTCGATAACTTTTCTAACAGCAAGCCCGTAGTTCTTGATAAAATTCAGGAGATCACGGGAAAGCGTCCTGCCTTTGTCATGGCTGACCTGCTTGACTACGACGCTCTCGACAGAATCTTCGACGATCATCCCGAGATTGACTCCTGCATACATTTCGCGGGACTCAAGGCTGTCGGCGAGTCGGTGGCTCAGCCTATCCGTTACTACCATAACAATATCACAGGTACTCTTAACCTCTGCCATGTTATGCAGAGCCACGGTGTAAAGACTATCGTTTTCTCGTCCTCCGCAACCGTTTACGGAACGCCTGAGTGCGTTCCGATCAAGGAAACGGCAAAGGTTGGCGGAACGACCAATCCTTACGGCGAGTCCAAGCTTATGATTGAGCGTATCCTCAAGGATATCCAGATTTCAGACCCAGAATTTTCGGTTTGTGTGCTTCGCTATTTCAATCCTATCGGTGCGCACGAGTCGGGACTTATCGGCGAGGACCCCGTAGGAATTCCCAATAACCTTCTGCCTTACGTCACCAAGGTCGCTATGGGACAGCTCAAGGAGCTGCACGTTTTCGGTAACGACTATCCTACACCCGACGGCACGGGAGTCCGTGACTATATCCACGTCGTTGACCTCGCCGACGCACACCTCAAGGCGCTCGCGAGAGCAAGAAAGGTAACTGGCATTGAATATTACAATATCGGTACGGGTAAGGGCTACTCCGTTTTGGATATTGTAAAGGCGTTTGAAAAGGAAACGGGCAAGAAAGTTCCTTACGTTATAGATCCCCGCCGCCCCGGTGATATCGCTGAATGCTATGCTGATCCCACTCTGGCGCGCGAGGTGCTTGGCTGGACGGCAAAATACGATATCGCAGATATGTGCCGCGACGCAGACAGATGGCAGAGCCGTAACCCACGCGGTTATGAGGACTGATACAAATTAAACTTGGTGGGCATACGTTTTTTTCGTTTGCCCACCAATATTATAGGAGGAGAAAATGAGTATTACAAAAAGATTTTTCGGTACACTCTCCGACGGCAGAGAGGCAGACATCTACACCCTGACAAACGCGGCCGGTATGGAGGTTTCCGTCACTACTTACGGCGGCGCACTGGTCTCTATCAAGGCTCCAGATAAGTTCGGCAGAATGTCCGACGTCGTGCTTGGCTTTGATTCACTTTACGATTATGAAAATTCGGGCGGCTCACTCGGCGCACTCGTCGGAAGATTTGCCAACCGAATTGCAAAAGGGCGCTTCGAGCTTGACGGCGCGGTCTATGACAAGCTTTACATAAATAACGGTGAAAATCATCTCCACGGCGGCAAGGCGGGATTTGGAAAGCGGATTTGGACGGTGCTTGAAGCAGATGATTCCGACCAGCCCTCGCTCGTTTTGAATTACGTTGCCGAGGACGGCGAGGAAAATTATCCCGGACGCCTTGATGTTACAGTGACATATACTCTCGGCGAGGACAACGCGCTGACGTTGGTATACAAGGCGACCACTGATAAACCCACCATTATAAATCTCACCAATCACGTATATTTCAACCTTGGCGGATGTGCGTCGGGTGATATACTCGACCATGTGCTTACCCTTGATGCGGAAAGCTATCTTGAGCCTGCCAAAGGACTTATTCCCACGGGAAAAATTATTGATGTCGAGGGTACGCCCATGGATTTCCGCACACCCAAGACCATCGGTAAGGATTTTTATGCTGATTGTGAGCATCTTAAGACCGCGGGCGGTTACGACCACTGCTTCAACTTTACGGGCTGGAGAGAGCAGAGTGCCGACGATATCCCGCTCCGCGTGACCGTGGTCGACCCCAAAAGCGGACGTTGCCTTAAAATGTATACTAATCAGCCCTGCGTTCAGCTTTACACCGCAAACTTTTTGAACAACGACAAGCATCCGCTGAAAAACGGATATCCGCAAAAAACACAAAGCGGCTTCTGCCTTGAAACGCAGGTAATGCCCGACAGCATCAACCACGAGGGATTTACTAATTGCGTGCTTCGCCCCGGCGAGGAGTATTCGCATATAACCACCTTTGAGTTTTCGGTTGAAGAGTAATCATTCATATTAATCCCACCTCTTGCATACCTTTTTGTGAGAGGTGGTGTTTTTATGAGTTTAAAAAGGATAACAAGGCTTATATTGATATGCCTTTGTTTATGCATCTGCGCCGTCAGTTTGCCGACATTTATATTTGCCGAGTCGGATATAATGCCGATCTCGGTGGAGTCGAATGCTCAAGGCTTTACGCTGAATTGCAAAAGTGCTGTCCTGATGGAGGCATCAACGGGCAAGGTCTTGTTTGCGCAAAACCCGAATGAAGCTTTGCCTCCCGCATCCGTCACTAAGATCATGACCTTACTGCTGGTTATGGAGGCAATTGAGGATGGACGGCTGAAGTGGAGTGACGAGGTTACTACAAGCGAGCGAGCGGCATCAATGGGTGGCTCACAGATATATCTTGAGGTGGGCGAGAGCATGAGCGTTGAGGACATGGTAAAGAGCGTTGTTATAGCTTCTGCAAACGACGCGGCTTGCGCCTTGGCGGAAAAGGTCGCGGGGAGTGAGGAGGAGTTCGTCAGGCGCATGAACAAGCGCGCCGACGAGCTTGGAATGGCGAACACCAAATTTGAGAATACCAACGGTCTTGACGACACCGCAAGGGAGCATCTCACCTCGGCTATGGATATTGCGATCATGTCGCGTGAGCTTATCAAGCACAAAAAGATACTCGAATACAGCAGCATATGGATGGATACCGTGCGAAACGGTGCATTCGGACTTACAAATACCAACCGACTCGTGCGCTTTTATAACGGCTGTACGGGACTTAAGACAGGCTCGACCTCCAAGGCGGGATTTTGCATTTCGGCAACGGCAGAGCGAGACGGAATGTCACTCATCTGCGTCATCATGGGAGCTGAAACGAGAGATATCCGCAACGCGGAAGCAACAAAGCTGCTTGATTACGGCTATGCAAATTACGACCTCTACGTCAACGAAGGCGACAGGGTCAAGGACGTTAAGGTGACGGGCGGATGTGTAAACAGCGTTGACGTCATCTATCCTAAATTTACGGCTGTCGTGCCCGCGGGAAGGGCGTCTGCCGTCGAGATGAAAACAGAGCTTCCGACAGCACTTACCGCACCGCTAAAAAACGGCGAAATCGTTGGCAAGGTTTCGTTTGTCCTTGACGGCAAAACGATAGGGGAGATCAATGCCGTAGCGGGCAGGGGGGTGGAGCAGATTGGCTACCTTGAAATTCTTTGGCGCATGATAGCAAAATTCGTTTTGTTGTAAGCTGTGCGAAATGCATAAAAATAAGCTGTAATTTTGTGCAAAATTGCGGTTGACAAATATTGCTCAAAGGTATATAATTTTAGCATACTAAAACCTATGAGGGAGAGTAGTAGCCGCATTAAGCCTTTTTCAGAGAGTCGCGGACGGTGAGAGCGCGATATTGGAGATGCTGTGAATGGACTTCCGAGGGCAGGGTGAGCGTTCAGTTGAGCGGGTAGCCTTTGACGGGGTGCGCTTCCGTTATCATACGCGCCGCATATCACGTATGCGAGAGAGAAGCCGCAAGGCTTAATGTGGGTGGCACCGCGGAGTACGTTTGTATTTTCGTCCCAGGTATCCTTGGATACTTGGGACTTTTTGTTTTAAGGAGAGTTTTTATGTATAAGCTTGATTTTCGATGGCGAGCCTTCAAATGATCGCACATCACGTTTTAATATTGATATAAAAGGAGAATTATTATGAATAAGTACAAGGATTTCGATAATTATTTAAAGGAATTTCCCACTCCCGACGGCAGATTCGGTGAGTACGGCGGCTCCTATATCGCCCCCGAGCTTCAGGCGGCGTTTGCTGAGGCTGATAACGCTTACGAGGCTATCTGTCACTCCGCACAGTTTATTAACGAGCTTCGCCGCATCCGCAAGGAATTTCAGGGACGTCCCACGCCCGTGTATCACTGCGAGCGTCTTTCCAAGCTGTTTGGTAACTGCCAGATATATCTCAAGCGTGAGGATCTCAACCATACGGGCGCACATAAGCTCAATCACTGCATGGGCGAGGGTCTGCTTGCAAAGTACATGGGTAAGAAAAAGCTGATCGCCGAAACAGGCGCAGGTCAGCATGGCGTTGCTCTTGCTACCGCGGCAGCATATTTCAACCTCGAATGTGACATCTATATGGGTGAGGTGGATATCGCAAAGCAGCATCCCAATGTTATCCGTATGAAAATGTTGGGAGCAAACGTAATTCCCGTCAGTGCGGGACTTAAAACCTTGAAGGAAGCGGTGGACGCCGCATTTGAGGCTTACGCAAAGGAATATAAGGACGCTATCTATTGCATAGGCTCTGCCCTTGGTCCGCATCCGTTCCCCAAAATGGTAAGAGATTTTCAGTCTGTTATCGGTATTGAAGCAAGAGAGCAGTTTTTGGATATGACGGGTATTATGCCCGACGCGATCTGTGCGTGTGTGGGCGGAGGCTCCAACTCGCTCGGTATGTTTACACCATTCCTCGCAGATCCCGTTGAGATATACGGTATCGAGCCTCTCGGACGAGGCTCTGCTGTTGGCGACCACGCGGCGACCATGCAGTACGGAACGAAGGGAAGGATCCACGGATTTGATACCTACGTTCTTCAGGATGAGAACGGTGAGCCATCTCCCGTATATTCCGTAGCAAGCGGACTTGACTATCCGGGTGTTGGTCCTGAGCATGCATATCTGCGCGATATGGGACGTGTTCACTACGAAACCGCATCCGACGACGAGGCAATGGAAGCCTTCTTCCTGCTTTCAAGATTTGAGGGTATCATTCCCGCTATCGAAAGCTCGCACGCCCTTGCTTATGCCATTAAGTACGCCAAGGAGCATAAGAGCGGCTCTATTCTCGTCTGTCTGTCGGGACGCGGTGATAAAGACATCGATTACGTTTATGAAAACTACGGCTGCGGCGAGAAGTATAATCTTGATAAGTACCTGAAATAATTCTCGGCTAACGTCGAAAAAACGCTTTTGGGATCGAGTTCCAAAAGCGTTTTTCAATATTTTTCTAAAATGGGGAAAATATTTCAAAAAAAAGGGAAGTTTTTTCAAAAAAACTATTGCAAAACAAAAGAAATTGCGGTATAATAACAATGTTTATTTTTTATTCAGGAATGTGAGGGAACACAATGGCAATTCGTTTGGTAGAAAAGTATTCGGAATCCTTTATAAGTGCTGATGAATATAAGAATATTCAGTCAGACGTCAGTGCGGCACACAGCCTGCTTTGCAACAAAAACGGTGCAGGCAGTGATTTTCTCGGTTGGGTAACTCTCCCCGAGGACTACGATAAGGAAGAATTCGCACGCATAAAGGTCGCGGCTGAAAAGGTAAAAAAGACCTCCTCGGTGTTTATTGTGGTGGGAATTGGCGGCTCTTATCTCGGAGCGCGTGCTGTCATTGAATTTTTGAAGTCCCCGCTGTATAACAGCCTTTCCAAGGATACTCCCGATATCTACTTCGCGGGTAACTGCATCAGTGCAGTATCTATGGCTGAAATCGCACAGCTGTGCCGCGACCGTGACGTTTGCATAAATGTCATTTCCAAATCGGGAACTACCACCGAGCCTGCTGTTGCTTTCCGCGTGCTTCGCGGTATGCTTGAGGAAAAGTACGGCGTCGAAGGTGCAAGAGAACGCATTTTCGTTACCACCGATAAGGCGAAGGGAACGCTCAAGAGCTTTTCCGACGACGCGGGATATGAAACCTTCGTAGTTCCAGACGACGTTGGCGGACGTTTCTCCGTGCTTACTGCGGTAGGACTTTTGCCCATAGCGGTTGCGGGTATTGATATTGACGCACTGATGAAGGGTGCGGCTGATGCAAAGCAGGCATATACCTCCGAGGATATTTCAAAGAATGATGCATACAAGTACGCGGCTATGCGAAATATCCTTTACCGTAAGGGAAAAACCACCGAGATTCTCGTTGGCTATGAGCCTTACGCTATGATGCTCAACGAGTGGTGGAAGCAGCTTTACGGCGAGAGTGAGGGCAAGGACAAAAAAGGAATTTTTCCCGCATCCGTTATTTTCTCCACCGATCTGCACTCCCTCGGTCAGTATATTCAGGACGGAACACGCAACCTCTTTGAAACTGTAATTTCGGTCGAGAACAATCACGAGGTCTTTGACATTCCCAACGATCCCGCAAACATTGACGGGCTTAATTTCCTCTCGGGTACCGACCTCAATCTTGTAAAGAAGACTGCAATGCAGGCAACGCTTCTTGCGCACGTTGACGGCGGCGTTCCCAATATCTTGATCGAGCTTGCTGACCGTTCCGCTTACTCCCTCGGATATCTCATTTATTTCTTTGAGCTTGCTTGCGCCATCTCGGGATATATTCTCGGAGTCAATCCGTTTAACCAGCCCGGCGTTGAGGAATACAAGAAAAATATGTTCGCACTTCTCGGAAAACCCGGCTATGAGAAATTGGCTGAGGAGCTGAAGGGAAGGATCAGCTGAAAAAATTGTATAAATTTTTGTTAATTTGTACCTAATTTTTTTCTGAAACCACTTGAAATTTGTAATCAAATATGATATAATACAATTACACCAAACTCGCCCGCGTTGTCGCGGACGGAAAAAGAAAGGATAAACTGTTATGATTAAGCTTCTTATTGGCGTTAAAGGTACGGGAAAAACCAAAACACTTATTGAAAAGGCAAACGCGGCTGTTGCATCCACTAAGGGCAACGTAGTCGTTGTTGAAAAGGGCGTCAAGCTTCGCCTTAACATAGATTATAACGCTCGTCTGCTCAACACTAACGACTATCTCATTTTTGACGGCGAGGAGCTGTACGGCTTTGTTGCGGGAATTCTTGCAAGCAATAACGATATTACCGATCTGTTTATCGACTCCGCATTGAAGATCTGCAATAACGATATGCCTGTTTTCGAGAAGTTCCTGCTCGATCTCGACGAGCTGACCGCTAAGTCCGGCAACGAGATCAATATTCTCATCACTGCATCTATGGCGGCTGAGGAGGCAAGTGAGGTCGTTAAGAAGTACCTCTGATACTTAATGAAAAACTTCCACCTGCGAATTTCGCAGGTGGATTTTTTAGTTGCTTAATTTATATCAATTTCCACGGCTTCGCCGAGTGGGAGGGAATAGATAAAAATTTTTTCGGGGTATTTGCCATACAGATCGAATATGGCTTTGGAATATTGCTTTAACTGTGCGCCGTGCTTACGCTTCATATTAGCGGCAATAAGAGTGGGGGAGGCACGTTCCTCGTCGCTGATCCAGTCCGACTTGTAGTCGCAGAGAATGATATTTCCGTCCGCGGTGTGTATCACAAGGTCTATCGAGCCTTGAACGTAAAGCGTTCTGTCACCGACAGCAGCGGAGATAGCGGGGTCTTTTGTAAGGCTTGAAAGCGGAACAAAGCGGTTGAAGCGCAGCTCGCGTCGGTATTCCCGTGCGGATATGACGAGCTTGAAAAATTCACTTTTGAAGAAAGAGGAAAGCTGTGTCAAGTCAAGCAAATCAGCAGACCTTTCATCAATAAATCCAAGCTGACACAGTCTGGCAAGCTCCTCATTAACGCACTCATCGAGGTCAGTGCCGTCATGATTCGAGCTTGTGAAGCGTGAAAAATCGCAGAATTGCAAAAATGCATGCGCCGCCGTACCTTTTTGTGAGGCACTCGCTTTTGTGTTTCGGTCAAGCAAAAGATCAAAGTCGGATACATCCGAGGACTTCATAAGTCGTAAGGATTCAAGTATGCTTTCCTTCTCACGGTAATCAATTCCGTTGCTGTCTGTCCCAAAAGGAGCATCCTCGTCTTTCGTCAGACCTATTTCTTCTGGGCTCGATACGTTTGATTCAAAGAAAACATAACGGTCCAGCATATTTTCCTTCAGCTTTGAGGCGGGAACCTTGGTGGGCAGTGAGCGCAGGAATTTTTCCTCATCGCTCTGTGCTGATACTGCACTCGCAAGCTCCTTGTATCTGCTCGCAAATCCGTCGTCAAGGTCAGATGCGGCTGAGCTGACTGCATTTGCGCTCAAAGGCTCGTCGGGGCTGATACTGTCCCTGTTTATATAGTTGATAAGGCAATATTCGCCGTCGCAAGCAGCCTTTTGAAGTCCCGTGATAAGCCACGGCGCATAGCTGTTGCAGGAGAGGGTACGGAATCTGTCACCTCGGTCAAAGCCGCAGAGAGCCGCTGACGCCTTGGTAGGCGACGCGCTGATAAACATATACTCTCTTGCACGGGTCATAGCAACGTAAAGATTTTGCATCTCCGCCTCGCGGTCGCGCAAAATAATAGCTTTTTTTGCTATGTTACGCAAAAGTGTGTTCTTTTTGTAACCCTCGCCAAGCTTGCCTGGACGGTGGAAAAGCATGAGCGAAATGCCAAGCTCGCGCAGGAAAATAAGATCCTTTTCAGCAGACTTTGTGCTGAACGCACCTCCGCAGTTGTAAAGGAAGCAGACGGGGAATTCAAGTCCCTTGGAGTTGTGTACCGTCATAATGGAAACTCTGCCGCTGTCAGATGAGGAAACGTCCACTGCCTTTGTTTCGGTGATGAGATGCCGCTCAAAGTAGTTGAGAAAATTATACAGCCCTACAAAGGAGGATTGGCGGTAGGTGCGCGCCTTTTCATATACGTAAAGAAAGGCGTCCGACGAACCGCAATAACAGTTCTTATCCGTTTTGATGACCCGCAAAAGCTCCTCGGCAGAGTGCGTCACCGACAGCTCGCGAAGTCCCTCAAGCCAAGAAACGAAGTCACGGCATTTAGCGGCAAGCATCGGTTCAGCACCGCCTTCGGCATACTGTTTGACGGTATAATACAGTCCTTGCATGCTGTCTGCATTTTCATTGAGCCGCTTGTTGCGCAAATTTACGATCTCCTCAAGCTCAAAGCCGCCGTTCAGCGGCGTTTTGCCGAGAATTTCAAGCAGTGGAATGTCATTTGACGGGTTGTTGATAACTCTCAAAAGATTTACAAGATATATCATTTCCGCGCTGTGAAGCAGATCCTGACCCGCCTCAGCGTTATCCAACTCGGCAGCCTGCGTGGGGATATTCATAGCTACCAGAGCAGATTTTAGATCAGGGATCGCGGAATGCTTGCGCACAAGCACCGTAATATCCGACGGTTTTATCCGTTCACCGTTTTCAAGGCGGTAGTCGCCGCGCAAAAGCTCGGCTACACGGTTGGCAAGGTTGACAGCCTCGGGTGGGAGCGTTGGGCGCTCGATATCGGAAGCGACACCTTCGGAGTCCGCATCCTTTTTTTTATCGGGCGCGAATATAATGTCAAATTGTACCGGGGGTTGAACGTAATCGGGATCCTTGATAAGCTTTGAAAATCGCAGATCGTCGCCGTCGGTGTAGCCTATGCTGTCGGGGCAGGCGTGGAATATGTGCGAGCAAACAGCGTTAGCCGTTTTGATTATCGGCTGATTGCAACGGAAGTTTTCGGACATGAAAATACTGTTTCCGCCCTTGCAAAAGCCGTGTTTATCAAGGTCAGGCAGATCGCGACGGTAGCCGGCAAATACAGTAGGCTCAGCACCTCTGAAGCCATATATACTTTGCTTGATATCGCCCACCATAAATCTATGGTCTGTGCCTATAGCGGCAAATATCCTGTCCTGAATCTCGTCCACGTCCTGATACTCGTCTATAAATACGATATCGTATTTGGTTGCATACTCCTTGGCAAGCGGGGTAAGCTCGCCTGCCTCATCATAAAGCAGGGAATAGAGCATGCGCTTGTTGTCGGTAAAGTCGGTAATGCCGCGATTGCGCTTTTCCTCGGTGAGTGATTTGTCGTAGCACGTGAGAAAATCGTAGGTGACCTCACACATACGCGCTGTTCGAGCAAGGTCGGCGTATATTTCGTCCTCACCAAAGCTAAAGAAATTATCTCTGAATTCATTGAGCGCAGAAACGATAACGCTACGTGACTCCTTCAGCATAGCGATATTTTCGGGGGCGTTCTTGTAGGCTTTAAGACCTATTGGATTATAAGTCGAAAGCAGAGCCCAAAAGTCGGAATAAGGTCTGCCTTCATTCAAAAGCCTGTTGATATCACTGACAAATTGCAGGTCATAGGCGAAGGAGGGGAGATAGAATTTTGTACCCTTTTCATCCAACACAAGAGTATTGACTGCATCAGTCAAAAAAGGCAAGGCGGAATCACGGAATTCTCCAAGCAAGCGCAAAGCTGCTTGTCCGTGCGGGCAAAGAAAGATATCTCTTTTATCTGCAGCTTCATACAACGCCGCCGCTTGATTTTTGAGGATATCAAGTCCCTCGGGGTAGTTGAGCAGATCGGAGTGCAGCTTGAGCATGATCTCGGTAAATTTAGCGTCTGACTTAGCCGCAGAGAGTGCGTCGAAAAGGTCTGCAAAATCGTTGCCGTTAAGCACGTTAAATATACTCTCGCCGTCGTTTTGACCTGCGTATTTTATGAAAAACTCGTCGATAAGATCAGCAAGCACTCTCTCCTTTATGGGAGCAAGCTCTGCATCATCCGCAATTCGGAAGGAGGCGGGAAGCTTGCACTCTGCAAAATGCTCGCGGATTGGCTTCATACAAAAGGCGTCGATAGTTGAAATATCCGCACTACCCAGCAGCACCATCTGATTGTAAAGATGTGTATCTTCCGGATTTTCGGCTATCGCCGCAGTAAGCGCCTTGGAGATCTTGGCGCGCACGTCTGAGGCAGATGCCTTTGTAAAGGTAACAATCAGCATCCTTGACAGGCTGGAACGGTTGTCCCTGTCGGTGAGTGCGCGTATGATCTTTTCGGTAAGAGTTGCCGTCTTACCCGAGCCAGCAGCCGCAGAAACAAGTAAGGTCCTGCCCGTGGCACGTATCGCGCTTTCTTGCGCGTCTGTCCATTTAACTTTCATATCTGTCACCGTTAAAATTGATTTTTGCTTCTGACGCACGAAGGACATGAGTCTTTCATAACGCAGAACGTACAAGCCGTGTCAGAGGGCGTGCGCTCGGCGATACCGCCGTAAAGACGGCTTGCCGTGTCCGAGAGCGCGTCGCGAAGCTCGGCTTCAAGTGCGTCCATTCGGTCCTGCGGACAAAGCGCCTTGCCGCGCGGTGTACCGTCCTTATTAAAGCTGATACCGGGGAGAAATTGGCGGTCAAGCTCGCTTGACGTTGCCCGAAGTATCTCAGACGTATCAAGGATAAGTCCCGTACGCTTGATATCGACAGTGCCGCTGCTTGTATTTTCTCCGTAGCTGACGTACATGGCAGATGCCGGAAGAATATCGGTAGGCGTGTTTGCAAACAGCCGCTTGTTTTGCGGCGAGCATATAGCGAACATATAAATGAGAAGCTGAACGTTGAGATCCTTTTCAAACGCGCCCTCGGAAAAGTCAATGTCGTGGGCGGAGGATTTGTAATCAATGACTCGTATAAATATCTTATCGTCCTTCCTATAAAAGTCAATACGGTCGGCTGTGCCGCCGAAAATGAGCTTTACGGGGTCGCTTGTCTCGCTTTCCGGTGCCAGATCAAGGTCAATAGTCATTGGGGCAGGGGAGTTGGGGGTGAATTCGTCGAATTTCACCTCAAAGCCAAAGGGACGGAACTGCGATTGACGAAGCTCTGCAATAACGCTGTTGATAAGAGCTATTGCAACCGTGCGCATACGTCCGAATAGGTGGATGACACTGCCAAGCCGTGCCATATCGACGCACAGCTCGCGTACGTATTCGGCAATGATTTCCTCGGCAAGAGCCTGTACCTCGTCGTCGGAGAGAGGCTTGATGGAATTGTTTTCGTCAAGCGTGCGACGGAGAAAATGCTCTACAACGTGATGCAAAAACAGTCCCGAGCTGAGTGAACCAAGCTCGGCGCGCTCTCGCTCGCGGAGCTTCAGTACGTATGATGCGTAATAGCTGTACGGACAGCTGAAGAAACGCTTTATTTTGGTCTGCGAGAGATAAAGCTTGTCGCCGAGTATGCTCTTGGCAGTCGCGCCGCTGACGTTGCGGTAAGCCCGACGGACAGCCGCTCCGTGTGACGCGAGCTGTTGTCTGTCGTATATCATTGACGTCTTGAAATTTTTGATATTCGCGTAATCAAACAGCTTTGCCATACGCGCAAAGGCAACGGACGGGATTTTTTTCTTGCCCTCTGTGGTACAAAGATTGTATGATGCGTAAAGCTTTTCTGACGGCATTGAAAGCGCGCGGTAAACGTACATCAGCTCCTCGGAGGAATCAATATCGGCATCCGAGCCGAGTGATATACCGTGATTTGCGAGAAATTCCCTGTCACTGTCCGTGAATACTCCTGCGGGCTTGGGTGCGCTCGGAAATTCGCTCTCGCAAAGTCCAAGCACCAATGCGGCTTTGATATTGTCCGCACGCAAGGTCTTTGCTGAACCGATAATAACGCAGTCGTGCCTTGCGGGAACGGAGCCCATATCCGTTGACGTGAAAAGAATATTCAGCGCGCCCTCCAGCTCGTCCGTGCGCATAGGCTTGCAGTTTTCCATGACAGTGGACAGAGAGACAAGGCTTTCGGATACAAATGACCACAAACGAAGCTCCTCGCCTGCATCCTTTATCTTGTCACGCGCGATAAGTGACTCAGCGCGCTCAATCTGTCGCTGCTTTACGTCGAGGGAGGTCAGATATGCATAGATAGCGCGGCACTGCTCGGTAACGCTCTCCGAAGCCTCAAGATCAGACTTCAAGGCAATAAGGGGAGTCATGATTGCAGTGCGCACTCGGTTAGCTGCTTCAAGGATGTGTCGTCCGCGCTCGGACATCTCGACAGTATACCCGTCGGGATTCATATTCCAGACAGCCTCGGTCATCTTTCGCCCCGAAATGCTCCATGTAAAAACGTATTCCTCAAACATATCAACGTCGTCAACGGAAATATTGCAAAGCCCCGTTTTGAGTACGTCCATAACGTCAGCCGTCTGCCAGCCGCGCGATATGGCGCGGAGTGAGGAAAGCAACAGGCGAGATAGTGGCTTTGTTGCCACGCTCGTGCGCTCAGATACGAAATACGGAATACCGTATGACTCAAGAGCCGCATCAAGTATGCCTTCCCAAGCCGTGGTGTCGCGCACCAGAATGGCGATATTTTCGTAGGGAATACCTTGCTTTACAATGTCCCTTATGTTAAGCGCCGCCGCCTCTGCCTCGTCATAGACATTCTCGGCTGTCAGCAGTGTAACGTCGCCGCGGCTATCGACGGGAACAGTAGTCGAAAGCCCGTCGGACAGCTTGAAATTCCAAAGGTTTTCCTCCAGCGCGCGAAGCTCACGGCTTTGGGTACGCACATTGCCGTCAAGATGCTTTATCTCAACCGACTCGGAATATTCTGCGGCTATTTTGCAAAGCCGCTTTTTCGTATCTAAGGTTGACAGAAAATGCACTGCATCCGAGCCTTCCTTGTCAGCACAAAGGGCAACGCACAGCTCGTCAGCGTCAAAAAGAGCGGAACGCAGAATATCGTATTCCTGCGCCGTGAAGCTGGTGAATGAATCGACAAAAACAGTTGTATCTCGGAAAAATTCGTTTTCGCGTATCTGCTCTGCGGCAAGTGTGAGCCTGTCCGCAGGATTTTCGCCGTATATTCCCTTGAGAAGCAGGTCGTAGGCGGTGCTGACAACAGCAATATCCCTGAATTTTGCACCAAGCGGACTACCCTCGTCAAGATTGTCGGCAATGGATATAAGCTGATCTGCCGAAACGCCCGAATGCTTCAATTCGTTTACCGTGGCAAGCATAAGGGAGGTAAGAGTCGCGTCGGAGGAATATGAGCTTGAAACCTTACCGAATTCCTCCAGAACGTCGGAAACCTCACGCAGATTGCGCCACATCAGCAAGGTCTTAATGCTTTGTGACGGTACTTTGCCTGCCACTCCGCCGTATATCGAAGCGACCTTCTGTGCAAGGCGGGAGAAGCTGAGTATCTCAAAATTAAGTCCCGCCGAGGTTGGAAGCTGTGGCAAAATATTCCGTTCACAGCTATATACCTGCTGCTCTGGAACTATGAGAAGCGTATTTTTACCCTCGGAAACGGCAGTCCTTATCATTGATATTATCTCTTGCGTCTTGCCGCTACCCGAGCGTCCTGTTATCAATCTTAACATAAGCTGTCCCTTCCGTCAGTATTTTTCAATTTGATATTTCGGAGAACGGCGTCCTTACCGCGCCAAGCGTAAGCGCGGCTCGAAAACTCGTCGTCCGACATGCTTTTTACTGTTTCCTCGTCAAGCCAAGGCGTTAAGTCCTTTCGGAAAAACTCCACCCCCGTGCTGACGTTATCTTTTAATATTTTTTGATTTATCGGGCAGGCAAGCTGACACTCGTCACAGCCCCACACAAGCGAATGAGATGCGAGCGCGACTTGCTCGCATGGCGTAAGCTCACCCTTTTTCTGTGTCAGCGCGGATAGGCATCCGTCGCGACTGTCAGCGATGCAGCCGGCGGGGCAGGATGCAAGACAGCTGCCGCAATTTGAGCATTGCGGTAATTTTTCGGATCGTGGGATATATCCCTCGCACTCCACCAAAGCATTCGTTACAATCTCGCCGATAAAAACAAAGCTGCCGTATTCCCGAGTCAAAAGCAGACCGTTTTGCCCCTTTACACCAAGTCCCGCACGCACTGCGGCGTCGATCTCGTCAATGGGAGAATGATCGGCGAATATTGCAAAGCTGACTTGGGGAAATTCCAGACTTAGGTGTGGGAGCAGGGTGTCGGATAATCTGTTGAAAAACAAGTGGTAATCTTTAGCAGCTGCGTAAAGTGATACGTTATGCTCACCTCTTGCAATATCCGACACGACGTAGGGGACGGCGAGCATTATTGCCGTGCCGTCCGTCGTAGATATGCCGCACTTATCAAGTAGATAAGGTTTTGTTATTCTGCACTCTGACAAGGGAATAGCTCCGGTGAGTATTCCTTGCGGCAGAAGGATATTTTTCACACTTGACAGTATATCAGTATTTTTCATGGATTCTCCGTAAAGCGAGAGGAAGTGCGTCGATCGGATCGAAGCACTTCCCACAATATTTAAGCTCCCGATCAAATCAGAATTTATCTACCGGGTAAAGTATTTTGAGTTGATTGATCTTGCTCTGATAAGCCGCCTGCTGCTTTTCCTGATAAAGTCTTGCATAAAGTTGATCGCGCACCTCGTTGTAAGAGAGCGGCTTTGCCTCATTTTGCGCGTTGAGCTTGATAAGGTGATAACCGAACTGTGTCTTAACGGGACCGCGAAGCTCGCCTACCTGCATTTCAAAGCAAGCGGTGTCGAACTCGGGTACCATCTGACCACGGCCGAAATCGCCGAGATTTCCACCGTTTTCCTTGGAGGGGCAGGAGCTGAACTCGCGAGCCGCATCCTCAAAGGTGATGTCACCGGCGTTTATTTTTGTAAGAATTTCATTTGCCTTATCCTCGCTGTCGACCAGAATGTGACTTGCGTTGACGGTTTCCTGACCGGCAAATTCATCTGCGTTCTCGTCGTAGTACTTGTGTACCTCGTCCTCGGAGAGCTTAACGCTTTGCACGGTCTTTGCAATAGCATATTCCATCAAAAGCTGCTCCTTGATAGCCGCAAGCTGATCCTTGAACTCCTGCTCGCGCTCCATAAGGTTGCGCTGCGCATCAAGCAGGAAAAGTCTTTGCGCGATAAGCTGCTCAAGAACTGCCGCACGTCCCTGAGGAGAGCGGTACGCCTGACCCTGAGGGCCGAGCGCACGAATAAATCTTTCAACGTCCTCGTCGGTAATAGGCTTGCCGTTTACCTGGGCAAGCACGCCGCCCTGCGCCGCACCGCCTGTTTTGATGATATCCATAATTCAAAATTCCTTTCAAAGATAAGTATTATATTAAGTATACCATACAGCGAGGTAAATTTCAAGTGAATTCGCAAAATTATTTCAGATTTTGCGGATAGCTGTTGAAAAAGGAAAAAATGTATGGTAAAATAGATGTAATCATGACACAAGGGAGCTTCTTATGCTTGAAATACTATACCGGGATAAATATTTATGCCTTTGCCGAAAGCCGGTCGGCATACCCTCACAGCCGGACAGAACGGGAGGAATCAGCCTCCTTGACAGCTTGACCGAGGAGCTTGGCTTCGCGGGACTCGTCCACAGACTTGATACGCCTACGGGCGGAGTGATAATGTATTCGCTCAGTGAGCAGATCACGGGCAAGCTGTCGGCACTCGTCAGCGACCACGAAGCCTACGTTAAGGAATACCTCGCCGTCAGCGAGGGAATACCCGAAGGATACGATGGAGGGGAGATGATAATGGAGGACCTGCTCTATCACGACAAGCTCAAAAACAAGACATTTGCTGTTGATAGACGCCGCGCGGGAGTAAAGCCCGCAAGGCTTGTATGTCGTCTTGTCGCCGAGGCGTCGGAGAAAGGCGCGCAAAAGAAAAAAGCCTTATGGAGCATAAGACTTTATACGGGACGCACCCATCAGATAAGAGCGCAGTTTGCCACTCGGCGCGCACCGCTGTCGGGGGACGGAAAGTATGGCGGACGCGAAAATCGAGGAGGACTTGCGTTATGGTCGTACAGCGCGAGCTTTACGCACCCAATAACGGGTAAGCCCATCTCCGTCTGCGCTCTGCCGGATGTGAGCGCGTATCCGTGGAGCTTGTTTTACGACTCGTTGTCCGAGCTGTGATGATTTGCTATCAGGCGCGTCTTGCGAAGTGCGAGGTACAGAACAGAGCAGCCGACCGTGCCGACACATCCCTGCATAGTGTTTCCGAATATACCGCCCAAAGCAGCCGCACCATAGCCTAAAGCGAAGGCTTCGACGACGAGATATCCAAGCACCATTAAAATTTCAGCGGTAATGCAGGAAAAAACTGTCCTCAGAATCAGAGGGAGCTTTTTCAACGCTCGGAATACAAGTGCGGCGGTCACGGCGCACAGCGCTTTTATTATTAACGTAGCAGGGGCGTATATCGCGTAACCCGAGAAAATATCGGCAAGTGCCGAGCCGAGTCCTGCGGCGATTGCGGCATAGGGAATCGGGAGAAACAATCCCGACAGCAATACCAGCCCGTCACCGAGATGCGCGTATCCGCCCGTGGGGATGGGTATATATATTATCATTGTGGCAACACAGATAAGTGCCGCGAAAACGGCGGAATATACGGTAAGATACAGCTTTTTGTGCTTCATAACGTCCTCGATTTTTCTTGATGATAGTAGATTATAGCAGATTTATGTAAACAAATCAACCTATAATTGAAAATATTTTATTACTCGAATAAAAAAGTTGAATTTTTTTTGAATTTGCTATTGACAAAATCGCAGGAGTATTGTATAATATTTCAGGAGTTTGCCAAGAGTAATCTTGGAAACCTATCTTCGGCACAGGCGAGGGGAGGGAAAACAGAAATGGCAGAAGTCAGAGTTAAAGACGGCGAGTCGCTTGACAGCGCTCTGCGTCGTTTTAAGCGCCAGTGTGCACGCTCCAACATCCTCGGCGAGCTTCGTAAGAGAGAATGCTACGAGAAGCCCAGCGTAAAGCGCAAGAAGAAGTCCGAGGCTGCACGTAAGAGAAAGTACAAGTAATTGTATTCAAACAGCAGGTCGCAATTGCGACCTGCTTTTTGATTTATAGGCTACGTGTGATTCCGCTCACAGCATCAATAAATTTATCAATATCCTTTTTACTGTTGAAAAATCCAAAGCTTGCGCGTACCGCACCGCCTTTAGGCGTTCCGAGTGCCTCGTGAGCAAGAGCGGCGCAGTGATAACCCGCACGCACGCAAATGCTTTGTCGTCCAAGCTCTGCTGCTATATTTTCTGAGGGAATAGCATCATGGCGGAAAAGCACCAGCGAGCCTTCTCTTGACGGAGCGACCACCTTTATCCCGGGGATAGTCAGTAATCCTTCCTTTGCCTGCCTGCAAAGCTTTTCCTCGTGGGTGCGGATATTATGGATACCCGTGGAGGTGACAAATTCCAAGCCCCGCCGCAAGCCTGCGATAGCGGGAGTGGACAGCGTTCCAGCCTCGTATCTTTCGGGTGAGTCGGCTGACATATCCCCAACAAGCGAGTCCACGCCGTTTCCGCCCTCTATAATCGTTTCCAAGGAAATATTCTCCCCGAGAATGATGACACCACAGCCCTGTACGCCGTAAAGTCCCTTGTGTGCGGGCAGACACAGCGCGTCAATATTACACTCCTTCATATTAATTGGATAAATACCTGCGGACTGTGCGCCGTCCACCGCGAAAAATATTCCCCGACTCTTGCAGTAAGATCCTATTTCCTTGATGGGCAAAGTAACGGGGCAAATATTCGACGCATGAGTGCAAACCAACAGGCGGGTGTTGGGCTTAACAAGACGTTCAATGGAGGATAGTATCATGTCGGGAGTAGCAAATTCAAGATTTGGAAGAGCGTTGAACACATCAAATTCTATGATGCCGTCTTTTTTTAGCTTGTACAGCGGACGGTATACAGAATTGTGTTCAAGGTTTGAGCATAGAGCGTGATCGCCCTGCTTTAAAATACCTTTAATGACGGAATTCAGAGCATAGGTAGTATTTAATGTAAAGACTGTGTTTTCCGTACGACCTCCGAAAAATTGAGCAAGCCGCTCGCGACACAGATATATCTCCTCGGCGGAAGCCATTGCCAACGGATGCGCACCTCGTCCTGCGTTGCCGCACCATCGGGTGATACAGTCGTTTACGGCTTCGCTTACCGCGCGTGGCTTTGGAAAGGTAGTAGCGGCGTTGTCAAGATAGACGGTATTTTTGTTTATTTTCATAGTTTACCTCTCAAAATTCGGATTTATGATGTAAAGGCTGAACCGTTGCGGAACAGCCCGTGAATTTTCAGCCGAGGAATTTTCTGACCTTGATATTGGCTCCGGACAGCACCGTTCGCACGGTGCTTTTTTGCGAGCAGTGAAAGGTAACTCCGTAAGCGCATCCGCTGTCGGTGTCGATAGAGCTTACCTTTATAACGGTAGCAAAGACAGCAGACGAGGCAAGGATGTTTTGTGCCTTCATGGCATTAGTCATTGAGCCTATGACCGCTGTACAAGTGCCGCCGTGAGGATAATAATTTTGTGATGAGCCGTGCATGATATACACCTCCTCCGTATCAGTTTATGAATCGGAGGTAGCGCGTGTTACGACTAAAAACGCGATTTTTTGCGTTTTATCAGCAGAATAAGACAGCCGACAAGAAAGAGGATTTTTACCGCCAAGGAAATGAAATCTCCATCGCACATGCCGTAAGCCGAATAAAAGACAAAATCATCTGCGTTTGCAGATGCTTGAGTGGATAATAGCGAAGGAAAAAAGTGCAGAATTATTCCTGTCAGCACAGCCGAAAGCATACCTTGAAATAGTTTTGCGACAAAGTAAGGCTTGAAGGATATTCCACGTCCCGAGCAGATGCTGATTATCTGAAAATGCACCGAAAGCCCCGACCAACCTGCAATCAAAGAGCAAAGAACGGCGGACGTAAAAGGTGAGCTTGAGCATGCGGCACGGCTGACACCGCCCGATATTTCAAAGAATCCGAAAAGCAACGCTGACAGTGTCTGTGGAAGCTCCGAAAAGCTTGAAAGCATGCTTGAAAGCGCACCCGTTACGGCGGAGAAAAATATAACGTAAGCGCACACCGTCAGCATACCGCTCGCAGCGTTGGAAACACTTGAGGTAAATGCTTCGATCCCCGACGGACGTTGAGTGGATCTCGGTAGCTTCAGTGAATATTCACGGCTTGCTTGACAAAGGAGAAACCGCGCGAAAAATCCTACCGCAAGTCCGCTTGCAAGAACACAGAAATATATAAGAGCACCAACGCTTTTGCTTCCAAGTAGAGTAATACCGACGGCATTGATGAGAAAGGCAGAGCTCGGATTGTTGGAAAACGTCATCAGATGCTCTGCTTCTCGCTTTGTGATAGCGCCCTTGTCGTAAAAAGCTACGGCGGTTTTTGCGCCTATTGGGAAGCCGCAGAGCGAGCCGAGAAAGGCGGCAGAGCAGCCCGCGCCGCTCAAATTAAAAACTCGTCGCATAACGGGAGCTAACAGTCGCCCAACCCATTCACCTAAGCCGCTCGTTACCAAAAGCTCGGAAATGACCATAAAGGGAAAGAGGGAGGGAATTACCGTCCGCACGCAGAGGGAGAGTCCGTTTCCCATGTATTCAATGGCGGCGGAGGAATTTTTCATAATCAGTATAAAGCAAAATCCGCTGAGCAGACAAAAAGCCGTCTGTCCGAAATGAAGGCGTGCCGTCCGTTTATCCTTATTTTCAATGACACTTATCGACCTTGTGGCTGTCATGTTATCTCCTTTGTCGGCATATTGTTAGTTGATGTAACATTATATGCGAAAGAAGGTAAAACATGAGCCAGGATAAACAGGAAAAGAAGCGCCAGTCGTCACTGTCGGATTGGATGATAGATAGGCTGGATATTCCCGCGGACGTACTCAGCGGCGGCCTGCGTGCCGAGCTTCGCGGACGCCATTCGCTGACCGTTCACGGCTGTAAAAAAATTGAGGAGTACACCTCAAATTGCATACGGCTGTCCGTCAAGAAATCAATGCTTTGCGTGCGTGGCTGTGACCTTGTGTGTATCTCCTATCTTGCGGGAGCGGTGGGTATTGAGGGGCGTATAGACTCACTTTCCTTTGACGACGGCACGGGAGGCGATAGAGATATATGATCTACGGACTATTTGGATACTGTAAGGTATCGGCAGACTCACAAAATGCACCGCGCCTTTTGAATATATGCATGCAAAACGGCTATCCGTACAAGGATATCATCACGGACGAATGCGGGAATATATCACTTGTATTTAGGAGGAATGTTTTTGCCCGCGTATATGAAAAATGCCTCCTTTGCGGAGTGGAGATAAGTGTTATCGAAAAAGGCGGATTTCCGTATTTTCTCTATCGATACCGATATCGTGCGGGACTTTTGGTGGGTACGATGGCGGCGGCAGTGATGGTATTTTATTTTTCAGGTATTATCTGGGACGTGCGCGTCAGCGGAAACGTCAATCTGACTGATACGGAGGTTATCAGCACGCTTGCCGAGTGCGGCTTCGGTGTTGGATCGCCAAAAACAGATTTTCGTGCCGACGTGCTTGAAAACCGCGTGCTGATAAATGACTCACGAATCGCTTGGATATCCGTAAATCTCAAAGGCACCGTCGCACACGTTGAGATACGCGAGAGTGCCAAGCCGAATAATTCTCAAAACGATGCACCCGCCAATATCGTGGCCGCACGTAGCGGAGTCATACAGCGCATAGAGCTTGAGGACGGAAACGTGCTTGTTGCAGCCGGGGACAGAGTGAATGAGGGAGAGCTGCTCGTCAGCGGACTTTACGACAGTAATATAAGCGGATACCGTTGGACTCATGCTCGCGCCAAGGTGTACGCCAGATGCGTAAGGGAGATAAATATCTATATTCCCAAAACATTTGAGAGCCGAGTTTATACGGCTGAAAATGAAGCTGAGGTGGAGTATTCGGTAAATTTTTTCGGAAAAGAGATAAAATTTTCAAAAAAGTGTGGAAATGATGAGGGTAACTGTGATATAATAGAAAAAAGCCGAAGTCTGACGCTCGTCAAGGGCATCAGCTTGCCCTTATCCGTGAATACCGTGTGGCACGTTCCGTATACTGTAGAAACGCTGACGAGAAGCGACTCACAAATGGAACGGTTAGCTTATTTTGAGCTGTCACAGCGCCTTGCGGAAATACCGGGTGGGGCAGAGCTTATAAAGAAAACCGTGTCGACCTCATCCGATGAAGGCGGATTTTATCTTTACTGCACAGTGGTGTGCGTTGAGGATATAGCCCGCACGGTGGAGTTTGAGGTCACTCAATAAAAGCAACGGAGAATTTATGAATCAGAGAATCATTAAAGTTGACAGCGCTGAAATGACGGCGGTCATTTTCGGAAGCTACGATGCAAACGCGCGGATAATCGAGGATTTGTTCCGCGTGATCCTCCGCAACCGATCTACGGACGAGGGGGACAGTATACTTATTTCGGGCGAAGATATGGAGGCGGTCAACGCCGCCGCCGCGACTGTGGAGTATTTGCGTAATATGGCGCAGTACAACAGCGAGATAACCGACCAGAACGTGCGGTACGTTGCGGGCATGATATCAGATGGCAATCGTGCCGAGCTTGACGATATCGGCTCGGATTGCATTTGCGTTACCACTAAAGGGAAGCCTATCAAGGCAAAAACCGTCGGACAGAGGAGATACGTTGACGCAATAAGGAAAAACACCATAGTCTTAGGTGTAGGTCCTGCGGGAACGGGTAAGACCTTTCTTGCCGTTGCCATGGCTGTAAAGGCGTTGCGCGACAAGCAGGTATCGCGTATTCTACTCTCACGCCCTGCTATCGAGGCTGGCGAAAAGCTGGGCTTTCTGCCGGGTGATCTGCAAAGCAAGATAGACCCCTATCTGCGTCCGCTGTACGATGCACTCTACGAAATGCTCGGTCCCGAGACCTACCAAAAGCTTGCGGAAAAGGGAACTATCGAGATAGCCCCTCTTGCATATATGCGAGGTAGAACGCTTGACGATTCATTTATCATACTTGACGAGGCGCAGAATGCAACGCCCGAGCAGATGAAAATGTTTCTGACCCGACTTGGCTTCAATTCAAAGATGGTGGTCACAGGTGACCTCACGCAGACCGACCTGCCGAGCGGTCAGCGATCGGGACTTGCTTCTGTCGTCAAAATTCTTGACGGAATTGACGATATCGCGATTCATCATTTTACCGAAAAGGACGTAGTACGACATCACTTGGTACAAAAGATAATTCTGGCTTACGAGAAATTTGACAGAGAAAACGCCCGCCGTGCGGCGGAAAAGGAAAACGCCAGACGTGAATCTCGCCGCGACGGACAAAAATACCGCTTTGAAAAATCGGGCGAATTCGGCAAAAATAAGTAAAGGAATATTGAAAAATGAATCTTGAAATCGGAAAAAATTATTACGGCTTTGAGGTCGTCGAGAGCGGCGATATCAAGCAGGTGGGCGTAAAATATTGGCGACTCGTACACAAAGCGAGCGGTGCAAGCCTTATCTACACCGACCGTGACGACGGTCAGCTTGTATTCTCGGCGGGCTTCCGCACGCTTCCCGAGGACGATACGGGTGTGTTTCATATCCTTGAGCATTCCTGTCTTGACGGCTCTGAGAATTACCGACTCAAAGAGCCATTTGTCAACATTATCTGTTCCTCTCTCGCCGTTGATCTCAACGCAGTAACTTACCCCGACAAAACTATATATTACTACATCTCCACCAATGAAAAGGACTACATGAATCTTATGTCCGTGTATCTTGATGCGGTGTTTCATCCGCTACTCCTGACGGACAGACGGATATTTGAAAAGGAGGCGTGGCATCTTGAGCCTGACTCAAACGGCGGCGTTGTTTATAACGGCGTTGTATTCAACGAGATGCAGGGACATGAGAATATGCCCGACAGTATTTTAGAGCATGCTCTTGAAGCGTCGCTCTTTCCTAATAATTGTTATGCCAAGGATTCGGGCGGACGTCCCACGGCTATTCCCGAGCTTACCTACGAGCAGTTTTGCGAAACCTACAAGCGCTTTTACAGCACCGAAAACTGCACGATCTATATGTCGGGTAAAATGAGCCTTTCGGAGCAGCTCGAATACATAGACGGTGTGCTTTGCGGTGTTCCGAAATACGGCTATGATACACCGGCGCCGATTGCGGCGCATCATCCCGTCGTAGCACCGGACGTGCGTGTCGCGTATCAGCTTCCGGAGGGTGATTCTCCCACTATGAATACAAAGCTTGCCTTGGCTTGTGTGCTTGGCAACGGTGAGGATGGCGCGGATATACTCGGTATGAAAATTCTTTCCGATTATATGGCGCAGACACCCACGTCCCCCTTGTCAAAAGCAGTGCTTGATGCAAATATCGGTCAGGACTTCTCTATGTTCTGCGAAGGATATTACCGCCAGCCTGCCGTAATATTCATGCTCGGAAAGAGCGAGGAGAAGAATGCGGAAAAATTCAAGGACACTGTCCTTAAAGCTCTCTCGGATTTTATCCGAAACGGACTTGATCGCGCTCGTCTTGACGATCTGCTTGATAACAATGAGATCGACAGTCGACGTCAGTCACTGTCTGTTCGGACGGGCTATGCACTTATGGAAAGCATGCTTCGTGACATGACGCAGTTTGGCTATATCCGAAGCGACGACGCCTTGGAGGCATTGCGTGCAAAACTGTCGTCCGACGGTAAGTATTTCGAGCATCTAATTGAAAAATATATCCTTGATAGCAAGCATTGGACGCTTGTTCGTTGCGTTCCGTCTAATACTGTAATGGACGAAAAAAAGGCTTATATGAAGGCAAAGCTTGACGCGGAGGCTGATAAGCTCAACGCAAGCGAAGGCGCTTATGAAGCCTTGTGCGAGCATATAAGGGCATTCAAGGAATATCTCGGCGCGCCCGACTCATCGGCAGCCGTTGCAAGCATACCGCATCTTGCACTTTCGGACATAAGCCGCGAAAATCGCTTGAGAGATATGACGGAGAGCCGAGCAGCTCTGAAAAATGGCAAGGAAATAACCTCCTTGCTTTACGGCGGAAGCTCCTTGGGAATAATAGTTGCGGGATTTGTTTTTGACCTCAAAAAAATATCGGCTGACGATCTTTTCTATGCTTCCTGCCTGTCACGGGCGCTGTTTTCACTTCCCACGGACAAGCATACTGCACCCGAGCTGAACGATATGTGGGTAAAGCTGAAGGCTAAAACAGATGCTGTCACACACTCGCACCATATCAGCGGCGGAGCAGGCGTGCTTCTTGACGTCAATCTCAATATGCCTGTCGAGAGTATTACAGCTGCTGCTACTTTGCTTGAGGAGTGCCTGACCTCCGTATCCTTTGACCGCGAGATCATAACCCGACTCTTTTCCAACAGCTCGTCCGTGAAGGATGAAATGATATGGGGCGGTAGTCAGACGGCGGCAAATTATGCATCCAGATGCCTGAACCTTGCCGACGCCTACCGCGACAAGCTCTCCGGTGTGTCATTTTACCAAAGGCTAAAATCCGTGTCCGACAGTATATCCGACAAGGATGGGGAGTACGATGAGAACGTTGATACGCTGATTGCGGGAATGGAACGTGTATACGGTATTTTGTTTGGCAGTGGTGATCCTGTGGCATACTTTATCGGCGACGACAAATATTACTCCGAATGGACGAATTGCTTGTCAAATATAGACATTTGCGACGGCAACGCAGCTGACGACGCAGATTTCGAGATACCGATAGCGGCTGACCGTGCTCTCGCCATCAGCGGAGACGTGAATTACTGTGCCAAGGTCTACGACGCAAAGTCGGCGGGCTATACCGTTACAAATCGCTACCTTCCCGTGTGCCGCTATATTTACGGTAAATATATGTGGGACGAGGTAAGAGCAAAGGGCGGCGCATACGGCGCGGGAGTTAACGTCACTCGCTTTGGACTTGTCAAGCTGTATTCCTACCGCGACCCGCGAGTCAAGGAAACGTATGACGTGTTTGCCGAGCTTCCCGCTTGGCTTGAAAATAATATCCCGTCCCGCGACGAGATAGAGAAAAATATCATCAGCTGTGCCAGCAATGCTTGCTTTGAGCCCATGAGTATTCTGGACGAGGGCAAGGGCGCTCTGTCAAGATATTTGCGCTCTAAAACTGCGGAGGAAACGTGGAGCTTGGTGACGGAGATATTCGATACCACCGAGCAGGATTTCCGCGATTTTGCTCAAATGCTTCGAGGACTTGACGAAATGCGCGCGGGTGTCAGCTCCACCCTGGGCAACAGAGCCCGTATGGAGGACAGCGCGCTCTTTAAAGAAATAACGGAATTATAACGGAGGCAGTATGGCTGCAAAGAAAAATAAAAGACTTTTTTCGGAACGCGAAGAGAAAAAACTGACAAACACCCTGCAAAAGGCAATATCCAAGGATAAGCAGTATAAAAAAACGGTCAAAGGTATGAACGTCACCCTGTCAGCACAAGCACTCTCCCTTATCGCGGGCAGTGCGGCAAGGGCTGTCGTCAAAGCCGCAAATACTAACGCGGAAAAGAAAAAGAGCGGATTTGACGTGTACTGTGACCTTGTTTCCGCATTTGCAAAGGTACGAAAAAAGAGTCAAAAAGCTCGCCTCAAGGCAGGGAAGTACAACAAAAAAACAGGACTTACACATCTTTCCAAAATTCCGAAGGTCAAGAAAGCCAAGCGCAATAAGGCGTATAAAATCAGAAAAATAAAAAAATGAGGATGTGCTGATATGAAAATTGCCGTAATTACTGGTGCTTCGTCGGGAATGGGAAAGGAATTCGTGCTTCAGCTTGATAAGCGTGAGAGCTTTGACGAGCTGTGGCTTATCGCAAGACGAGCCGATAGGCTCGAAGCGATAGATGCGCTCACCACTGCCAAGGTACGGGCAATACCGCTTGATCTGTGCAACTCGGAAAGCTTTGACATCTATAAAAAGCTTCTGGAGGAATATAAACCGAATGTCAAGGTGCTTATCAATGCAAGCGGATTTGGTAAGTTCGGAGCCTTTGAGGATATTCCGCTTGACGATCAGCTTTCCATGATAGATCTCAACGACAAGGCTCTCGTTGCAATTACCTATATTACCTTGCCGTATATGCAAAAGGGAAGCGAGATATTCCAGGTTGACTCGCTCTCTTCCTTCCAGCCTGTTCCGTATATTGGAGTTTACGGAGCAACGAAGGCGTTTGTGCTCAGCTTTTCAAGAGCGTTAAACGTAGAATTGCGGCAAAAGGGAGTCCGCGTTATGGCGGTATGTCCCGGTTGGGTGCGCACCGAGTTTTTTGACCGTGCAGTTACTGACGACACCATCAAGTACTACAATAAATTTTTCGACGCGGATGAGGTGGTTACCCGCGCGCTGTCGGATATGAAAAAGGGTAAGGATGTGTCCGTCTGCGGTGCGTCTATTCGAGGGCAAGTGCTGATGACTAAGCTCTTACCCCACAAATTGGTTATGAGGATCTGGTGCAAGCAACAGAAAAAATAAAAATTACCGCCACCCGCGTTTGAACTTTGCGGGCGGCGGTAATTTATTTTTCTATACTGTATACGATCTTTCCGTCCTTGACGGTCGCCATTATGCGGTCACCGACTTTAATACCTTTTTCAAGTATCAGCTCTGTCAGACCGTCCTCTATAAGACGTACCGAGGCGCGTCTTACGGGGCGAGCACCGCGGTTTTCCTTGATGGCGACGTCCACCACGAGATCGATTACCGAGTCGTCCAGCTCCACGCGGATACCGATATCCGAGGCGCGTTGCTTAATCTCAGCGACTGCTCTCTCTGCAATTTTTAAAAGCTCCGCGCGGTCAAGACTTTCAAAGCATATTATTTCATCGATTCTGTTGATGAATTCCGGACGAAAGGCTTGACGGAAGGCGGATAACATTTTCTCTCGGCGGATGGAGTGGACGGAATTTTGTCCACATTGCGAGTCCGAGAATCCCGTTATCGTTTTGCCTACCTCCGAACCCGAGCCGAGATTGGAAGTCATAATGATAACGCAGTTTTTAAAATGCACGCGCCTACCGCCCGAGTCGGATAATATTCCATCGTCAAGTATTTGCAAAAAGATGTTTTGCACATCGTGATGAGCCTTTTCGATCTCGTCGAACAGTATAACAGAATACGGATGTCTGCGTACCTGCTCGGTAAGTCTGCCCCCCTCGTCAAAGCCGACATAACCGGGCGGAGAGCCGATAAGCTTTGCCACACTGTGCTTTTCCATATACTCAGACATATCAAAGCGTATCAATGAGCTTTCACTGCCGAAAAGACACTTGCACAATACCTTTGACATATATGTCTTGCCCACTCCGCTCTCGCCGAGAAATACGAAAGAGCCAATGGGACGGTTGGGATTGGCAAGTCCGGTCCGTCCGCGCTTGATAGCTCTGACGATTGTCGCAATAGCCGCATCCTGTCCCGTGATTTCGGCTTTCAACTCATCCTCAAGATGCAAAAGACGCGTGTCAACGCCCTCCAAAAGCCGAGCGGAGGGAACGGTAGTCAACTGTGTGACCATATCTGCAATATCCTTGGGCGTTACGGTGAATTTTTCTCGCTCGCCGAAGTCGTTGGCTCTTTTGTCGCGTAGCTGCTGCTGTATCGCGTCCTCGCTGTCACGCAGATGCGCGGCAAGCTCGAAGTCCTGAGCCTTTATTGCGCGAAGCTTTTCATTTTCAAGCTCCTTTAATCTTAACTCCAATCGCTTTATTTCAGGCGGTATGCTGTACGCACGTATGCGCACGCGCGACGCTGCCTCGTCGATAAGATCAAGTGCCTTGTCGGGCAGAAATTTGTCGTGAATATAACGAATCGACAGGTCTAAGGCGGCAATTAGTGCCTCGTCGGAGATCTTGACCTTGTGATGAGCCTCATATTTTTCACGAAGTCCTCGCAAAATTTCAAGCGCCTCGTCCCGATCGGGTTCTTCTACCGTCACGGGCTGGAAACGTCTTTCGAGGGCGGGATCCTTTTCGATATGCCGCCTGTATTCCTCCTGCGTCGTCGCCCCTATAAGGTGTAATTCGCCGCGCGCAAGAGCAGGCTTGATTATATTAGCGGCATCTACAGCACCCTCTGCCGCACCTGCGCCGACTATGGTGTGTATCTCGTCGATGAACAGTATTATCTGCGGATCGTTTCGCGCCTCCTGCATTACGTTTTTTAAGCGCTCCTCAAATTCTCCGCGATATTTTGCACCCGCTATCATGGAGGGAATATCCAGGGTAATAATGCGCTTGTCTCGCAGAGAATCGGGAATATTTCCCGCGTGGATTCGCTGTGCAAGTCCTTCAATGACCGCAGTTTTTCCAACGCCGGGCTCACCGATAAGGCAAGGATTGTTTTTGGTTCTGCGCGATAATACCTGGATTACCCGCTCCGTCTCCTTGTCGCGTCCGATAACAGGGTCTATCTTGCCAAGCTCGGCAAGCGCGGTAAGATCCCGCCCAAACTGATTTACGGAGGATGACGATACACCCTTTGAGCCGCTTTTTTTGGATTGTCCCTCGTGCATAATATCACGAACAGACTCCGCATCCTCCGCACCTGCTCCGATATAGCTTTGAGTCCTTTTTTGCAGCTCGTCGATGGAAATGCCGAGGTTTTCAAGTATCCTTATCGCTACACAGCCGTCCTCGTCCAAAAGCGAGTAAAGTATATGCTCCGTGCCGACCAATGCTCCGTCGGCTCTGCCGGTGTGATTTGCGGAATTGGCGATAATGGTTCGGGAGCGGGGGGTTATATCGGCGGAGGAGAGCTGCGTTTTTTCTCCCTCTCCCGACAGCTCTGAAACGGCGCTTCGTATTTTTTCGGCAGACGCGCCGCGCTCGCTGAGTATTTTTGAGGCTACACATTCACTGCACTCCGCAAGTCCTATCAGAATATGCTCCGAGCCGATATACGTGTGTCCCATGTCGGATGCCGCCCTCTGCGCACCCTCAAGCGCCCTTGACGCAAGTTGAGTGAATTTATTTGGCATTATCTTTTCCTTTCAAAGGGTGTTAAGCCGTCAGCCTTTCTTTGACGTAAGAAGCGCGCTCCTTTTCTACGCTGATGGAAGAACGGTTTTTGGACGTTGCTCCGTCACCCGACGCACAAAGCGTTGCGGGCAGTGCTTCGATCAGTAGAGCGGTAAGCAGCTCGGTCTTTACGTCTGTTATCATACCGAGCGAGATTCCAAGCCGCACCTCTGCGCTGTATTTTAGAAAGTCGGAATAGCTGAGCAGATTTGCGTAGCGCAAAATACCCTCGGCGCGCGTTGCCGCGTCGGCTGTGCGCTCGTATTCCTCACCGACGATTTCGCGTCGCTGTGAGCGTTCACTGTCTATTATTTCGCGCACTGTGCGGGAAAAATATTCTACCAGCTTTGCCTGCGGCACATCGGTGATTTTGTTTGAGAGAATGTAAATATTGCTTTCGGTGGATTCGCTGAAGAAGGATTTGAGGCACATACCGCATTTGGACAGCTTCTCGGACAGCGGCAAAATGAAGCAGGCTCTGCGCAGTGCGGGCAAAAACAGTAATACGGATATTTCTGCGCCCGAGCCGAGGAGGGCGGGGTCGGAGGTAAGATATCCGAATCTTTCGTCGTAGGCAAAATTGAATTTTGAATCAAGCAGCTCCTCGATCTTTTGCACAGCCGAGGATGCGTCCCTCAAATCAAATCCGGGGAGTATGCATTGAAGCTGGATATGCTCCCGTCTGCAAAGCATAGCTGACAAATTGCAGGGCTCGTTGAGATACAGTGCATGAGGCAGGCTTTCGCGGATAAAGTCGGGAGTTATATACATTTTCTCCGCTAACGAGTATGCGTTTGCATGAGAAATTTCGGAAAAATCCGTCTTATTAAATCCATTTGCCTCAAGAACGCCGCCAATTCTGTTGATTATCTCCTTGGCGGATGTGGCATCAAGCCGTGTGGGAAAGGGAAATTCCGCTATGTTGCGGGAGAGTCTGTAACGAGTGGATATAACGACGTCCTGCTCGTTACCGGGAATATTATACCAAGCCATAATTCTTACCTCCATATGTATTATTTGATTGCAAATGCTTTTTCCATGTCGCGTATCCTGTCACGCAGAGTGGCGCAAAGCTCGTAGTTTTCGCTGCTTACAGCCTCTGCAAGCTCACCGCGAAGCTTGGATATTTTTTCAAGCATTTCAAGCTTTACGCGGTGTGAGCGGGGAGGATCTCCCAAATATTTTCTGTCTGCACCAAGGCTTGAAAAGTTCATAATATCCACAGCCGCCGACAGCTCGTCCACAAATACAGAATAGCATCTGACACAGCCGACAAGCCTGCTCTCGCTTATCTCCGACAGTCCGATACCGCACCCGGGACACTTGATTCCCGAATCGCTTCGAACAGGAGAGTATTTTGGAATGGAAAGGGAGCTGAGTCCGCTCGGTAGCGCGCGCGGGATCTCCGTTACCTCCGAGGATAGTCCTGAAATCGCCGCGCTGAACTCCTCAAGCTCGCCCGACATCCGCATTGAATCCGCACATTCGGTGCAAAGATTGAATGAGCGCAATTCTCCGTACAGATTTTCCGTGTAATAAATAACCGCTTTTTTCTTTTTGCATTTTTCACACAGCATTTTGATCTTGTCCTTTCGTTTTTTACTTTTATTATAATCCTCACATCGAGAAAATCATGTCGAAAAAGAAAGGCTCACAAAAGAAATTTTTGATTTTTTTGTCGCAAGGAAATCTATCTGACCACGCTGCGCGTTCACACGGAGTTCATATAAAGGTGCTATAATACTGTGCTGAAGGTTTTGCCACGCGCATATAAGGCGGTGCGCAAAAATTTTGAAAGGAAAATTACTTATGAGTTCAAGAAATAATAAAGGTGACTCCTGCCCAATGATGAAAACGTCCATTGGCGGTCAGGCTCTTATGGAGGGAATAATGATGCGCGGTCCGCAGACCACCGCTATGGCTGTGCGCAATCCGCAGGGGAAGATAGTTCTCGAAAAGTTTCCCACCTCCACAAAAAAGCGTTCCGTGCTTTACAGAATACCGATAGTTCGAGGAATTTTCAATTTCGGCTCTTCAATGGCACTCGGTTATAAGTGCCTTATGCGCTCGGCAGAAATTTCGGGACTTGAGGAAGCCGAGGCAGAGCTGGAACGAGAAAAGAGAGAAAGGAAAGCGCAGAAAGCAGCTAAGAAGGCAGCTCGGCGCGGAGAGCCCGTTCCCGAACCCACGCCCGTCGAGGAAGCGACAGATGGCTCTGCAGAGGATAAAAAGCAATCCTCAGCTTTTGTGAACGTGGTAATGGTCTTGAGTGTTATTCTCGCGGTCGTTATCGCGGTCGGCTTGTTTTTTGTTCTCCCCGTATGGCTTTACGGCTTGTTGGGTAAGCTTATTCCGAGTATTGAGAATAACAGATTTATCATGTCAGCCTTTGAGGGCGTCGTGCGAGTGCTGCTGCTCGTCGGCTATATGCTGGCGGTTTCCTGCATGAAGGATATTCGCCGCACGTATATGTATCACGGTGCTGAGCATAAAACCATATTCTGCTATGAAAGCGGACTTGAGCTGACTGTCGAGAACGTGAAAAAGGAGCGCAGATTCCACCCGAGATGCGGAACCTCCTTCCTCGTTCTTATGGTGTTCGTAAGTATCGTAGTCGGATTTTTCATACCGCCCGCAATACCCAAGCTGTGGCGTTCTCTTATAAAGGTCGCACTCATTCCCATTATCGTGGGAATCGGCTACGAGCTTATAAAAATATGCGGCAAGTACGATAATTGGCTTACCCGTATTATTGCCGCACCCGGTCTTGCCTTTCAGCGTCTTACCGTTTTTGAGCCTACCGACGATATGATCGAGTGTGCCATAGCGGCAATGAAAGAGGTAATTCCCGAGGACGGAAGCGATAAAGTGTAATCAGCGCAGTAAGCGTTAGATAAATTTAAAACCAAATTTTCAGGAGGAAAATTATGAAACACGTTGTTTGTAAAAGCTATGAGGAAATGTCCGAAAAGGCGGCGGCAATCGTCGCGGAGATAGTCAAGTCGAAGCCCGACTGCGTGCTGGGACTTGCTACCGGATCAACACCTGTCGGCATGTATACTAAGCTTGCCGAGATGTGTGAAGCGGGAGAGCTTGATTTTTCCCGCGTAAAGTCGGTCAACCTTGACGAATATTATCCCATAAGCCCCGATAACGATCAGAGCTACCGCTATTTCATGAATGAAAAGCTGTTTGATAAAATAAACATTGACAAGGCGAACACCTATGTTCCCGACGGCTCTGCTGCAGACCCCGAGAAGGCTTGTGCCGACTATGAAAAGATTGTCGATAGCATGGGACAGGTAGACATCCAGATCCTCGGTATCGGTCAGAACGGTCATATCGGCTTTAACGAGCCCGCCGACAAGCTCTATCCCTTGACTCACGTCACTGGACTTACCGAAAGCACTATCAACGCCAACGCAAGATTTTTCAATTCTATCGACGAAGTACCCACAAAGGCACTTACTATGGGAATCGGTACTATTTTGCGCGCAAAGAAAATCATCATCCTTGCAAACGGTGTGGCTAAGCGCGACGCTGTGCGTAAGATGCTTGAAGGTATGCTGGATTGCTCTTGCCCTGCATCTATGCTTAACGTCCACACCGACGTAGTGGTTATCTGCGACGAGGCAGCTTACAACTAAAATATTCCACCGCCGCTCTGCCGCATAACACTGCGGTACGTCGGTCAATACTCCCGATAGTAAATTATCAGGAGTATTGTTATGTACCACAATAAGGTAGTCATCTGCGGCGTCAATACGTCAAAGCTCAAGGTTTTGAGCGAGGAAGAAAAAAAGTCTTTAATGACAAGAATAAAACAAGGCGACAGGGAAGCGCGGACAGAAATGATATGCGGTAATCTTCGCCTTGTACTTTCAATAGTACAACGCTTTTCGGGGCGACGCGAAAATCTTGACGACCTTTTTCAGGTTGGCTGTATAGGTCTTGTCAAGGCAGTGGATAACTTTGACATTACCAAGGAGGTCATGTTTTCCACCTATGCCGTCCCGATGATAATAGGTGAGGTCAGAAGGTACTTGCGGGATAATGCATCCATACGCATCAGCCGCTCGGTGCGCGACCTTGCTTACCGTGCGCTTGGAGCGCGCGAGGAGCTTGCCAATCAACTCCAGCGTGAGCCAACGGCTGACGAGATAGCACGTCACCTGGACGTACCGCGCGCACAGGTAGTACACGCTATGGAGGCGATAATTGAGCCGGTGTCACTATACGAGCCGATATTTAACGATAACGGCGATTCGCTTTACGTTATCGATCAGCTCAGCGACAGCTCGCGCGGAGCGTCGGACGAATCCTGGCTTGAAAATATTGCTCTCAGAGAAGCGGTGGCAACGCTGACTCCGAGAGAGCAGGCAATAATCAATATGCGCTTTTATAAGGATAAAACACAAATGGAAATCGCCTCCGAAATAGGTATTTCTCAGGCGCAGGTGTCACGCCTTGAAAAGGCAGCACTTGAAAAATTAAAAAAACAGCTTTAATAGCCGTCATGGAGTGTGAAATGTGCAGTTGCACGGATCGGATGAGCCAAGTCGGGCGGTCACCATGGGATTTCGCGGCAGGTGCCGTGATCCTTATCGCGCTGTGAGGTTACATAACCGACTTTTCGGTCGATGTGCATTAGTATGCGGAAAATTTTACATTTTTTGTCTGTAACACGAAAAAAATTTGCGTTTTCGCGCAATTTCGCGCAATAAAATATAAATATTTACAATTTACTGTTTAAATTTTATTATTGAATGTAGTATAATGTTTCTTAAGGATATAATTTTTGACTGTTTAAAGGGAAGTGAGGCTTTATTATGAGTAAACCTATCTACCGCAGAGTCCTGCTTAAGCTGTCCGGTGAGGCGCTTGCGCCTGCCGATAAGGATGCCGGAATTCTTGACTTTGAGTTTATCGACCGCATAGCCGAGGTGCTGAAAAAGTGCCAAGCCGAAGGAGTGCAGATCGCCATTACCGTTGGCGCGGGAAATATTTGGCGCGGAAAGCAGGCAAATCCGAGGATGGAGCGCGTCCGTGCGGACAATATGGGTATGCTTGCAACTACAATTAACGCGATTGCGCTGAAGGACGCCTTTGTTAACGCAGGTCTTGACGCTGTCGTTATGACGACCGTGGAGATGCAGATGTTTGCCGACTACTACATACCCCGCAAGGCAATCGAAAACCTTGAGGCGGGCAAAATAGTCATTTTCGGTTGCGGACTCGGCGTTCCGTATTTTTCGACTGACACCCCCGCAGTTCTGCGCGCGGCTGAAATCCACGCGGATGCAGTGCTGATGGCTAAAAATGTGGATTACCTCTACGATTCCGACCCACGCAAAAATCCCGACGCCAAGCCCTTCTACGATATTACGTATACCGAGATCCTGGACCGCGATCTCAAGGCATTTGACCTTACGGCTGTTTCATTCTGCCGCGAGAATAATATCGAAACCTACGGGTTTGCTCTTGCCGATCCCGAAAACATTTACAAGGCAATTATGGGCGAACACGTCGGTACGAGAATGCACTCTTGAATAAAAAACTCACGAAATACATCTGAAAGGAATAACTATTATGAAGTACGACTCCAAATCTCTTGAAGCAAAAATGCAAAAGACCATTGCTGCTTACGAGGCAAACCTTGCTGACGTCAGAGCAAGCCAGGCAAATGCCGCAATACTTAACCGCGTAACCTTTGAATACTACGGCTCACAGACTCCTATCAACACTATGGCTGATATCCGTATGGCGGATGCGAGAACTCTCATTATCACTCCTTACGATAAGTCCACCCTGAAGGCTATGGAGAAGGCTATCCTTATCTCGGATATCGGTATCACCCCCGCAAACGACGGTACGTCTATCCGTCTGTCCTTCCCTCAGCTTACCGAGGAGCGCCGCCGCGAGATCTCAAAGCAGGTGCAGAAGATGGGCGAGGAGGCAAAGGTAGCTTTGCGTAACGAGCGCCGTTCCGCTAATGACGCTGTAAAGAAGATGAAAAAGGATGGCGAGATGACCGAGGACGACGTTACGGCTGCTGAGAAGGTCATCCAGGACATTACGGATAAGTTCGTCAAGAATGTAGACGCACTTACCGCAAAGAAGGAAAAGGAGCTTATGGCTATCTGAGTCAAGGCTTGCCACACATCGGGCTGTCTGTTACGGCAGCCCCATTTGTGGATTTATTACCTAAAAAAATTCGATTTTACGGAGCTTGGATATGTTGTTTTTTAAGAAAAAAGCCTCCAAAAAGGAGCTTCCGTCTGTTGAAAAGCTACGCCCTGACGGTAGCTTCAAGCATATCGCATTCATTATGGACGGCAACGGCAGATGGGCGACGGAGCAGGGTATGCCTCGCGAGTACGGTCACAGCGCAGGTGCCAAGACCATGAAAAAGGTGTGTACATACTGCTGTGATATAGGCTTTAAGGCTTGTACCGTATACGCTTTTTCCACTGAAAACTGGAAGCGTCCTGAAAAAGAGGTCAATGCAATCATCAAGATCCTCGAAAACTATATGGACGAGATAATACGTGACTACAAATCCTATCATAACCACTTCAAGTTTATCGGCGATCTGTCAGTTTTGCCTCCCGAGCTTCTGGAGAAGGTAAGAAAGGTTGAAAGCCTTAACCTTGAATACGATCAGGTCTTTAATATTGCGTTCAATTACGGAGGACGCTCCGAGCTTGCCAATGCGTTTAACCGCTTGGCGAGTAAGGGAATCACGCATGCAAGTGAAGATGATATATCCGCGGAGATATATACCGCGCATTGCGGCGATCCCGATATGATCGTGCGCACGGGCGGAGATATGCGCATTTCCAATTTTCTTTTGTGGCAGGCGGCTTATGCCGAGTTGTATTTTACGGATAAATTCTGGCCCGACCTTACAGAGGACGATGTAGACGAGATAATACGGGTATTCTATTCCCGTAAACGCAGATACGGCGGTATCTGACGTATAATTTCACTTTGAAAGGTGATGAATTTAAATGCTTAAACGTATTATTACCTCACTTGTTGCGCTGTGCATCCTGATACCAGTACTTATTTTTGCAGATACTCCCGCGCTGACCGTAGGACTCGCTGTCGTGGCGTGTCTTGCCGTTTGGGAGGTGTTCCACTGTGTGGGACTGCATAAAAATATCGCTATCAGCCTGCCGTTTTATCTTTGTGCCGCAGCTGCGACCTTTGCGACACGCCATTTGGATAAGGTACTGTTTTTCAAATTAGCCGTCGGAGTTTTTCTCGGTCTGTTGCTCTACATCTTTGCGGCAATGGTGCTGGGACATAAAAAGGCTAAGATGACTGAGATGTTCGCCGCTTACATGATGTTTATATACGCTATTGCAGGATGCTGCTCCATAGTGTATCTGCACGACGTACAGGAGGGTGGAGAGTACGTATTTCTCTTGATATTCCTCGGTGCATGGGTAACTGACATATTTGCGTATTTTACGGGATTTTTCCTTGGAAAGCACAAGCTTATTCCGGAGGTTAGCCCCAAAAAGACGGTGGAGGGAAGCATTGGCGGTATTTTCTTCTGCGCGGTTTCCTTCGTGGTTTTCGGACTAGTTTACAATCACTGGTTTGCGCCCGAGGGGGCTGCCGTTTCACTGATAGCGCTGGCGATCATCGGAGTCGTTACCTCGGTCGTTGCACAGATAGGCGATCTCGCGCTCTCCGTGGTAAAGAGATATTACGGTATTAAGGACTACGGCTGGATATTCCCCGGACACGGCGGCGTGCTTGACAGATTTGACTCCCTTTTTGCTGTCGCAATTTGTCTTGCTATGGCGTTTGCCTTTGTATAAGAAAGGAATTTCTGATGTCAGACGTTAAAAAATATGACGGCATTCCCGATATGGTCATTCTGGGCTCGACGGGCTCGGTGGGGGAGCAGGCAGTTGACGTTGCGCTGTCCCACGGTGTACGGGTTCACGCACTGAGTGCCGACAAAAGCGTCGGTAAGGTTGAAGCGCAGGCGCGCCGACTTTGTCCTGAGTTCTGTATTATGAACGACGAGGCAGCTGCACGCGAGCTTAAAATTGCTTTGGCTGATACAGATATTAAGGTCTTGCAAGGCGTTGACGGTATCGCACAGATGCTCTCCGAGCTTAAGAGTGACAATCCAAACGGCATCGTGGTGGAAAATTCAATTCTCGGCAAAGCGGGACTTGAGCCTACCGTAAAGGTGCTTGAGGCGGGGTATCCCTTGGCACTTGCCAATAAGGAATCTCTCGTGGTCGGCGGCGAGATAGTCATGCCGCTTGCCAAAAAGCAGGGAATAACCATACTTCCCGTTGACAGCGAGCATTGTGCAATTTTTCAATGCCTGCGTGCGGGTGAGCATGATGAAATAAAAAAAATACTGCTTACAGCATCCGGAGGACCTTTCTTTGGCTATGACTCGTCCGCGCTCAGGGACGTAACGCTTCAGGATACGTTGAAGCACCCGACATGGAATATGGGCGCTAAGATTACCGTCGACAGCGCTACCCTGATGAATAAGGGCTTTGAGGTCATTGAAGCGGTGCATCTTTTTGAAGTGACACCCTCGCAGATCGAGGTGGTTGTTCATCGCGAAAGTATAATTCATTCCATGGTGGAATACATTGATAACAGTGTCATAGCGCAAATGTCAGTCCCGGATATGCGCCATTGCGTGCAGTACGCGCTGACTCATCCGCGCAGAACGACAGCGGAAAACACAATACCCGCGCTCGATCTGTTTGCCAAGGGGAAGCTGACGTTTATGCGCCCCGATACCGAGGTGTTTACCTTGCTATCACTCGCATATTCCTGTATTGACCGCGGCGGCGCGTTGCCCTGTGCGCTTAACGCGGCGAATGAGGTCGCCGTTGCAGCGTTTTTGAATGAAAAAATACCGTTCTGGAAAATATCCGACGTGGTTGAAAAAGCAGTGGGATATATGAACGGTAGGGGGGCGTGCGACGTCCATACTCTTGACGGTATCTTAGAGGTTGATGCCGATACGCGCGCTTATACGCAACAATTACTGTAATTTTTCGGAGGTATGGAACTGTCCATGCAAAATATTCTCAGTTTTCTCGGCTATCTGCTGCTGACCGTGTTTATGCTCGGAATACTCATATTCGTTCACGAGCTGGGTCACTATATCGTAGCAAGGCTTTGCCGCGTTACGATACACGAATTTTCCATTGGAATGGGCAAGCGTCTTTTCGGCTTTAAATCTAAAAAGACGGGAATTGAATATAATCTTCGCCTATTTCCCATTGGCGGATTCGTTGCTATGGCGGGTGAGGACGAGGAGGTGGACGATCCCAACGCTTTCAATAAAAAGAACGTCTGGCAACGAATAGCGATACTCGTTGCGGGCGCGGGAATGAATATCCTCATAGGCTTCCTGTCCATGCTCATACTCGTGGGAGGAATGACGCTTGACGGATATAAGCTTCCGTCAACTCAGATAGGTCAGTTTGCCGTTGGCTCGTCCAGCTATGTGACAGGGCTTGAGGTGGGGGATACCGTACTCAAGGTGGACGGTGTCAACGTCCATACGGGTTACGATCTCGCTTATGAGATAATGAACAGTGGCTATCAGCCCGTGGACGTAACGGTGGTGCGCGACGGCAAAACAGTTCTTGTTCCCGACGTTATTTTCCCCGTGACTGTTAGCGGAAGCACCGCCTTTGGCGATATGGATTTTTCCGTCGTTGAAATGAAAGCAAGCTTCGGCAACGTAGTTAAATCCGCGTATTTCCGCTCGGTGTCTACCGTCAAGATGGTATTTGACTCGGTAGGCGGTCTTATCACGGGAAGGTACGGTGCGGCTGAGCTGTCAGGACCTATCGGTGTTACAAGCACTGTATCGGATATGGCGCAAAGTCAGATGCCCGTTTGGAATCTTTTGTATCTGTTTGCCGTGATCGCCATTAATCTCGGAGTTATGAACCTTCTGCCCATTCCCGCAATCGACGGCGGCAGACTTTTCTTCAGAATAATCGAGATCTTGCGCTTCGGCAGACCCGTGAAGCCGGAGCTTGAAGCCAAGATCCACGGCATTGGTATGATGCTGTTGCTCGTGGCAATGGTGGTTATCGCGTTCAAGGACGTATTTGCACTGTTTTAAGAGGTGTTTAAAATGATATATAACGATATAAGACGTAACAGCCGCGAGGTGCGTATTGGTAATATCGCTATTGGCGGCAAAAATAAAATAGCTATTCAGTCAATGACTAATACTGATACTGAGGACGTATCGGCTACTATCGAGCAGATACGCAGACTCTACTCAGTAGGCTGTGATATTGTTCGAATTACAGTGCCTACTATGGAGGCGGCGAATACCGTGCTTGCCATAAAAGAGTCGGGAATTGATATTCCCATTGTCGCGGATATACATTTTGACTATAAAATAGCTCTGCGTTGTGCGGAATACGGAGTTGACAAGATCCGTATCAACCCCGGCAATATCGGTGACGACGACAGAGTAAAGGCTGTGGCAGACGCTTGCAAGGCGCGTAATATTGCCATTCGTATAGGTGTCAACAGCGGCTCGCTTGAGAAGCATATTCTTGCCAAATACGGCGCGCCGACACCGGAGGCGTTGTGCGAAAGCGCACTTTATCACGCTTCACTGCTTGAAAAATTTGATTTTAACGACATAGTCGTGTCCATAAAGGCGTCGGGCGTCCCCGAAATGATAAAAGCTAACCGCCTTTTGGCACAAAAATGCAATTATCCGCTTCATCTCGGCGTTACCGAGGCGGGCGGTGAAAGGCTGGGAATAGTTAAAAGCTCTATGGGAATAGGCGCTCTCCTTAACGACGGTATTGGGGATACCTTCCGCGTGTCGCTTACTGCCGATCCCGTATCCGAGGTCGAGGCGGCAAGAAACATACTCAACGCCTTGGGTGTTGAGGGTCAGTGCGGCTTGCAGACAGTAAGCTGTCCCACCTGCGGCAGAACCAAAATCGACCTTATCAGCCTCTCCGAGCAGTTTGAGCGCGCGGTGAGGGAAAACGGTCTCTCCGATCTTCCCGTAAAGGTAGCGCTCATGGGTTGCGTTGTAAACGGACCCGGTGAGGCACGCGAGGCAGACATCGGAATTGCAGGTGGCAAGGGCGAGGCTGTGCTGTTTACGCACGGTGAGATAATCGGTAAGATACGCGAGGAGGACATCATCAGTACACTTATTCGATGGCTGTGTGAGTATCGCGACAACCGTTGACCGTTGACCGTTGACCGTTGACATTGCAAATTACATACAAGAGAAAGGTATTTTTCCAATGAGAACCTTACCCGAGATTCTTTCTAAATATAACCCCGATGAAGCCATCGGGGATATTTTAAAATCGGCATATAACATCAGCGTAAGCGCGGACAAGGATCAAAGACTTCTCCAGATCTCCGCGTCCTTTGACTGTATCATTCCGAAAACAACGCTTTACCGAATAGAGAGTGAGGTTGCAGAGGCGTATCAGCTTAATTACGTAAAGATATTGCCTAAATATCCCGCGGAATTGTTCAACGCAGATTACGTTCCTCAGCTTCTTATGGAAACCGAGCGTGTGGGCGTGGTCGCTCGCGGCTTTTTCCGAACTTACAGTATAATCCTTGAGAACGATACGCTGACAGTCAATATTCCTTTTATTCGCGAGGGCGTTATGCTGCTTGTAGATGCTCATACTCCCGATATTATGAGTCGCATCATTAAAAGCGAATTCGATCTTAATATCCGCGTCATCATCAACAATTCCGATGAGCTAAACGATACTCTTCAGGAACGGCTTGAACGCCGCCTTGAGGAAATGGACAAGCAGATATACACCGTAAGCCTTGATTATGAGACAAATGTAGCTCAAAGAAGGGCAGAGGAGGCTCAAAGGGGCTTTGCGGGTCGCGCTCCCGCACCCGCACAGAATGACGAGCCCGTATTGCCGAGAGCTTACTCCATATTTGACGATGTGAGCGAGGAGGAGGTGGAAATAGTTGACGGGAAATGCACCGTAGGCTTTATGACCTTTGATCTCTCCGAGCCGAATTATGTCATAGGCGGAGAATTTGATATAAATCCGACACCTATTTCAAAAATTACTCATCCACAGAAAAATCTCGTGGTGTTGGGACAGGTTTTTGGATTTCAGAAGGAAGCCACCCGACGCGGCGATAAATTTAACGTGTCCTTCAGCCTTACCGATAAAAGCGCGTCTATTGAGGTGCGTTGCTTCGGCATGCTTCCCGAGGACGCCTCCGAGCTTTCGTCAGTCGTCAAGGACGGAGATATCCTTGCGCTCCAGGGATACGTTAAAAAAGAGATGTTCCGAGACAGAACAGAGGGCGAGGATCTGATATTCTACCACAGCGGAATCGCAAAAATCAAAGCAATATACCGACAGGATAATGCGCCCGTCAAGCGCGTTGAGCTGCATATACATACCATGATGTCATCTATGGACGGACTTATTCCGCCATCCGACGTCGTAAAGCAAGCCAATAAGTGGGGACATCCCGCAGTTGCTATCACAGACCACGGAAACGTTCAAGGCTTTCAGGAAGCCATGCTCACCGCTGAAAAGCTGGGGCAGAAGGTTATATGGGGAGTTGAGGCGTATTTCGTAAACAATACAGCAAGTGCGCTTTACGGTGAGGCAGTGGGAGATCTTGCGGACGAGGTAGTCGTTTTCGATATCGAAACCACGGGACTTTCGGTGCGCAACTCCAAAATTACCGAGATAGGTGCTGTAAAATTTGCACACGGCGAGGTTACCGATAGATTTAATACCTTCGTCGATCCCGAATGTGAGATACCTGCTGAAATAGTTGAACTTACGGGCATTACCGACGATATGGTAAAGGGCGCACCGAAGATTCATGAAGCGCTCGGAGCCTTCTTTGATTTTATCGGTAACAACAGCGGCAAAAAGGTGGTTTTAGTAGCTCACAACGCCGATTTTGATACCGGATTTATCCGCGCGGCGGCTGACGAATGCGGACTTGAATTTCCAAATCCGTATCTCGATACGCTCGCACTGTCAAGATTTATTCACCCAGAACTAAAAAAGCATACTTTGGATGCGGTCGCAAGGTTTTATAACCTTGGCGAATTCAATCATCACAGGGCGTGCGACGACGCGGAAATGCTGGCGTTGATATATCGCGCAATGCTCCGCGATCTGGACGAGCAGGATATACACACCTACGATAAGCTTCGTTCCGAGATGTCGGAGAGGAGCGATCCTACGAAGCTGCGTACTTATCATCAGATCCTGCTTGTAAAAAACAAGACGGGACTTAAAAATCTTTACCGACTTATCTCTTACGGCTATTTGAAATATTTTAAAAAGCAGCCGCGTATCCCAAAGACCGAACTTGAAAAGTACCGCGAGGGACTTATCGTCGGCTCTGCCTGCGAGGCGGGAGAGCTTATGCGCGCTATTCTTGACAACAAGCCCGAGACGGAGATCGAGGAGATCGCAAGATTTTACGATTATCTCGAAATTCAACCCATTTCCAATAATAGATTCCTTGTCGCAGAAGGCAAGATCAAGGACGACGAAGGACTGCGCGACCTTAACCGCCGCGTAGTTGCGCTTGGCGAAAAGCTGAATATTCCCGTTGTGGCGACCTGTGACGCTCATTTTATGAACAAGGAAGACGAGATTAACAGAAAGATACTGCTCGCGGGAATGAAATTCAAGGATGCGGATAACGACACGGGAATTTATTTCCGTACCACCGAGGAAATGCTGGATGAATTCGCATATCTCGGTGAACAAAAGGCTTATGAGGTGGTCGTAGCAAATACCAATATGATAGCGAATATGGTTGAGGCTGACGTGCGTCCGTTCCCAAAGGGTACTTTCACACCTAATATGGAAGGCGCGGAGGATGACCTCAAGCGTATATGCTACGATAAGGCAAAATCCCTTTACGGTGATCCGCTTCCCGAAATTGTCGCAGATCGCCTTGACCGAGAGCTGACTTCTATTATAAAGCATGGCTTTGCCGTGCTGTATATGATAGCTCAAAAGCTTGTAAGCTATAGCGAAAGTCAAGGATATCTCGTTGGCTCGCGTGGCTCTGTCGGCTCGTCATTTGTTGCTTCCATGGCGGGAATTTCTGAGGTAAATCCTCTGCCTCCGCACTATTATTGCCCGAATTGTCAGTACAGTGACTTTTCGGTAGGTGCAAATTACGGCTCGGGCTTTGACCTGCCTGATGCCGACTGTCCGAGGTGCGGTAAAAAGCTGTGCTTTGACGGCCACGATATTCCTTTTGAAACCTTCCTTGGCTTCTACGGCGATAAATCTCCCGATATAGACCTTAACTTTTCGGGTGAGGTTCAGGGAAGAGTGCATAAATATACCGAGGAGCTGTTTGGCGCTGAAAACGTATTTCGTGCGGGAACTATTGGCGCTTTAGCCGATAAGACGGCATACGGCTTCGTGATGAAATACCTTGAGAGTAAGGGCATCAGCCTCAACCGCGCCGAGGTAAACAGACTCACCGCCAACTGTGTTGGCGTCAAGCGAACCACGGGTCAGCACCCGGGCGGAATCGTGGTCGTGCCTAAGGAATACGAGATTTACGATTTCTGTCCCGTTCAGCATCCCGCCGATGACGCGACGTCGGATATCGTTACCACGCATTTTACTTTTGAGTATCTGCACGATACGCTTCTCAAGCTTGACGAGTTGGGACACGATATTCCGACCAAGTATAAGTATCTTGAAAGATTTTCAAATACCTCCGTGCTTGACGTGCCCATGAACGACCGTTCTATTTACGACTTGTTCCTATCCACCGCGCCTCTTAATGTAAAGCCAGAAGATATTGGTGGAATTGAGCTCGGTACGCTTGGACTTCCCGAGCTTGGCACTCGCTTCGTTATTAAAATGCTTCAGGAGGCAAAGCCGCAGTCCTTCTCCGACCTTTTGCAGATATCCGGACTTTCACATGGCACTGACGTGTGGACAAATAACGCACAGGACCTTATCAAAAACGGCACGTGTACCATTTCGCAGGTTATCGGTACGCGAGATTCCATCATGATCGACCTTATCAAGTACGGCGTTGAAAAGAGCCATGCCTTCAAGATAATGGAGATGGTGCGTAAGGGCAAGGGTCTTACTCCCGAATTTGAGGAGGAAATGAAGGCGGCAAACGTTCCGGATTGGTATATCGCTTCGTGTAAAAAGATTAAATACATGTTCCCGAAGGCGCACGCGGCGGCTTACGATATGTCGGCTGTGCGTCTCGGCTGGTACAAGGTACACATTCCGCTCGCTTTCTATTGCGCAATGTTTACCGTTCAGCCGCTTGGCTTTGACGGAGAGCTTGTTATGCAGGGCAAGCGCGCTGTTGACGCTTATATCAAGGATATAGAAAAACGCGGTAACGACGCCTCTCCCAAGGAGCAACAGAGCTTGCCCGTGCTCCAGCTTGTGAACGAGGCGTATGCAAGAGGCATTAAATTTTTGCCCGTTGACCTTGAAAAGTCAAGCGATAGGGAATATCTCCCCGAGGACGGCAAGATTCGTCTGCCTTTCTCAGCACTCGCAGGTGTAGGAGAAAATGCGGCGGCAAATATTTTAGCCGCACGTAATGAAGAACCGTTTTTCTCCGTCGATGACCTCCAGACCCGAGCAAAGCTTACCAAGAGTGTAATTGAGGTGCTTCGCCGTAACGGAGTGCTGGACGGAGTAAATGAGACCGACCAGATGACCATGATATTCTGACAGGAGGCTGTATGCACATTCCGAGATCAAATACTGCAGGAATTGAAGTGCTGTCATTTAAGGAGGCACTGGACGAGGCTCTCTGCGAGCAGTCGGAGTACGACTCAAGCCGATGGCTCTACGTTCCGTGCAGATACGATGAATACCGATACATACTTGGTACGAGGGGCAAAAATCCTATGATATGCATAGGCATAAACCCCTCCACCGCGAGTCCCGACAAGCTTGACCCCACGCTCAAATCTGCAGAGCGCATCTCGCTTTACAACGGATACGACAGCTTTCTGATGTTTAATGTTTACGCACAGCGCGCGACAAATCCCGACGATATGGAAAAGGAATACAATCCTTGGATGCAAGCTGAAAATCTTAAAGCCTTTGAGTATATGCTGAGCATCTCTCCGCAGCCTCCGTCCTTATGGGCAGCTTGGGGCGCTATCATTGAAAAACGGGATTATCTTTCAAAATGTGTTCGTGACCTTGTCGATGTTGCCAACAGATATAATGCAAAATGGTATCACGCGGGGGCAATTTCCAAGAAGGGGCATCCGCACCATCCGCTTTACCTGAAAAGCGATACTGTGTTCAAGCCCTTTGATGTGGACGGCTATCTTAAAATCTGTTCATGTTTTTCTAAGTAATATGCTATAATTTACTTGACAAGCCGTCGCTGTTATAGTATAATGTAAAATGACAATAAATTTCTTTCTGAGGTGTAGTATGGAATACGTACTCTATTTTCTCGAAATCGTTTTGTACACGATCGGTACAGTTTGTATCTGTGGTCTTGTGGTTGCGCTGTGTGAATGGCTGTTCCGCCTTCTGCTTGGAGGTGGCGCAGGATACAAAGCTGTGCTGATCACTGCTATTGTAGGAACGCCTATTCACGAGCTTGGACATGCAGTTATGTGCCTTATTTTCCGACATAAGATCAACGAGATCTGCCTGTGGGATCCTCACGCTACCGACGGCACACTCGGTTACGTAAATCACTCCTACAATCCGAAAAACATTTACCACCGTATCGGTAATCTGTTTATCGGTCTTGGACCGATATTCAGCGGACTCGGTGTTCTCACGCTGCTCATGTTCTTGGTTTTCCCCGATACCACCAACGCTTATTTCACAAATGCCGCATCTATTGTAAGAACAGACGGTAACATATTTATGATCCTCGTTGAAGGTCTTAAAATGATTCCCGCTATGTTCACAGAGGAAAGCGTAAACATTTGGTTGAGAATACTCGCCGTTATAGTTATGCTCTCCGTATCCCTGCATATTTCGTTGAGCCCTGCGGACATCAAGGGTAGCCTTAGCGCTCTGCCTTTCTACTTTGGCGCTGTGCTTCTCGTTACCGTTATTACCTCGCTTATCGGACGCGCGGCAATGAGTGCAGTCAGCACGGCACTTGCGACCTTTAATGCATATCTCGTAATGCTCTTTACGATAGTATTCGTTTTCTCGGTCATTCTCGTGCTTATCGCTCTGATCGTATTTGGTATACGCATGGGCATCATTAAGCTGATACGCAGATAATTTGATGCGCATCTTGCGGATTTTTGTTTCTGCAATAATTCTTATCTCTCTGATAGCTGCCGTTTCCTGTTCGTCATACAGTCAAAGTGACGACGCTTTTGTGGCGGGCGAGACCTTGACTCCCGAACGTTTGGATGAGTTGTCCCGCCAGCTTACTGCTCAAAGTACATCCGAGGAGGAGATCACTACCGTGGTGGAGATAAAGTTCTCTTACGACGGTGAGTGCTATTGGGTAAAGGGCAGTGAAGTATTTCATATATCGGGTGATTGCAGATACATAAAGAATTCAAAGAATGTAAATCAGGGTGACGCTTATTCTGCGGCGGCTGACGGATGTGAGCGTATGTGCTCCTCATGTCAAAAGCAGGTCGAAGCCGCAACAGAAGACACTACTGAAAACTAATTTAATAAAAGGAGGCTATATGGGTAATTTTATTGATAACATCCGCACTCGTGCGTGGTGGAAAAATGCTCTCAGCCTCCTTTTTTGCGCTCTTGTTGTGGCAAATGTGTGTATTATTTTTTCGCTCTCTACCGAAACCGGAGAGCAGTCTGCCAACAGAAGTGAGGGCGTTGCCGATATCGTGGCAGGTGTAATTGTGGACGGATATGACGAAATGGAAAGCTCGGAGCAGCAGGTACACGTTGATAAAATTCAAGTACCTATCCGACAGCTTGCCCACTTTTCGCTGTTTGCCTGCCTTGGAGCGTTGACAACTCTGCTGATTTGTTCGCTTGGTCTTAAAAAATGGTATTTTACCATACTGATTCCCGCAATATTTGGACTTCTGAACGCGATTTTTGATGAGCTGCATCAGAATTTTTCTGCAGGTAGGGTTGCAGATGTTGCCGATGTAATCACAGACATGGCAGGAGTTTTGGTGGCTGTGGCTATAATCAATCTGATTACCATTATCATTCGGCACTACTCAAAAAATAAGGGTGACGCCGCATGAGGATAACGAGATATGACCTTACGACCTCAAAGCCGAATATCCGCTTTAAGGCGGCAGTAGTAGCCGACCTGCACGACATGGATTACAGCGAGGTACTTCCTATACTTGAACGTGAAAGCGCAGATATGATCTTTATTCCCGGCGATCTTACCGAATCATTGGACTTAATAAATTCCAATAAGCCGAGGCTTGGCTTGGAATTTTTAAAGCGCATAACATCTGTCGCCCCAACATTTTATTCCTTCGGAAACCACGAGGTGGGAGCGTGCCACAAAAATCTGCGCCACGCATCAACTCTTTATCCAAACAGGATAGCCGTTTTGCCCGAATGGCGCGAAATGATACTTTCGACGGGGGCAACTCTCCTTGATGAGGACTACGTAGTATATAACGACCTTGCTATCGGCGGTTTGGGCTCTGGGCTGTTAAATCCGCGGCGAGTGCCCAAATATCAGTGGATAGAAAAATTTGCAAGTAATGATTGCTACAAAATACTTTTGTGCCATCAGCCGGAGTATTTTGACAGATATTTGCGTCCTTACGATATTGATCTTTTCGTATCGGGACATGCCCACGGAGGACAATGGCGGATCTTCGGGCGCGGAGTTTACGCACCCGACCAATCGCTCTTTCCAAAGTATACTTCGGGAGTTCACGAAAACCGACTCGTGATATCCCGCGGTGTATCCAATTCTGCACGTCCTATACCGAGATTTTTCAATCCGCGTGAGGTCGTTATCATTACCGTTCAAAGTAAGTAAATATTATTCCGCACAAGCGGTCGAGGGAGGTATATAACATGAGGAATCTGATCGACATTTTAGAGCTGTCCGTTGAGGAGATAGGCGAGCTTATTGAGATTGCAGATGATATTATCGAAAATCCCAATGACTATGCTCATATCTGCAACGGTAAAAAACTGGCAACACTCTTTTTTGAGCCGTCAACGCGCACCCGTCTTTCATTTGAAGCGGCAATGTACGAGCTTGGCGGAAGCGTGCTTGGCTTTTCGGAGGCTAACAGCTCGTCTGCGGCAAAGGGAGAAAGTGTCTCGGATACCGTGCGTATCGTAAGCTACTATGCGGATATTATTGCTATGCGTCATCCAAAGGAGGGCGCGCCGCTGGTAGCGTCTGCGACATCTGACGTGCCCGTTATCAACGCTGGCGACGGAGGACACAACCATCCTACCCAAACTCTTACCGACCTATTTACCATCAAACGCGAAATCGGACACTTTGACGGTCTTACCGTAGGCTTTTGCGGTGACCTTAAATTTGGACGTACCGTGCACTCGCTCCTGTGCGCTCTTGCAAGATATAAGAACGTCAAAATGGTATTTATCTCACCCGATGAGCTTAAAATGCCCGATTATCTTATAAACGAGGTGCTCATTCCCAACGGAATAGAATACGTTGAGACCACCTCTCTGGATGCGGTAATGCCCGAGCTTGACGTGCTTTATATGACGCGCGTTCAAAAGGAGCGCTTCTTCAACGAGGCGGATTATATAAGACTCAAGGACAGCTATATACTGACTCCCGAAAAGCTTGCGAATGCCAAAGAGGATATGCGGGTGCTTCATCCTCTGCCGCGTGTCAACGAGATAGCGAATACGGTAGATAAGGATCCGCGCGCGGCGTATTTCCGCCAGGCAAAGAACGGCAAATATATTCGCATGGCGCTTATCCTCAGATTGCTGGGACTTAAATAAAGGGGGCTGAATTAATGATTATCGGAGCTATAAAAAACGGAATCGTGCTTGACCATATAACCGCAGGTCGAGCTATGGAAATATACGACGTCCTGCGCCTCGGCGACCTTGAGTGTACCGTAGCAATTATCAAAAATGCGGACAGCGTTAAGAAAGGCAAGAAGGATATCCTCAAGATCTTTGAGGTGATCGATCTTGACCTTGACGTGCTTGGATATATCGATCCGGGTATTACCGTAAATATCATTCAGGACGGAAAGGTGGTCAGCCGCAAGCATCTTGAGCTGCCTGACAGAGTGACCAACGTAATCAAGTGCAAAAATCCCCGTTGCATAACCTCCACCGAGCAGGGAATCGACCAGATTTTCAAGCTCACCAACCGTGAAAAAGCAATTTATCGCTGTATGTACTGCGAATCCAAGGCAAAGTAAATAACACCGCCGAGAGCGACCAAACGGCCGCTCTCGGCGCTATCTTTATTTATAATCCGTCACAGCAATCGCTTTTGACGTGCTTTTTGATAGAAGCTTCGATACGAAGCAAACGGTTGTATTTCGCAACTCGGTCAGAGCGGCAGGGAGCGCCCGATTTGATAAGCGGCGCACCCGTAGCTACAGCGATATCCGCAATAGTCGTGTCCTCGGTTTCGCCCGAACGGTGGGAAATAATATACGAATACCCCGCCTCGCGAGCCATTGAAATTACCGCAAGCGTTTCGCTTAAGGTTCCTATCTGATTTGGCTTTATAAGAATGGTATTTGCAGCACCTACTTTGATACCGCGCGACAGTCGTTCTGTATTGGTTACGAAAAGATCGTCGCCGACCAGCTTTATCTTGTCGCCTATACGGCGCGTAAGCGCGCTCCAGCCCGTGAAATCATCCTGATCGAGCGCGTCCTCAATCGAAAAAATGGGATACTTTCCAACAAGCATTTCCCATTTCCCGCAAAGCGCGTCGCGAGTGAGGGATGTTCTTTGCTTGGGTAGAATATAGTTACCCTCGCCGTTTGTGGGAGTATACCATTCCGACGCCGCAACGTCAAGAGAAATTTTTACCTTTTCCGTGTTATATCCCGCCTTTTCGATAGCGCGGATAAGATATTCTATCGCTTCCTCGTCGGATTTTAAATTCGGTGCAAATCCTCCCTCATCTCCAACTGTTGTCGCGAGTCCGTCAGCCTTCAGAAGCTTGCCGAGCGCGTGATATATCTCACAACCCCAGCGCAATGCCTCGCTAAAGGTCGGCGCACCTATCGGAACTATCATAAATTCCTGAATATCAAGATTGTTAGATGCGTGCGCACCGCCGTTTAATACGTTCATCATGGGCGTGGGCAGACGATTTGCGCTTACACCTCCGATATATCTGTAAAGAGGAATTCGATAATAATTTGCTGCCGCGCGTGCATTGGCAAGCGACACGGCAAGAAGTGCATTTGCACCGAGATTATGCTTGTTTTCCGTTCCGTCAAGCTCACATAGAAGCATATCGATATCCTCCTGCTCTGACGCACAGCAACCGGACAGAGCAGGGGATATTATATCCGTAATATTCCGGAGCGCGGTGCGCACTCCTTTGCCGCCAAAGCGTGAATTATCGCCATCACGCAACTCGCATGCTTCAAATTTACCCGTGGATGCGCCCGACGGTACGCTTGCAACTCCTACCGTTCCGTCAGCAAGCAATACTGTGGCTTCGACTGTAGGGTTTCCGCGTGAATCTATTATCTCCCGCGCACAAACACGAATTATCTGGGGCTTTGTCATATTCTTACAACTCCTTTGCATTTTTGGTATGATTAGTATGTTCTGTATCACAGTGATAAATGCGCGACAGAAAAATTTGTTTTTGAGCAAAAGGTGTTGTAAAGTTTCGAAGGATGTGTTATAATATAATGAATAGCTTTGCGAAGGGAGGTTTATTATGGACAAATTCGTTTTGCGCTCGGATATGAAACCCACGGGAGACCAGCCCGAAGCGATAGAAAAGCTGTCCCACGGCGTTCAGGCTGGACTCAAGGAACAGGTCCTACTCGGCGTTACAGGATCGGGAAAAACCTTTACAATGGCAAACATAATCGCCAATGTCAACAAGCCGACACTGGTGCTTGCTCACAATAAAACTCTTGCCGCACAGCTTTGCTCCGAGTTCCGCGAGTTTTTCCCCGAAAACGCGGTGGAATATTTCGTTTCCTACTACGACTACTACCAGCCCGAGGCGTATATCCCGGGTAAGGATATGTATATCGAAAAGGATGCGCTCATAAATGACGAGATAGACCGCTTACGACACAGTGCGACCTCCGCACTTTTCGAACGCAGGGACGTAATTATAGTTGCCTCGGTGTCATGTATTTACTCGCTTGGTGACCCGTCGGAATATAAAAATCTGGTTATTCCACTTCGCCCGGGCATGCCGATGAGCCGAGAGGAGCTTATCAAAAAGCTGGTATTTAACAGCTATAACCGTAACGATATGAGTCTTGCGCGAGATTGCTTCCGAGTACGAGGGGACACGGTAGAGATTATTCCCGCTAATGAGTCCGAAACCGCGCTCCGCATTGAGTTTTTTGACGACGAGATAGACAGACTTTCCGAGATCAATATAGTGACGGGCGAGCTGATACGACTGCTCAGCTACGCCGCTATATATCCCGCAACTCACTATGCGGTATCAAACGATAAAAAAGAGCAGGCACTCAAAGCTATTGAGCAGGAAATGATCGAGCGAGTCGAATATTTCCGCGCGGAGGACAAGCTTATCGAAGCGCAGAGGATCGCAGAGCGCGTCAAGTACGACCTTGAAATGCTGCGTGAGGTAGGCTTCTGCCCAGGTGTCGAGAACTATTCGCGCGTTCTGTCGGGACGTGAGCCGGGGGCGACTCCGTACACGCTTCTCAATTATTTTCCCGACGATTTTTTGATGTTTGTAGACGAGTCCCACGTTACCATTCCTCAGGTGCGCGGAATGAGCGGCGGCGACACGGCAAGAAAGAAAAATCTTGTAGACTACGGCTTCCGCTTGCCCTCGGCTTACGATAACAGACCGCTGTATTTTCCCGAATTTGAGGGAATGATCAATCAGGCGATATATGTCAGCGCAACTCCGGGTGACTACGAGCAGGAGCATTCGCAGCAGACGGTGGAGCAGATAATTCGTCCGACGGGATTGCTTGACCCAATAATTGAAGTCCGTCCCATTGAGGGGCAAGTGGACGATCTTTTGGGCGAGATACGCTTGCGCGCCGAGCGCGGTGAGCGAGTTCTTGTCACAACACTTACCAAAAAGATGGCTGAAGATCTGACCGATTACCTTGACAGTCACGGTGTAAAGGTCCGATACATCCACCACAACGTAGAAACCATGGAGCGTATGGAGATTGTGCGCGATCTGCGCCTTGGAGTGTTCGACGTGCTTGTGGGAATCAACCTTCTGCGCGAAGGGCTTGACATACCCGAGGTGTCCCTCGTTGCTATACTCGACGCCGATAAAGAAGGTTTTTTGCGCGCCGAGCGTTCTCTTATTCAGACTGTCGGACGCGCCGCACGTAACAGTAACGGAACTGTCATCATGTATGCCGATAGTATAACCCGTTCAATGGAGGGAGCTATCAGCGAGACCGCCCGCCGTCGCGAGATACAGGACGCATATAATAAAAAACACGGCATCACTCCTACGACTGTCAAAAAGGACGTGCGTGACGTTATACGAATTGGCGCAAAGGATGACGACGGTATGCCCAAGACCGCCAAGCGGGGAAAGGGTGAACGCTCCGAAAAGCCGAAAAAGCTTTCCGCCGCACAGCGTGCCGAGCTTATTGACAAGCTCACGCGCGAGATGAAAGAGGCGGCACGCACCCTTGAATTTGAAAAAGCGGCTTATCTGCGTGACGAGATACAAAAATTAAGAACGGAAAATAGCGTGAAAGATTAGAGAGCTGAAACCCAATGTTGCCGTTTCACGCCCAAATTCGACCTTAATATGGACGAGGCCCATATTTGTCGCAAAGACACGGTCGAATTTCAAACGACATTTGTGCCGCCGCAGAGCGGCGGGATGGAGATTAATATGAAAAATAATGAAATCAACTTAAAGCCTGCCGTTGTCCGCGTAAGGCTTGCCGATGCGCTCAACGCATTTTTCATGCTTATGGTAGCTGTTGGGTTAGTGTTTGTCCTGCTTGTCATGGAATGGCAAAATTGGTCGGCGGGTGTCGTCGGTTCAATACTCTCAACCATTCTTGCGGTAGTGGCTTGTCTCTGCGTTTTTGACGTGGCTGTCCTGCTGACCGCATGCATGACGGTGTCCGAGGGTGCTATCAACGCAGGCAAGAATAAATACGGTGAGGTTATGCTGTTTCACATTGAGGAAATAGCCGAAATCAACCTTTGCGATAAGCACGGTCAACCCGTGACTGCGGGAAAACGCGCTTATAGGAATGCTGATCTTAACTTCGTTATGAAAAGCGGTCGCGTCAACACCCGCCACTTTGAGCGGATTACATCAAAGCAGCTTGAAAGCATAAAGAAAGCTTGCGGATTTTAAAGTTATCAAGGGGATATTATGCAATCTTCCATTATCATCAAAGGAACGCGAGTTCACAACCTTAAAAATCTGGACGTAGAGATCCCGCGCGAAAAGCTGATTGTCCTTACGGGACTTTCGGGCTCGGGAAAATCTTCGCTTGCGTTTGATACTATATACGCCGAGGGTCACAGGCGCTTCGTGGAATCCTTATCGTCCTACGCCCGTATGTTTCTCGGTCAGCTTGACAAGCCCGACGTCGATTCCATAGACGGGCTTTCTCCCGCTATTGCTATCGACCAGAAAACCACCTCCAAAAACCCGCGCTCGACCGTAGGTACTGTAACCGAAATATATGACTATCTGCGCTTGCTTTACGCTCGCGTGGGCGTTGCGCACTGTCCGATATGCGGCAAGGAGATACGCCAGCAGACGGTTGACCAGATCATCGACAAAATACTGACGCTTCCCGAGGGGACGCGCTTCATGGTGCTGTCGCCCGTTGTGCGTGCACAGAAGGGTATGCATGAAAAAGTGCTTGCAGACGCAAAGAAAAAGGGATACGTGCGCGTGCGTGTTGACGGAAGCATCTTTGATCTGTCCGAGGAGATAAAGCTGGATAAAAACAAAAAGCACAGCATTGAGATAGTCGTTGACCGACTCGTTATGCGCGATGGCATACGCCCGCGTCTCTCTGATTCGATTGAAAATGCCCTGTCTGCGGCAGAGGGACATCTGCTTATCGTTACAGTGCCGCGCGACGGCGAGGAGGAGAGGGAAATGTCCTTCTCGCAGAGCTATGCCTGCGAGGAGCATGGAATATCCTTTGGAGAGCTTGAGCCGCGGATGTTTTCCTTCAATAATCCGGCAGGTGCTTGCCCCGTGTGCGCGGGTATAGGCGATATGCAGCGAGTTGCCGTAAACCGCCTCATTCCACATCCCGAAATGTCCCTGCGACAGGGAGCTATTCAGGTAAACGGATTTAAGACGTTGGAGAGAGAAAGCTGGAACGGTCCGCTTTTTGAAGCGGTTGGTAAGAAATTCGGCTTTGAAATGTCACAGCCTGTAAATACCTTCAGCAAGGATGCCCTCGACGTGCTTTACTACGGCTCGGGCGACGAAAAATACGATATCGTGCGTTATTTCGGCGGCGAGGCTCACAGACAAAAGATCACCTTTGACGGCATTGTTGCCATGATAGAGCAGCGTATGGCTCAGGGAATGAATCGCGATTACTACGAGCAATTCGTGGAAGAGGCGTCATGTCCTGAGTGCCACGGAAAGCGTTTATCAAGAAATTCGCTTGCCGTGACCGTTGGAGGTATCAACATTGACGAGCTTTGCAATCTGTCTATAAAGGAAGCACTGAATTTCATAGAAAATCTTGTCCTTGAAGGCAGTGATGCGGTTATCGCGAAGGAGATCGTCAAGGAGATACGTGCGCGACTCGGATTTCTTGTCAGCGTTGGACTTGACTATCTCACACTCGCTCGTAAGGCAGGCTCGCTTTCGGGCGGCGAAGCGCAGAGAATACGTCTTGCAACGCAAATAGGCTCGTCGCTCACGGGAGTTTTGTATATCCTTGACGAGCCGAGTATAGGTCTGCATCAGCGCGATAACTCGAAGCTTGTTGCCACCCTCAAAAAGCTACGCGACCTTGGAAATACCGTTATCGTAGTCGAGCATGATGAGGAAACCATGCAGGAGTCTGATTATCTTGTGGATATCGGACCTGGTGCGGGGATACACGGAGGATATGTGGTAGCAGCAGGCACTCCCAATGAGGTAATGCAGTGTGAAGGCTCTATTACGGGCGCGTATCTTTCAGGCAGGAAGAAAATAGCTGTTCCCGAAAAGCGGCGCGAGGGTAACGGAAATTTTTTGACCGTTCACGGCGCAAGAGAGCATAATCTCAAAAATATCGATGTTCAGATACCGCTTGGATGCTTTGTGTGCGTTACGGGTGTTTCAGGCTCAGGAAAATCCTCCCTTGTTAACGGAATCGTGTATCCCGTGCTTGCCGCACAGCTTAACCGTGCCACCACTTATCCGGGTGATCATGACAAGGTAGAGGGAATTGAGCATCTTGATAAGGTGATAGCTATTGACCAGAGTCCCATTGGACGCACACCTCGCTCCAATCCTGCGACCTATACGTCACTGTTCAATGATATTCGCGAGCTGTTTGCGCAGACCAAGGACGCAAAAGCAAAGGGCTTTACCGCAGGCAGATTTTCCTTTAATACCAAGGGCGGACGATGTGAAGCCTGCGAGGGAGACGGAGTTAAAAAGATAGAGATGCATTTTCTCCCCGACGTCTACGTCACCTGCGACGTGTGCCGCGGAAAGCGATACAACCGTGACACGCTGGACGTGCATTACAAGGGCAAAAATATTTTCGACGTATTGGATATGACCGTGGAGGAGGGACTTTCCTTCTTTGACGGAATTCCTAAGATACAGCGCAAGCTTCAGACACTGTTTGACGTCGGACTTGGATATATTAAGATTGGTCAGTCGTCTACTACTCTTTCGGGCGGAGAGGCGCAAAGAGTCAAGCTCGCCACCGAGCTCGCACGTCGCGGAACGGGTAAGACCATCTATATTCTCGATGAGCCTACGACGGGACTTCATACCGACGACGTTGCGCGACTCTTGACTGTTTTGCAGCGTTTGTGCGACGGCGGTAATACCGTGCTTGTTATTGAGCATAATCTTGACGTTATCAAGTGCGCTGATCACATCATTGACCTCGGCCCCGAGGGCGGAGTGAATGGCGGAACGGTGGTTGCGACCGGAACTCCGGAGGAGATTGCTAAGATTGAATGCTCCTACACGGGAGAATTTCTGAAAAAACAGCTTGCTGCCTCCAAAAACTGAAAATGATTGACGCGAATATTTGAAAATCTATTGACTTTTCAAGCAAAATCCTGTATAATGTAGTCACTGAATTTCTTAATGTAAAGGAGAAAGGTATGTATAATTTTCCTATCGGTGTAATTCTCGATTCTTTCCTTATACCCACAAAGGATGCAGTTCTTAAAGCGGCTTCCATGGGAGTTGACGGAATCCAGATGTACTGCACAAAGGGAGAGAACGCTCCCGAAAATCTCGTTGGCGAAAAGCGCACCGAGCTGCTCAAGCTCGTTAAGGACTCAGGTCTGCGTTTTTCCGCTATTTGCGGCGACCTTGGACGCGGCTTCGGTAATGCTGAGCTTAATCCTGAGCTTATCGAAAAGTCCAAGCGTATTCTTGATCTTGCGAAGGATCTGGAGTCGGATATCGTTACTACCCATATAGGAGTAGTACCTGAGGATCCTACCCACGACAGATATAAGATCATGCAGGAGGCTTGCTATACTCTTGCCGAGTATGCTGACTCTATCGGCTCTCATTTCGCTGTTGAAACGGGTCCCGAGACCTCCGCAACCCTCAAGGCTTTTCTTGATTCTCTCGGCGGAACTCGCGGTGTCGGCGTAAACCTTGATCCCGCAAACCTCGTTATGGTTACAGGCGACGATCCCGTTGGCGCAGTCCACAATCTTAAGGACTACATCGTACATACCCACGCCAAGGACGGCGTTATGCTCAACCGCGGCAACCCCGAGTTTATTTATCAGGTGGTTCATCCGGTTCCTCAGGACTTCTGGAGTGTTAAGTACTTTGAAGAGGTTCCGCTCGGAACTGGTAGCGTAGATTTCCCTGCATATCTCAAGGCACTTGAGGATATCGGCTATCGCGGATTCCTTACCATCGAGCGTGAGGTAGGCGCTGATCCTGCGGCTGACATTCAGATCGCTATAGATCATCTCAAGGGAATCATTAATAAATAAGATTTTCACGGAGGATTTGCAAATGCGCATATCCGTAAGCTCTTATTCATTTCAGCAGCATATCTCTGCGGGGAAAATGACACTTTTTGATACCGTTCATACAGCCCGGGGGCTTGGGTTCGAGGCTATTGAGTTTCTTGATATGCCGGGAGCTGATTATAATGAGCAGATTGAAATTGCTCGTCGGCTTCGCGCTGAGGCGGATAAGTACGGTGTGAAGGTAATCGCCTATACTATTGGTGCATGTCTTTATCACGATAACACCGAAGATTCCGTCAAAGAGGTGGAACGCCTTTGCCGTCAAGTAGATATTGCCGAGGTACTCGGCTGCACGGTTATGCGACATGATGTCTGTTATTCTTTGGGCAAATCAGGCAATTCTAGAAGCTTTGGTCTTATGCTTCCTACTATTGCCGCAAATGCTCGTGCTGTGACTGAATACGCCGCACCAAGAGGAATTATGACCTGCGTTGAAAACCACGGTTACATAGCGCAGGACAGCTATCGCCTTGAACAGCTTTTCAATGCCGTGGCTCACGATAATTTCGGATTGCTCGTTGACGTCGGCAATTTTGTCTGCGCTGACGAGAACCCAACTGCAGCTGTATCACGTGTCGCGCCGTATGCTGTTCACGTTCACGCAAAGGATATGTATTTGACGACAGAGTGTCTTGAGGGCTACGGTCAAACGCGCGGATGTAATTACTTTAAGGGAGCTATCGTTGGAGAAGGTGACGTAGACGTTGCAAAGTGTCTTGCAATTATTCACCGAGCAGGATATGACGGATATTGCTCCATTGAGTTTGAGGGCTCGGAGGATTGCATTGATGCTGTCCGCCGCGGTCGCGAAAATCTTATGAATATGCTAAAGCATCTTGCGTGATGCTTGGCACATTTGTAAAATTCCTGTAAATCATCAAAACAGCTATATACAAACACAGCTTTTTATGATATACTATAAGTAGTAAAACAGCAGCGTTCTGCTGTGAAAGTAGGCCATACCAGCCGGGGAAGCAGCGGAGCCTTGAACCTGCAATCCGCTACAGCAGGGGTGGATCCCGTTTTTGAGGGTCGAGCTTTTCCGAATTGAGTTCTTTTATTTGTGTTGATAAGCGGGTCTTGCGCAATCGGGAGCCGTGAACCATGTCAGGTGGGGAACCAAGCAGCATTAAACGGTACACCTGATGTGCCGCGAGGGTGCCTGCTTTGAGCAAGTAGAGGAAAGATCGCGGGGTAGTGACATTCGAGATTACGGTGTATGGTCTTCTTTTGCGGCAGAGCGACTGCTGTTTTTAACTGCAATAGAGAGGAGGGAGTATTTTGCATCAGGCATTATACAGAAAATGGCGTCCCGAAACCTTTGACGACGTGTACGGACAGGATCATATCACGTCTGTGCTTAAATACGAGGCTATCAACGGAACGTTTTCTCACGCATACCTGTTCTGCGGCTCACGCGGTACGGGTAAGACCACTTGCGCAAAGATACTGTCCCGTGTGATAAATTGCCTTGATCCCAAGGACGGCAATCCTTGCGGCAAATGCGCAGCTTGCCGAGCTATTGAGAGCGGTACGACCACGGATGTGCTTGAAATGGACGCAGCTTCGAATAACGGCGTTGAGGATATCCGCGACATCCGTGATGAGGTAGTTTACGCACCCTCCGACCTCAAATATCGCGTGTATATAATCGACGAGGTACACATGCTGTCCGTCAGTGCCTTCAACGCACTGCTAAAAACGCTTGAAGAGCCTCCCGCGCACGTTGTATTTATTCTCGCAACCACCGAGCTGCATAAATTGCCCGCGACAATAATTTCGAGATGTCAGCGGTTCGATTTCCGCAGAATATCCACCGACGTGCTTGCATCGCGACTTGCTTATATTGCAGAGCAGGAGGGGCTCGTCCTGGATGCCGACGCCGCTCGACTGATATCACGTCAGGCACAGGGAGGTATGCGAGACGCGATCTCCTTGCTGGAGCTGTGCGCAGGAAGCAGAATGCCTATCACTCCTCAGCTTGTTGACGATACCATCGGCTCAATGGGCAGAGAGTCTATGATAAAGGTAGCGGGGGCGGTAGCCGAGCGTGACTTCGACGCCTTGTTTGAGGTCATTGACAAAACGGTGCGCTCCTCAAAGGATATCGCCATATTTTGGCAGGAGCTTATATCGCTTTACCGCGATATGCTGGTCGTCAAGACCACAAAAAACGCGTCAACCTACCTTGACCTTACCGACGCGGAAACGCAAATGCTCGAAGCATGTGCGGCGAGCTTTACCCGTGAAACGCTCGTATATCACTGTAAGCTGCTTGATGAGGCACTTATCACTATGCAAAAAGCCAACGCTGTCAAGCGTATAGTTGCTGAAATGACACTTGTGCGAATGTGCGATCCCGTGCTTGACACATCGGCTCAGGCGCTCCTGTCACGAATTGCGCGACTGGAGGAGGCTATTGCCTCGGGAGCCGTCACAGCACCGCAGACCAAGCCGAAAAAAGAAACCAAAGCAGTAGAGACTGAAAAAATGTCCGAGCCTGCCATCACTCCCGAAATCATGCAGACGGTTGCCACGGCTGATAAATCAAACGCCAATGTTGAGCCTGCTTCGGATAAAACGAGAACCTTGCGCCCGATACGCGCGTGGAATGAGGTGGTTTCAAGGATAGCCGAGGGTCATCCCGTGCCTGCATCCTTTTTTAAGACTGCCAAGGCGTTCACTGCTGACGACGGAAGGATTGTCATCAAATTCGAGGGTGATTTCCAGCGTATGATGGCGGAGCGCGACGGGGGACTCGACGCCATACGCGGTGCATTGTCCTTCTGCTTGCAAAAACAGATAACCCAAGCCGATATCGTTATCGAAACGCAAAGTGTTGCGCAAAGTGATGACACCTTGCTTGACCTGATACTCGATGCGGCTGACGAAGCTTAAAATTAAATCTATAAACACAAAGGAGAACATAATGAGAGCAAATATACCGAAGGGAATGGGCGGCGGTCAGAATATGCAGTCGCTTATCCGTCAGGCACAGAAGATGCAGGAGGATATGGCGGCTAAGCAGGCCGAGCTTGAGGAAAAGGAATATGAAATAAAGGCAGGCGGCGGTGCTGTTTGCGTTAAGATCAACGGAAAAAAGGAGATCCTCTCCATTGATATCTCTCCCGAGATAGTTGATCCCGACGATATCGAAACCTTGTCCGACATACTCGTAGCGGGAGTTAACGAGGCTATCAAGAAGGTGGAATCCACCAATCAAGCTGAAATGGACAAGATAAGCGGCGCACTCAATATGCCGGGAATGTTCTGATATGGCTGACTACATTGAGTCGCTCAGCCGACTTTCGGAGCAATTCGCAAAGCTTGGCGGAGTGGGCAGAAAAAGTGCTATGCGTATGGCATTCTCGGTGCTTGAGCTGACCGAGGAGGAGGTTGAGGAATTTGCCGATGCCATAATTGATGCCAAGCGCAAGATCCACCTTTGCCCGATATGCCAGAATCTTACCGACAGGGAAATTTGCCGTGTCTGTGACGACGAGGAGCGCGACCATAGCCTTGTGTGTGTTGTTTCTGATGCAAAGACTGTTATGGCTATGGAAAAGGTGAGGGAATATAAGGGCGTTTATCACGTGCTTCACGGTGTTCTGTCACCACTTAACGGTATTACCCCTGATAAACTCAAGATAAAAGAGCTTCTTGCCCGCATTGATAAGGACGAGGTAAGTGAGGTTATCGTTGCAACTAATGCTGACGTGGAAGGCGAAACGACTGCTATGTATATTGCACGACTTTTGCGTCCACTCGGAGTGAAGGTCACCCGCCTTGCATACGGTATTTCGGTTGGTACGGATATTGAATATGCCGACGAAGTAACCCTTTATCGCGCGCTGCAGGGCAGACGGGACGTATAAAATAAAAAAGCTGACTTACAGTCAGCTTTTTTATTAGGTGTTCCTATCAACAGTTTTCATCTGCTTTAAATTTCCGATCTTCTCGGCGCGTCGGTCATTTTCGGCGAGTATCTCGGAGATATCAAGACCTTTTTCCGCACACATTACAAGCACGTGATACAGTAGGTCACAGACCTCGCCGCACAGCTCCTCGCGTGAGCCTTCTCCGTCGTTTTTAGCTGCTATAATGGTTTCCGCACACTCCTCGCCAACCTTTTTGAGAATTTTATCAAGTCCTTTTTCAAACAGGTAGCATGTATACGAGCCCTCAGCGGGGTTAGCCTTTCTGTCAAGGATAACCTCGTACATTTTTGTAAGTGAATCTTTATTATCCATAGTGACCTCCAAATTAAATTTCCCACTCGCGGTAGAAGCAGGTATCGTTACCCGTGTGGCAAGCGGGGCCAACGGGGTCCACCTTTATAAGTAAGGTGTCACAATCACAATCGTAGTAAATGTGCTTAACGAGCATAAAATGTCCCGATGTTTCTCCTTTACACCAAAGCTTGTTTCGGCTACGGCTGAAAAAGGTGCATTTTCCGCTCTCAAGAGTGAGTCCGAAAGACTCTGCGTTCATGTAAGCGAGCATTAGCACCTTGCCCGTCGTGTCGTCCTGAACTATTGTGGGGACAAGCTGTTGTTTTTCAAACAAAAATAAATAGTCCTTCATCAAAGTCGCACCTCCACGCCGCGATTTTTAAGATATGCCTTAAGCTCACGAATCTCCATTTCGCGATAATGGAACAGGGTAGCCGCAAGTGCCGCATCAGCCCCCGCTTCAAATGTGTCGTAAAAATGCTCCATCTTGCCCGCGCCTCCCGAAGCGATAACGGGAATATTCAAGCCGTGAGCCACACGGCCTGTGATATCGTTATCAAAACCGTTTCTCGTGCCGTCGGCGTCCATGGTTGTAAGCAGTATCTCGCCCGCACCGCGCGCCTCAAGCTCTGAAGCCCATTTTATGGCATCAATACCCGTATCCTTACGTCCGCCGTGAACGAAAACGTGATAGATTCCTTTTCCGTCCTCATCATAACCAACGCGCTTTGCGTCAATGGCGGCAACCACGCATTGTGAGCCGAATTTTTCAGCAGCATCCGAGATGAGCTTGGGATTTACAACTGCCGCCGAATTGACGGCAACCTTGTCAGCGCCCGCCAAAAGGAGAGTGCGAAAATCCTCAACCGAGGAAATACCGCCACCTACAGTCAATGGAACGAACAGCTCACAAGCAGCCTTTTCCACAAGCGTGGCAAAGGTTTTTCGTCCCTCGTGAGTTGCTGTAATATCAAGAAAGCACACCTCATCCGCCCCTTGAGCGTTATAGTATCTTGCGTTGTCAACGATATCACCTGCATCACGAAGATCAACGAAATTAACTCCCTTTACGACTCTGCCGTCCTTAACGTCAAGGCAGGGAATAATTCTTTTTGCAAGCATGTCAAGCCCCTCCGTTTGCGGCGTAGTCGATAGCCGTTTTCAAGTCAAGCGTGCCTGCGTATATGGACTTTCCGCATATGGCGCCCCAAAGTTCCATATCGGAGAGCGCCTTGATATCGTCAAGGATATGGATTCCTCCGCTTGCTGTGATCTTGCACTGCGGTACAGCAGCAGATAACTCTGCGAGCATGTCAAGATTTGGACCTGTCAGCGTGCCGTCGCGGCTGATATCGGTAAAGATTATTCCCGACGCACCAGCCGACACAACGCTTTTTGCAAAGTCAATATAATAAAGGTCGGTAGAATTTATCCAGCCCGCCGTTGCAATGTAACCGTTTTTAGCATCAATACCAACGGTAATTCTGTCACCGTATTTGTCAATAGCACGTGACAGAAATGACAGGTCGGTAGCGGCAGAGCCGAGAATAAGCCGCTGAACTCCGCAAGCCGCCGCTTCGTCAAGGTCGCGCATGCTCCGAAGACCGCCGCCAAGCTCTACTATAAGCCCGGATTTGTCAATTATTTCGCTGACTGCACGGCGGTTAAGAGCCGAAGTAGCACCATCCTTTGCACCGTCAAGGTCTACCATGTGTATTTGCTCAGCACCGCAGGACTTAAAATATAGCGCAGTTTGCAGCGCATCCTCGGCAACCTTGTCGGCAGTATTATATTCGCCCTTGACAAGCCGCACACAGCGGCCGCCGAGCAAATCGATTGCGGGTAAAATAATCATTTGAATAACCTTTCAAAATTAAAATCAAAGAGCGCAGAAGGCTGAAATTATGGAAAGTCCCGTATCGTGACTTTTTTCGGGATGGAACTGCGCGCCGTACACGGGAAGGTCACAGCTACCGACGATAGCAGGGATGTCTTCGCCGTAGTGAGTATAAGCAATCACGTTATCGGAAGCAGTATCAGCACGGAAGGAATGAACGAAATACACGTATGCGTCGTTGTTCAAATTTGCAATAATGGGGCAATTTTTGTTGATGGAAAGGGAATTCCAACCGATATGCGGTATTTTCAATCCGTGCGCGTCAATAGGAACTACTCTGCCCTCAATAAGTCCAAGTCCGTGGGTAACGCCAAATTCAAGGCTTTCCTCGAACAAAAGCTGCATGCCAAGGCAAATGCCGAGAAGCGGCTTGCCGCTACGGCACTGCTCTATAATAAGCTTGTCAAGTCCGCTTTTCTGAAGCGCCGCCATAGCGTCGGGGAAAGCACCCACACCCGGCAAAATAAGCCTGTCAGCGGCTTTTATGTCCTCGGGCGAGTCAGATACTCGGCAAGGTATTCCAAGGTGATCCAGAGCATTTTTGACGCTGTGGAGGTTACCCATTCCATAGTCGATAATAGCAACAAATCCGTTCTGTGTCATTTTACACCGTTATGCGTCAAGCGTTCCTTTAGTGGAAAGCACGTCGCCATCATTTATACGTGCCGCCATACAAAGTGCGCGTGCGAATGCCTTGAACATAGATTCAACCTTGTGGTGGTCGTTGTCACCGTACATATTTTCAATGTGGAGGGTAACCCCCGCATTCATAGCAAATGCATAGAAAAATTCCTTGAACATAGTGGTCTCCATCGCACCCTCAACCTCGCCAACGTACTGATAGTTGAAGGAAGCGTTATATACAAGGTAGGGACGTCCCGAAATATCAAGCACACAGCGGGAAAGGCTTTCGTCCATAGGGATACAAGCCTGACCGAAGCGAGCAAGACAAGCGCGGTCACCCGCCGCCTTGAGGAATACACTGCCAAGCACGATTCCGAGATCCTCAATGCTGTGGTGATCGTCAACCTGAAGGTCACCCGTCATTTCAAGCTTTATATCCAAGTGACCGTGTACACAAAGGGCTGACATCATGTGATCCATAAATCCGACACCCGTAGTGCCGTTAAATCCTCCGCGCTGATTTTGATCAAGAATTGAAAGAGTTAGCGTAATATTGGTTTCGTTTGTTTTTCGGGTGATTTTTGCAGTTCTGTTATTCATAGCGTTTCCTTTCCATCAAAGAGATTTAAGGATATTTCCAAGGGACTTACAGAGCATATCATGCTCCTCGTCGGTAGAAGCTGTTATGCGGAGATTGCAGGGAGGGAAATACCGTATCGCAATTCCGTCTGCGATCAGCGAGTCGAATATCGCTTTGGCTTTTTCGGTTTTTAAGTAAACAAAATTAGTGCGCGTAGGATAGAAGGTAGCATCGGGCAACAGTCCGGACAATACAGTCGCAAGCTTTTGCGCTTGTGCCGCGAGATATGCGCCTTTATTCGACGACTCGTTTTCAAGCACCAGCTTGCCCAAAAGCTGTGTCATGCTGTTTACGTTATAGGGACTGCGCGCAACGGAAAGAGCATCTATAAGCGACTTGTGACCTACCGCAAAGCCAGCGCGGATAGCCGCCGCGCCGAAAGCCTTGGAGAGTGTGCGCAAAACGATAAGATTTTCAAAATCCGTTGCTCTATCAAGAATTGATTGATCCCAGAAATCCATGTACGCCTCGTCGACTATACAAAGCGCGGGGCAATTTTGGACAAAATCCAACACTTGTTCACGCTCAAATCCCATTCCCGTGGGATTGCAGGGATTTGAAAATATCACTGCGCGGCAATTATTTTCTTTTACAAATGGAAGCAGAGAATCAAGGCTGTAATTTTCATCCTTTTCGGTGTAAAACACGGTATTTTCCGAAAGCTGAGCGTAAAAGGCATACATGGAAAATTCGGGACTTGCCACAGCAAGCGTGTCACCCTTATCCATAAGGGACGTCATAATAATGCTTATCAGCTCGTCCGAGCCGTTACCTGCCACGGTATTTTCTATGGGCACGCCGTATCTTCTTGCAAATGCGCACCGAAGCTCGAAGGATGACGGATCAGGATATCTGTTCAAGGCAAAAATTGCAGAATCAGTATCATTCAGCGCTTCGATAAACCTTTTTCTTACTCCGCCGTCAAGAGGAAAGGGACTTTCGTTAGCATCAAGGCGAAGCTTGAAATTACCGCAATTCGGCTCATAGGGAACCTTGCCTTCCATTTTTTTTGAAACAAAACTCATGTTACTTCCTTAAAAACTTAAAAATTATTTTTTCAGTCTTACGCGCACCGAATTTGCGTGCGCTCCAAGACCTTCGACCTCTGCAAATTCAATAACGTCCTCGGCGTCCTTCAAAAATTCGTCCTTCGTGTATGAAAGGTAGCTCATTTTCTTGATGAAATCGTCGACCGACAACGGCGAGGAAAATCTTGCTGTGCCGTTGGTGGGAAGCACGTGATTCGTACCCGCAAAATAATCTCCCATAGGCTCAGGACAATATTCGCCAAGGAATATGCTGCCCGCGTTTTCCACCTTTTCAAGATCGGAGAAGGGATCGGCAGTCACTATTTCAAGATGCTCGGGTGCAACCGTGTTGGCGACCTCAAAGGCTTCGTCGATATCCCTGACAAGTATAGCGGCTGAATAATCAGCGAGTGAAGCCTCGGCGATCTCACGGCGGGGAAGCGACGCAAGCTGAAGCTCAAGCTCTCTTTGAACGCTTGAAATGAGGCTTGCATCGGGAGTGATAAGCACCGCGCTTGCAGCTCTGTCATGCTCAAGCTGAGAGAGCAGGTCAGCGGCAATATAATCTGCGCGAGCCGTAGAATCCGCAACGCAGCATACCTCTGAAGGTCCTGCAATCATATCAATGGCGACCGTTCCGAAAACCTGTCGCTTTGCCTCGGCAACGAACATATTTCCGGGACCTACGATCTTGTCCACTGCGGGGACAGTTTCAGTTCCATAAGCCAACGCCGCGACAGCCTGCGCGCCGCCAATGGTAAAAACCTTTGTCACTCCTGCAATTTTTGCCGCCGCCGCGATGGCAGGATTAAGTCCGTCAGCCTTCGGGGGAGTGACGAGAATTATCTCTTCGACACCCGCCACGGATGCGGGAATACAGTTCATAAGTACAGTTGAAGGATATGCGGCAGTTCCGCCGGGAACGTACACGCCAACGCGCTTCAAGGGACGCACGATACGTCCCAGAGTTTTACCGCCGCGCTTCATAACGTAGCCGTCTGAAAGCTGCTTTTCGTGATACGCACGAATATTTGCCGCCGCGCGCTCCATAGTTGCATATAGCTTTGGGGAAAGCTTTGACGCGGCTGTGTCGATTTCGGTTTGATCGAGGTAAAGGCTTTCGAGACGAACTCCGTCGAACCTTTCGCAATAATCCAAAAGCGCCTCGTCCCCGTACCTACGCACGCGGTCAATTACCTCGCGAACCTTGACGGTTATGTCGTCAGAAACGTTTTTTGCGCGTGAGGAAAGCAAGGCATAAAGCTCCTTTTCCTCGCCACGGGAAGTGTTGTATATTTTCATGGGAATAGCCTTTCGTAGTATCATTTGTTTTTCAAATACGCGGAAATGCGGTCAAGGAAGGTATTGATTTCGGCGTTCTGAAGCTTGAGAGATGCATTATTAACAATACAACGCGCCGAAATGGAAGCTACATCCTCATACACCTCAAGTCCGTTTTCGCGGAGGGTAGCACCCGTTTCAACGATATCAATAATACCGTCGGAAAGTCCGAGTATGGGAGCAAGCTCAACCGAGCCTTCAATCTTGATGATTTCACATTCGACACCGCGGGATGCAAAATACTTTGCGGTAACGTTGGGGTATTTGGTGGCAATAACCTTGTGACCGTAGCCCGCATAGAAATCCTTGCCCTTAATTCCCGCAAGAGCAAAGCGGCATTTGCCAAATCCAAGGTCAAGCAGCTCGTAAAAATCGCCGCCCATTTCCATAATGGTATCGCGTCCCACAAATCCAGCGTCACACGTACCGTGCTCAACGTAGGTTATAACGTCCGCCGCCTTGGCAAGCACGATCTGCAAGCAATCGTCCGCGGCTGTATCTGCGCCAACGTAAGGACAGTTGAACAGAAGCTTACGGCCCTTGTCGCGAAGCTCGGAGACGTCGTAACCGCAATTTTCAAGAATATCAATAGCTTTTTGCTCAATTCTGCCTTTGGTGAGAGCTAATTTTATCATTTTCTGCCACCTCCGCAGTTATTTTCAACGAACCGTTTTGCAAGGATCACGTCCGCCGCACCGTTTGCGAAGGACAAAGGCTTTACATAGGGCAAAGGCTTCTCGGTAAGCTCGGCGGCGCTGGTTACGTTAAGACCGAAGCCGCATGCCGATTCCTCAGAACCGAAGTCACGAGCAAGATCGTCATATCTGCCGCCCGACAGCACCGCCTCGCCAATACCGCTGATGTAGCCGCGGAAAACGAGCCCCGTATAGTAATTTATCTTCTGTACCATACCAAGATCAAACATCAGATAATCACCGTAGCCCGCCTCGCAGAAGGTATTATAGACGGATTCAAGATAGTCGAGAATCTCGCTTGCCTTTTTGTTTGATGAAAGGGCGCGAGCCTTATCGATAGTTTCAATGCCGCCGCACAGACGGGGAAGGATACGTGCAAGTCGAGTAGCATATTCGTTGGTCATATTAAGCTCAAAGGCGTATCCGCCCGAGTTTTTAGCCGATATATACGCCCGCAGATTTTCCTTTTCGCTCTCGGTTATCTCGTAGTCGGACAAAAGAGCGTCAAAAAGGGAAGCGTGACCTATCTCAAGCTTGAAATTACACCCGTTTTGTGCGGTACAGGCACGCAAGGATTCCAGTGCGGTGAACATTACGCGCAGATCGCCCTCCTTTTTATCTCCGCCTATTATCTCAACACCGCTTTGCAGTATCTCGTCGCGCTTGGCGTGAAAAGCAATGTGATTACGGAAGATGGGCTGACTGTAACAAAGAAGGAGCGGAAACTGCTCGTCGCGCAGCTTGGATGTTGCAACGCGAAGCATAGGGGACGTGTTATCGGGACGGAGAGCTACAAGTCTGCCCGAGCCGTTGCCCGTCATATCGTTGAATTTGAAAATACTGTCCTCGCTGATATCCCGTTTACCGTGGTCGAATACGTTGTAAAATTCGGTCACGGGAGTTTCCACCGGCTTAAAGCCCGTAGACAAATACAGCTCCATCAAAGAATTCCCAAGAACGCGGGGGGCTATTGCTTCTTCAAAAATCAAATCGCGCGTTCCACCCGGAATCACATTTTGTACATAGTTTTTTACTTTCATATAACACCCTCCGCTTTAGCGCTTTACTTTACTAAATTATATCACTGTCCAGCGCCGTTGTCAACTAAAATTTCAATTAAAATAAGACGAAATTGTCGCTTTAGCTCGCTAAAATATTGTATATAATACACAAAGCACCTAATTATCAAAATTCACTTTCTGTATCAAGACTTTCCGAAGGTGTGTTTTCCGCATCTGAAAAAGCGGGAAGCCGTCTGTCGGGGAGCTTAAAGCCGTCTATTTCGGCTTTTTGCATAGCGTTAAAAAGACGGTTGCGAAGCCCGCGATACCGTGGATCTCTATGCTCATATTCCTGCAAAAGTGCCTTTATTTGCTCGCGTTCAGTGGACTTATCGGCAGGACAGGATGACTTGATGACGGGCAGCTCGGCTTGTCTTGCAAAGGCACTGACCGTTTTTTCGGGCATATAGATCATAGGTCTGATTACTGTTAGGTCAACTCTTGACAGATAAGTAACGGGGCTGAAGCAGCCGATACGACCCTCAAAAAACAGATTGAGCATAAAGGTTTCTACCGCATCATCCCAGTGATGTCCGAGAGCAACGGTAGTACATCCTCGCTCCTTGGCAGCGTTATTGAGCGCGCCGCGGCGCAGCTTTGCGCACAGCGAGCAGGGGTTGGGTTCTTTTCTTATGTCAAAAACTATCTTGGCAATATCGGATGGGACAACCGTATAAGGAACGTCCAGCTCAGCGCACAGTCGTGCGATCTCCGAAAAATCCGCTCCACCCTCAAATCCCATGTCAACCGTTACGGCTTCAAGCTCAAATTTTACGGGATAAAAGCGTTTGAGCGTCGCCATTGCGCACAACAGGGTGAGCGAATCCTTGCCCGCAGAAACTCCCACGGCAATTTTGTCGCCCTCCCGTATCATTTTATAATCATCAACAGCACGTCTGACGTAGCTGAGTATCTGTCTTTTATAATCCATGTTTGTCCTTTTATTTCGATTTGTTTGACAGCAAAAAGCTGTCGGGAAATGCGCAGTGCTGATAAATATAGTCGCACTCCGCAGTCGGCGTTTGAGTCGCGTTGCCGTCAGCATCCACGCGAGACAAGCACAGCGGGGGGGTGATAGTCATACTTGCTCCCGCACCCTTTTGTGCTTCCACAAGCACCATAGACGGTTTGGAAAGAGCGTTAGAATGAACGAGAGTCATACGCTTGGGCTCAAGCTCTGCACTGCGTAATGCCGCAAAGAGATCGGCAAGTCTGTTCGGGCGGAATACACAGTAAAATCTACCGCCGTATTTAAGCAATCTGCCTGCCGCCGCGCAGAAATCAAATATTGAGCCTGCTACCTCGTGGCGAGCGATATATTTTTCGTCAGCCGAGTTGCGCTCACCCGAATTCACCGTCATATATGGGGGATTAGCAGTAACGATGCCAACCTCGCCGCCAACGTCCTGCGACGTAATAGCACGAACGTCGATACAAAGCGGGGTAATTTTCTCGGAAAAGCCGTTAAGCTCCACGTTTCTTGAAATAAGGTCTGCGAACGACCGCTGTATCTCAAGCGCATAAAAATGAGAAGCCTTGCTGCGGCTCATGCACAAAAGGGGAATAATACCCGTTCCGCTACCGAGATCTACAGCACGTTCCTTGGATTTCGTACGCAAAAATGCCGCCAGAAGGTACGCATCCGTACCAAAAGTAAGTCCGTTTTTCTTTTGGATAAGCCTTATATTTTCATTGACCTCGTCAAATCTCTCGTCGTCAAATAACATACATACCTCCGTTGTGCCGCATGAAGGCACAAAATGTAAACGGCTCCAACTGAAAATCATCAGCGGGAGCCGTTGGCAAATTGCCATGCCGCGGAATACCGACGGCTTACATTGTGAAAATGTAACTCGCAGGGCTATCAGTCAGCCTTGGGAGCATCAACAGGGCAAGCGTCTGCGCAAGAACCGCAGTCGATGCAGGTGTCAGCATCAATTTCGTACTTGCCGTCGCCCTCGGAGATAGCGCTTACAGGACATGCCTCAGCACAAGCACCGCAGGAAACGCAATCATCACTGATCTTGTATGCCATTGTTAGTACCTCCATTAAAATGATTGCCGTATATGATACGAACTGTCGCTTATCACGACTACGCTTCTATTTTATCATATAACGAGAAAAATGCAAGTGCAATTTGTAAATTTCACTACGGATTTAATCAATATACTGTAAACAAATTATTAACACGCACACCGACAGCTCAATCGCTGTCCTTGGGCTGGGTATTATCATGGGCGTGAGCATACCCCTTGCCGCCAATCGGAGTTACGTCATCACGCTTATATCTCTTGGGTGCAGTTTCATTTTCTGCTCGAAGGCTGACTTTTACCTCCTCGGCAAGGGGGAATATCTCGGTTACCACGCCCTGACCGTCGGGAGTATTGACGATAGTGCCTACCGCGGGAGATTTTCTTATCTCCTCGGCGTAAACGTCATATTCGTAGCGCAGACAGCACATAAGTCTTCCGCAACAGCCTGATATTTTGGTAGAATTGAGTGAGAGATTTTGCTCTTTAGCCATTTTCATGGACACTTGGCCGAAGTCGGAGAGAAAGGTGGAGCAACAGAGCGGTCTGCCGCAGGTTCCAAGTCCGCCAAGCATTCTCGCTTCGTCACGTATACCGATCTGGCGAAGCTCTATACGGATGTGGAAAACGCCTGCAAGATCCTTAACAAGCTCACGGAAATCAACACGTCCCGCAGAGGTAAAATAGAACAAGAGCTTGCTGTTGTCAAAGGTATATTGTGCGCGGACAAGCTTCATATCAAGTCCGTGAGCCAATATCTTTTGCACGCACACCTTGAAAGCCTCATCCTCTTTGAGAATATTCTCCTTATTGTGCCGAATATCGTCGTCAGTTGCAATTCTGACTACCGGACGGAGAGGGGATACAAGCAGTGACTCGTCGACAAGACGTGGAGATATGCACACCTCGCCAAATTCCATTCCGCGTGCGGTTTCCACAACTGCATAATTTCCGACCTTGCATTTCAGCTTTTTGGGATCGAAATAGTAGGTCTTTCCGCCCGAATTGAAGCGGATACCGACAATTACAGCCTTGCCTTTTGGGATAACGTCGGGTATGACATTGGGCTTGAATTTTTCGGATGCCTGTTCAGCCATTATGATCCTGTCAAGCTCATCACCCACAGAATCACTGTAGTCAAGCGCAGGCATATCATCCACCAGAATATTATCCATATCCGGCATATCGATAGGGCGTGGTGTAGTATTTTGCGCACGCGCAGGACGACCAGCCGATATTTTACTTTCGCCAGCAGGGGCTGCAGACTGCTCCTTCACCACTGCGTTCTGAGTTGCTTGATTCGCGTTTGCCGACTTATCAGCACCTCCGTTGCGATTACGGTTGCGGAAACGACGGTTTCTTTTATGATAAAAAGACTTTTTGCTACCATCCTTTTGAGAGGCGGCCTGATTTTCTCGGTTATTGTTTTGCTCGTTTGCCATTTTAAGCATACCTTTCTATATAAATTTCGCCGTTACAACAGCTCTGCATCAACACACATCCGCGTCAAGGTCAGGCGCAGATTGCCGTTTCGTTCAAAGGAATTTACAGCGTTTTCAACGGCGTTATACACATTCAGAATAAATTGCGACGTCATATCGTCCGAAATAGCCAAGGCTATGTTTGCGTCGGTATAATATTTCAGCACGACGCTCTCGCACCTTTTAACAAGCAAAAGATCGCGGAGGGCAAGAGAGATAAGACGCAGTATCTCAATCGCCTCGTCGCGCTTATTGCCGAAGGCGGGAATAAGTGCGGGGAGCATTTTGGAATCACGGTGGCGGCACAGGGATATAAAATCGTCCGCTACGGTGCGGCGTTGGGATATTTTTTTCCGCTCCTTGGTATCTGTAAGCTCAAGCGCGCGTCCAATACATCCGTCGGCACTCAAAATGATAGTTTCAAATTCAGCAGGGGAGGCGGTGCGCAAATTACGCACGTCCTTGCTATGCTCAACAATATATTCAGCCACCTGTGTATCGGACAGATTTTCTGTACGCAGAGTTGGCGCTCGGCTTTTTATGGTTTCAAGCAAAGCCTCCGAATTGTTGCACAAAAGCAAAAACAAAACGTAAGGAGGTGGCTCCTCCAAAGTAAGGAGCAAGGCGTTTTGCGCTTGAACCGTCATAGCCTCGGCATCCTCAATGACATATATCTTGGTTTCCATATCAATTGGCGCAAGATGAACGCTTGAACGCAGTTTTCTTATAGCTTCAACACCTATCGTAGCTTTTCCGTCGCGACCGATAACGTGCAGATCTGGGCATTTACCCTCAAGCAGCTTACGGCATGAGGTACAAAGCTCGACGTTACCCTCAAAGCAACAGGGAGGTCTGTCGGCAGTCGCGGTCGGCGGCTCATCCTCAAACATATCGAACATACTTATCTCGGAACGGTTATGAGAGGAAAGATTTTTTGGAGAATAACGGCAAGCGAGAGCAAGTGCTATATGCTTTGCCATGGTGTGCTTTCCGCTACCTTTGCGGCCTTCAATAATGTAAGCGTGAGAAAGGGTATTGGACATAACGTCGCGGCGTATGCGAGCCAACAGCTCGGCATTACCGACAATATTTAAAGTGCTGTCAGCCACGGCTAATCCCTCCTTCTCACGTATACCTTTTCAGTATAACAAATTTAATAAGCTTTGTCAAGTGCAAATGCGACATCACAGAGGCACAAAATTATGCCAGCTGATCCCGCAAATACTCGATAGCCTTGATATAACCGTCAAAGCCAAGTCCCTGATAAGTCTTTGCTGCATAATAGGAAACGTAGGATGTCTGTCTGAAGTTCTCTCGCTCGCTAACCCTTGAGATATGCACCTCAACAGTGGGTATTGCCACGGACTTGAGTGCGTCCAGTATCGCAACGCTTGTGTGAGTGTAAGCGGCGGGGTTTATAACAATACCGTCAAATTTTCCGTAAGCGTCCTGAATCTTATCCACGATATCTCCCTCGTGATTGGACTGAAAAAGCTCGCACTCAATATCGGCGGATGCGCAATATTCCTGTATCATAGCAACAAGATCGGCATAAGTGGAAGCACCGTAGATTGCAGGCTCGCGAATTCCGAGCATATTAATATTTGGTCCGTTTATAACAAGAATTTTCATTTATACCTCGCTGCTGTAAGCATCATCAAGAATTTGTAAAATTTTGTCCGCCGTGTCCTCGGGGGCAGAGTCGTTTTTAACTCTTACGTCAGAAAAATCAAGATACAGGGGGAATCTTGTATCAAGCATCTCTGTAAGCCTTGACTTTTCGGACAAGGGTCTGCCGCTGGTAGGTAACAGTGACAGCTCGCGTTCAATAAACACAACGATGGAATTCTGTCGCAGGCTGTACCGATTGGCGGGACGTGTCACTGCACCCCCACCTGTAGAGATTATCTTGCCGCTCATTTTTCCGACGTCAGCACAAGCGGCTTCCTCAATAAGGCGGAATTCTTCCTCGCCGTATTTTTCGAATATCGTTGGGATATCCATACCCGCGCGCCGAACTATCATTTCGTCGGTGTCGATAAACTCGCGCGACAGCCTTTTGGAAAGCATCTCGCCGACCGTGGTTTTCCCGGAGCCAGGCATTCCGACAAGAATGATATTTTCGGACGAGCGACGTATTTTACGTTCTATCCGTTCTATATCGGCATCAGTAAATTTTCGTACACCGCCAAGGAATATTTCACTTGCCGCCGCGGCTTGCGCAACGAGCATATAAAGTCCGTTAAGGGCTGGTATATTAAATTTTTCGGCATCGTATATAAGCTTGGTTTTGGACGGATTGTAGATCATATCCATCACCCCCCGAACTGCAGAAAAGCGTTCAAGCTCAACGGGGGACACGCCATTATTCGGGTACATTCCCACGGGAGTACAGTTGATTATAAGCTCTGCGTCCGCGTGCTTTGTGTAGACGTTGGAATAATTATCCTCGCTATTTCGGGAGATCACGACCACATGAGCGCCAAGGTCAGATAGCACCGCTTGCGCCGTAAGCGAAGCTCCACCTGAGCCAAGCACAAGCGACTTTTTTCCGCGCACGTCCACACCGAGCCGCTCAACTGCCTTCATAAATCCGTAATAATCGGTATTGTCGCCGTGCAATCTGCCTTGAGCGTCGGTAAAAACCGTATTTACCGCACCGATACGCAAGGCGCGCTCTGATACGTCATCAAGATAGGGAATGATAGCCTTTTTGTACGGGATAGTGACATTCATGGCGTCAAGCTGCCGAGAGGATACGAATTTTCCGAGTGATTCCGGCGGGATGGGATAAAGCCCGTAGGTATAAATATCACCCGCAAGCTCTTTATGTATTTCAGGAGAATAGCTGTGAGACAGCCTCTCTCCGATAAGTCCGCATTTCATTTTAAGCTTCCTTTCGTGCAGATGTCAGACACCAGCAGCTCTCAAATCTGTCATCATATTCAACATATTTTCCGTCAAGATTGAGGGGACGGAGGAGTACGCGCGAAGTACGGCAGAGGAAAGAAGTGCAGGTGTAATGGTGATGTCCAGAATGTTCTCACCGCATTGTGCGTAATCCAGGGCGCTGTCGCGCTTGCCGATGAATCTTTGCTTGTTGTATAGAATCTTTGCCGCAGTAAGCCTTGCGCCGTCCTTTACGTATGACAGTGAAAACAGATAAACTCCGCCGTTATCTTCAAGGGCAAATTTTCGCACCTTTGAGGAAACAAGCAGGAAATCAGCGGTAGCCGCCAGCAATCCGTCGGCATATTTTTCGCCGTTGCAAACAACATCAAGGCTGTCCTTGGGTATTTCGTCGTCATCATCGGCTGTCAGCTCGCTATCTCCGCTACCCATTGGAGAATAGCCGCACCCCGACGAGCGGAAGCTGAAAGCAAGCATGCCGTCACGCAGGAAGGCTTCAACAAAGGGGACAGATACGGAATAATCGGCGTACAGCCTGCGATTTATAGCAACATATTCGTCGTCCGTGATGGAAACGTCAGATGAGTCAGCAGTTTCAGTATTCAAGCAAAAGGCCTGCTCTAATTTCAAAAGCTCTGCTGCACGTGCGCGTGAGGAGAGCATAGCGAAAAAGCCTGTTCTTGTAGCATTATAACCCTTTTCGGTAGCTGAAATCAAAAGCTCCGCCACGGCTGTGTTACCGTTAAATGAGATATAACCGCCCGCGCGCAAAATGTCAAGCGCGTGCAGAAGCTGGCTTTTTGTCAATGGAAACTGCAGAGCAGATGATGCGGCAGTAAATATATCGGACAGCTTCTGATTTTTCTTTTTGCACACGGCTGTAAGAAAAACGAAATCGGAGTACAGATAATTGCTCATAATAATTCCTTTGTAAATTTAATCAAGCAGTGCGTCAAGGATAGCCAGAGCCGCCGCCGCTTCAAAAATCGGAACGGCACGGGGAACTATGCAGGGGTCGTGTCTGCCCTTAATGACGAGCTTGACGTTCTGCATAGAATTAAGATCAACGCTATTCTGCGGCACGGAAATTGAAGGGGTAGGCTTTATCGCCGCGCGGAAAATAAGCGGCATACCGCTACTCATGCCTCCGATAATTCCGCCCGCGCGATTTGTGGAGGTAAGTACACGCTTTCCGTCTGTAACGTAAGCATCGTTATTCTGACTGCCGCATCTTTCCGCAACGGCAAAGCCATCGCCAAATTCAATAGCCTTGACGGCGGGGATACTGAAAACAATGGAAGAAATACGCCCTTCAAGTCCGTCAAAGGGGTGGTCGCCGATGCCAACGGGCAAACCAACGACAGCACATTCAACAATGCCCCCGATAGAATCCAGCGCCTTGCGAGCGTCCTCGATGCGCTTTTTCATTTCGACTTCCATATCAGCGTCTATAACGGGGAATTCAAGTAATGATGTGCGGATAAGCGTATCGGCATCAACCGAAACGGGATCGTAGCCTTTATCTTTGACGCCACCGATCTGATAAATGTGCGCACCGACGGTGATGCCGTGCCTTTCAAGATATGCAAGGCAAAGCGCTCCCGCAATACAAAGAGGTGCGGTAAGTCTGCCCGAATATTTTCCGCCGCCGCGCAGATCGACAGATTCGCCAAACTTCATTCTCGCAGCAAAATCGGCGTGGGAGGGGCGTGGGATACTTGCAAGCGAGGAATAGTCAGAGGAGTGCTGATTAGTATTACGGATCACAGCCTTTACAGTGTCGCCGTTTGTGGAGTAGACGACTTGTCCATCTTCGCTTTTAACGTCAACACCCGAAATGAATTCGGGTACGTCAGGCTCCTTGCGCTTTGTAGACCAAGCGTTATTACCCGGAGCGCGGCGGTTCATGAAAGCTTGCAGACGCTCGGCGGAAATAGTAACGCCCGCAGGGAAGCCGTCAAGGGTCATTCCAATGATCTCGTCGTGCGAGCCGCCGAAAATTTTTAATTTTATGTTATTTCCGTAGACGTTACTCATTTTCAAAAGCTCCTCCAAGAGATTTGTAGTCGTCCCAGAACGCGGGATAGGATTTTGCAACGCACTGAGCTTTCAAAACGGTTACGGGCGATTTACAAACGGTAGCCGCAATTCCCGCACTCATAGCTATTCTATGGTCGGAGAACGAATCAACAGTGCCGCCGTCAAGATATTTTTTGCCGTTTATTACAAGTCCGTCGTCAAGCTGAACGATATCTGCGCCCAAGCCAGAGAGCATACAAGTGATGCTCTCAAGCCTGTCGCTTTCCTTCAGGCGAAGCCGTGCCGCACCGTAAATCTCGGTTTTACCGTCCGCTACCGAGGCAACGGTTGCCACGATAGGCACGAGGTCGGGTATCTGCGTCGCATCAACGCTCGCACCGTGAAGCTTGGACGGATATGCTGTAACACTGTCGTCCGAGGCTTCTATCTTACCTCCGAATGAACGGAGAACATCAATTATTTTAGAATCACCCTGCCGTGTGTTGAGGTCAACACCGCTGACGGTTATAGGTCTTTTGCCAATAACACCCGCCGCGAGCCAAAATGCCACACCCGACCAATCGCCGCCTGCCGTGAGCGCACTGTGATTTGCAGAGCCGCTTTCGGATATACTAAACGTAGGTAGCTGACCGTGAATTCTATCAGTGAATTTTGATATTGCATCAAGTGTCATATAAATGTACGGCACGGACTCTGCCTGTCCCGTAACGGTAAGCGTTTTCACGTCCCCAAGCAGCGGAAGCGCAAATAGCAGACCGCTTACAAACTGTGAGGACACGTCGCCGCGAATGGAAAATTCATTCGTTCCCAAATCAAGAACGCCTCCGACACACAGCGGATCTGATCCTTGCTCGGACAGCTCCGCACCGTGAGCTACAAGCTCCTCGTAAAGCGGGGAGAGCGGTCTTTGGGGAAGTCTGCCATGCATTTTTATCCTTACTCTCAGCTTAAGCGCGGGAATTATGGGAAGTATGAAGCGCAGGGTAGAACCGGATTCACCGCAATCAATAACCGTATCGACTTTAACGTCTTTAAGTGAATCCTGCGTTATCGGCGTGACGAAAAAGCCGTTGCCGCTTCTTTGAATATCCGCGCCCAGACCGCAAAGACAGCGTGCGGTAGCATCAATGTCCTCGTTGGTATCTGTACACTCCACAAATAGCGTGCGAGGACTCAAATCATTATTGTAAAGTGCCGAAAGCGCGGCGGCAATTAGCAGCCTGTGCGCCTCCGACTTTGACGTTGGAATACGCACGTTGCCACCGAGTGCTGAGGGAATAATGGTTAGGTTCATAGCTGTTCCTTTAAGAATTAGTTTTGCTTGCGACAGATAAACACAACGCAAGAGGAGGCTTCGACTATCTGTGGGCTTTCACATGCCGCCATTGACAGGTTCATAAGTCTTACAAAAGCCTCGTCGGAGCAATTTATCAAGGCTCTGTCAGTGTGCGGTAGAGCACCGGACGGTGAAAATTTTCTCATAACCGCAAAACCGTTTTCGGTTAAAATATCGGAAACTGTTTTACAGTCAACAAACAAAGCCGCCGTATCGGTTGGAATAAGCTCCGTTGGCAAGTCCTTTGGGCATATATCCAGCAGCTTTTGCATATCGTATGCTTGACTCATAACCCATAGGATGAGAGTGCCGTCAGACTCCAGCTTTTCACTTACCGAAGCTAAAAGCGTGGAGAGATCGCCCATGCCAAAGCGTGCGATAACCGTATTGAATTTACCGTCCACGGCGCGAATATTGCCCGCGACCGCAGAAAGCTTAGTTGATGCAGATTCCGCCTTGAATTTTGCAAACTCGGTTGCGGCGACAGAGCTGTCGGCAAGCGTTACGTTACAGCCCATATCCGCAAAGTACATAGCAAATCTACCAACGTCACCTTCAAGGTCAAGAAGCTTATCATCCTCGGCAACATACTCCGAAATAATACGTGCCGCAGTAAGAAATTCCACAGGGAAATCCGCACAAGCGTCCCAACGGTTAGCGGGAGTTAAATGATCAAAATATCTCATCAGCCCTCACCAAGTCCGAGCTTTATAAATTCAAGCACCTCTGTTGCGGGAACTTTCAAAAGCCGTGAATCCGAAATGCCGTAGGGGACTACGAGATTGATATGATCGCCGTCGCGCTTTTTATCAGCCGTCGCAACGGCAAAGAGTGCGTCGGCGGAAAAATCACATTTTGTGGGAAGCCTGTAAGCTTCAAGCAAATTGATAAGTGCAGTCAATGTTCCCTTGGGGCATATATTCTTTTTCTCCGCAGCGCGGGTAATTATAACCATGCCGATAGCTACTGCGCTTCCATGTGATATTGTATAATCCGAGCAAGCCTCAATAGCGTGCCCTACGGTGTGACCGAGATTGAGAAGCTGACGCACACCCTTGTCGGTTTCATCTGCTTCAACCAGCGCTTGCTTGTCTGCAATACACATACGGATAACGTCGTTCACCTGCGAAGAAATAGGAGAGTGAAGCTTATCAAATAGCGCGCGGTCGCTGATCATTGAATATTTGATGACCTCCGCGCATCCGTCCGAAAAGGTATCGGCAGGAAGAGTAGCAAGCACGTCTGGGTCGCAGATAACGAGGGAAGGCTGCCAGAAAGCCCCTGCCAGATTCTTACCCTCGTCAAGGTCAACTGCGGTCTTTCCCCCTACGGATGAATCGACCATGGCAAGCAGGGTAGTGGGAATTTGAACGAAGGGAATACCGCGCAGGTATACAGCCGCCGCAAATCCTGCAAGGTCACCGATCACGCCGCCACCGAGTGCGATAACACAATCCGAGCGAGTAATGCGGTCGTGAGCCAATCTATTTAAGAAAAGGATGAGATTTTCGGCAGTCTTTGAAGCCTCACCGTGGGGGACAACACATTCATACACCTCAAAGCCTGACTCAGCGAGAGAATTGCGGACGGTCTCGCCGTAAAGTCCGAAAACAGTGTCGTCGCTCAAAACATACGCTTTTTTTGACGGTAAAACGGAACGCACAAGCTCGCCGACTTTTGGAAGTAATCCGTTTTTTATGTATATATTATAGCTCCTCGCCGAAGAGGACGGCAAGCTGACCGTTATCGCGGGAGCAAGAGCTGCACAAGGATCTTTCATTTTGTTTTGCGCCTTTCTAAAAGTTTCTCACCGTATATTATAACACAAAAGCTTCAGCCGGTAAAGTGTTTTTTTAAAATTTATCGAAAATGCGAGAGATTTTTTTACGTTGTAATGCAACAGCATAATTTTGGTGGATTTCAATTTCAGAATTTCACTACAAACGGCTTTTTGAGAGATCTATCGGCGTTTTTTCGCCTCTAAAAGAAAATATCTGAGATTTTTTATCAAAAAACTTGCAAAATTTTTGAAAAAGCACTTGCAAAATGAAAAAGAATAGTGTATAATATACTGCATACAGCGACTGACGCCGATGTGCGCCGTCGCCGCCGGCGAAGGTCGGTAAGTTTTTTACATAAAGGAGATAAACCTATGTCCTACGTTGATGAAGTCATTGAACGGGTTAAAAAGCAAAATCCCGAGCAGGCTGAATTCCACCAGACCGTTGAGGAGGTTCTTGAGTCCCTCCGTCCCGTAATTGAGGCTAACGAGGCTGAGTACCGCAAAGAGGCACTGCTTGAGCGACTCACCACCCCCGAGCGTCAGGTAATGTTCCGTGTTCCGTGGGTTGACGATAACGGTCAGGTTCAAGTAAATAACGGTTACAGAGTACAGTTTAACAGCGCTATCGGTCCTTACAAGGGCGGTCTGCGTTTCCATCCTTCCGTAAACTTGAGCATTATCAAGTTCCTCGGCTTTGAGCAGACCTTTAAGAACTCTCTGACTGGTCTTCCCATGGGCGGCGGCAAGGGCGGCTCCGACTTTGACCCCAGAGGAAAGTCCGACAGAGAGATCATGGCTTTCTGTCAGAGCTTTATGACCGAGCTTTACCGCCATATCGGACCCGACACCGATGTTCCTGCGGGTGACATTGGCGTAGGAGCAAGAGAGGTAGGCTATCTATACGGTCAGTATAAGCGTCTTGTAAACCGTTACGAGGGCGTCCTCACCGGTAAGGGTCTTTCCTTCGGCGGCTCGCTTATCCGTCCCGAGGCTACCGGCTTTGGCGCGGTATATTACACCGATGAGATGCTCAAATCCTTCGGTGACACAATTAAGGGCAAGACCTTCGCTATCTCCGGCTTCGGTAACGTTGCTTGGGGTACTGTAAAGAAGGCGACCGAGCTTGGCGGCAAGGTAGTTACAATTTCCGGTCCTGACGGTTACGTTTACGATCCCGACGGTATCTGCACCGACGAGAAGATCAAGTTCATGCTTGAAATGCGCGCATCGGGCAGAGATAAGGTTAAGGACTATGCTGATAAGTTCGGCGTTCAGTACTTTGCGGGTCAGAAGCCTTGGGGCGTTAAGGCTGACATTCTGATGCCTTGCGCTACTCAGAACGAGGTAGGCATGGCTGAGGCTGAGATGATCGTTGCTAACGGTATCAAGTACTACGTTGAGGTTTCCAACATGCCTACGACTAACGAGGCTATGGCATACCTCAAGGCTAACGGTGTTATTATCGCACCCTCCAAGGCAGTCAACGCAGGCGGCGTAGCTGTTTCGGGTCTGGAAATGAGCCAGAACTCCATGCGCTACTCTTGGACAGCCGAAGAGGTTGACGCAAAGCTCAAGCAGATCATGACCAACATATTCAAGAATTCCTATGAAGCAGCTAAGAAGTATGGCTTTGACGGTGACCTTGTAGCAGGCGCTAATATCGCCGGATTTGAAAAGGTTGCACAGGCTATGAAGGCGCAGGGAATCGTTTAATCCGTTATTTATTCAAGCGGCGCGGAGCTATCCGCGCCGCTTCTGTTTTTATGAGCATAAATTTTCTTTTTCGGTTGACAAAACACGTGTTTCCGTGGTATACTATTCCTATATAGATTTTACCGACTGCCGAAAGGATGTTATATGAAAAAACTGCTTTGCATTGACGGAAACAGTATAATAAACCGCTCGTTTTACGGTGTTCGTCCGCTCACCACGAAGGACGGATTTCCCACAAACGCGCTTTACGGATTTGTAAATATTGTAAATCGACAGATCGAGAACGTAAAGCCCGACTATGCCGCAGTGGCTTTTGACCTGAAAGCACCTACGTTCAGACACAAAATGTATGCCGAATACAAGGCAGGACGCCACGCTATGCCCGACGAGCTGGCTGCACAGATGCCGGAGTCAAAAGTATTGGCAGAGGCAATGGGACTGCATACGCTCTCTCTTGAGGGCTACGAGGCGGACGATATTCTCGGAACACTTGCGCGCATGGCTGAGGAGTCCGAGGAGGAGTGCACGGCTTATATTCTTACAGGTGATAAAGACGCGCTTCAGCTTATCAGCCCTCGCGTTCATGTGCTTTTGGCAACTAACAGCGACACCTTGGATATGGACGAGGCAGCTTTTCTTGAAAAGTACGGAGTTCCGTCATCCTCCTTCGTTGACGTAAAGGCACTGATGGGAGACAGCTCGGACAATATCCCCGGTGTTAGCGGTATCGGTGAAAAAACTGCGTTGAAGCTTATCTCCGAATACGGGTCGCTCGACGGCATTTATGCTTCACTTTCCACCGCAAAGCATACTCCTTCACTCCGTGCAAAGCTGGAGGGAGGACGGGAAAGCGCGTACACCTCACAAACGCTTGCACGTATATACAGGGAAGTTCCTCTGGAAAAATCCTTGTCCGATATAGCTTTTCACGGTGCTGAAAAAATCGGGCTTCGCCGTCTGTTTTTGAAATACGAATTTTCGGGATTCATCAAGCGTTTTGGACTTGAGGATGTAGCCGAGGCTACCGAAATCTCCTTTGATGCCAATAAAGCATCTGACAGCGCCTGTACTTGCAGTGCCGCTGAGACTATCAGCTCTGACGATCTCATAAAGCTTTCGGACGGCTTGTATTCCGTTGATGCCAAAGAGTGCGACGGACACCTGCACGTTTTGATATTTAACGGTGAGCGCTTGTATGATTACACGCATGATAACACCGCATCGCTTGCGCAATTTCTGTGCCGAGGCGGTGTAAGGACACTGTGCTTTGATGCGAAAAGCCTTTACAAGCTTTTTGTGTCTTACGGCATAAGCGGATTTGAATTTTACGCCGACGTTATGCTGGCAGCTTACGTTATCAATTCGGGAATGGATAATTATGCTCCCGACAGACTCGTAATCTCTTATCTTAAAGAAACTCAAAGCGAAAATATCCCTCTCGCCGTATACATTTTCCGCATGTGGGAGATAATGAGTAATATGTTGGAGGAAACACGGCAGAGCAACGTTTTCTTTGATATTGAAATGCCGCTTTCATCAGTGCTTGCAGATATTGAGCTTGAGGGCTTCAAGATAGACAGAGCTAAGCTCTACGAGTACGGCGTTTATCTTGACGAGGTTGCAAGTCAGCTTGAGGAAAGAATATACACCTATGCAGGTCGCGAGTTCAATATCAACTCGCCAAAGCAGCTCGGCGAGGTACTTTTCGACGAGATGATGCTGCCTGCCGACAAAAAAACCAAGACGGGGTATTCCACGAGTGCCGAAGTACTTGAAAGATTACGCAAATATCACCCGATAATTGAGGATATTCTTGATTACCGACAGCTGACAAAGCTTAAAAGCACTTACGTTGACGGACTTTTGAAGGTCGCGGATGAAAACGGCAGAATCCACACCACCTTCAAGCAAACAGGAACGGCTACGGGCAGACTTTCTTCTGCCGAGCCCAATCTCCAAAATATTCCTATCCGCACCGAGCTTGGCCGCGAGATGCGCAAATTCTTTATTCCGTCCGATTCATCGAAGGTACTCATTGATGCAGACTATTCGCAGATCGAGCTTCGTCTGCTTGCTGAGATCGCGGGTGACAACGCTATGCGTGAGGCGTTTGTATCGGGAACGGATATTCACACCTCCACTGCCATGCGCATATTCGGAGTAGATAAGGATGACGTTACCATTGACCTGCGTAAGCGCGCCAAGGCTGTCAACTTCGGAATAATGTACGGCATGGGCGAGTATTCGCTCTCCCAGGATCTGCACATTCCCGTCGCCGAGGCGAAGGCGTACATTGCGAGATATCTCGGAAGCTATCCCGATATCGACAAATACTTGAAAGATATAATCAAGAGTGCCTACGACAACGGTTACGTTACTACCTTGCTTGGCAGACGCAGATATATTCCCGAGCTTTCAAATTCCAAGAAAATGCTTCAAAAATTCGGCGAGCGCGTGGCAATGAACAGTCCCATTCAGGGAACGGCGGCGGATATTATGAAGATCGCAATGGTTCGCATTCACAAAAAGCTGAAGGACAGCGGTATTAAGGCAAAGCTGATTCTTCAAGTACACGACGAGCTGATAATCGAGGCTGACCGCGAGGCTGCAGACTCGGCATTGGCTATTCTTAAGAGCGAAATGGAGAGTGCCGTCAAATGCAACGTTCCGCTGGACGTTGAAGCCCATATCGGTGAAAACTGGTTTGAGGCACACTGATTTTAATACAGATACGGAGTTTTTATGAAGAGAGCAAGCGGAGTTCTTATGCACATTTCCTCCCTTTGGGGGAGCGATTCGATAGGCTGTTTTGGTAAGGAAGCACTTGAATTTGTGGATTTTCTTGCTGACAGCGGCTTTACCTACTGGCAGATATTGCCGCTTTGTATGGCAGATGAATGTAATTCGCCTTACAAATCCTACTCGGCATTTGGCGGAAATCCGTATTTCGTGGATCTGCGCCAGCTTGCCAACAGCGGACATCTGACTGCGGAGGAGTTAAAATCAGCAAGGCAGGATACACCCTACGTTTGCGAGTATACGAAGCTTGGAAGCACGCGAATAGAGCTGTTGCGTACAGCGTCAAAGCGTGCTTCCGACAACGAGCGACGCGAGATACTCGGCTTTATTTCCAACGATAAATATATCGCGGAGTTCTGCGAATTTATGGCTCGACGCGCTGCGAACAACAATAAGCCGTGGCGCGAATGGACGTCGGATGCCGTTGATGGTGATGAGCTTTTTGCATGGCAGTTCATTCAGTATCATTTCTTTGCACAATGGAAAAGGATACGCGGATATGCAAATTCCAAGGGAATCAAAATAATCGGCGACATACCGATTTACGTTTCCTACGACTCGGCTGACGTCTGGGCAAATCTCAAAAGCGGAATTTTTGACCTTGACGGCGAGGGCAACATGAACAGCCTTGCAGGCTGCCCGCCCGATTACTTTGCCGAGGACGGTCAGTTATGGGGTAATCCGCTTTATAATTGGACCAATATGAAGGGCGACGGATACCGCTGGTGGTGCGACAGAATAGTGCATATGCTGGATATGTTTGACGGAGTGCGTATCGATCATTTCCGCGGACTTGAGTCTTATTGGTCTATCCCCGCTGATGCAAAAACTGCGCGCGAGGGCAAGTGGTTAGAGGGTCCCGGACTTGATTTTGTAAATACCATCAAGGGAGTGGCACGTTCCCGCGGCAGTGACAGCTTGATTATCGCAGAGGATCTCGGAGAGATCACTCCTGCCGTCAAAAAGCTGGTTGACGACAGCGGTTTTCCCAGCATGAGAGTATTCCAGTTCGCTTTTCTGGGTGACCGTGAAACTCCTCATTTGCCTCATAACTACAACGCAAATTGCGTGGCTTACACCGGAACTCACGACAATAACACTCTGCTTGGCAGTGTGTGGGAAATGAGCGAATCGCAGCGTCGCGAAATGCTTGAATATTGCGGTTACAAGGGCTCGGATTGGAACAGCCGCGAAAGCTATGACGTTCTGATTCAGACTATGCTTCGCAGTCATGCGGGACTTGTTATCCTTCCCATTCAAGACCTGCTTTTGTACGGCGCTGACACCCGAATGAACACCCCGGGTACCGCAAGCGGCAACTGGGAATACAGACTCACAAGGTTGCAGCTTGAGGAGATCGACAAGGCTAAATTCAAGCGTTACAATTATATCTACGGAAGATCATAATTTAAAGGCTGTTGCTCGAGCAACAGCCTTTGGTTTATTCAATGGTTTTGAGATGGTTTATAACCTCGTAAATACCTCTCACGGGAATAATTTTCATTCCGTCTACCTTTATCGGTCGTTTTTCGGTATTCTTAAAGGGAATTATCGCCTTGGTAAAGCCAAGCCGCGCCGCCTCGCGCACGCGAAGCTCGGGATTTGAAACCGCGCGGCATTCGCCCGCAAGTCCAAGCTCTCCGATAATAATAAGGTCATCGGGAATTATCTTATCAGTCAATGAAGAAATGAGTGCGGTCGCTATTGCGAGATCCGCCGCAGGCTCGTCGATACTGAGCCCGCCAACCACGTTAAGATAAACGTCATTCTGATAGAATTTGAGTCCAAGCCGCTTTTCAAGCACTGCGAGAATAAGGCAAACGCGATTGTAATCCACTCCGTTTCCGTTACGGCGGGGAGCGGGGAATACAGTAGGCGTAACAAGTGCCTGCACCTCTGCTAATATGGGGCGAGTTCCCTCCATAGTACACAAGGCACAGTTGCCGGAGATGTTTTTTGGACGTCCCGAAAGCAGCATTTCAGACGGATTTGGAACCTCGTCAAGTCCCTTGTCCGTCATTTCGAAAACGCCTATCTCATTAGTTGAGCCGTAGCGGTTTTTGACGGCACGGATAATGCGGTACGCCTGCTGACGCTCGCCTTCGAAATAAAGAACTGCGTCCACCATATGCTCCAGCACCTTCGGACCCGCAATTCCGCCCTCCTTGTTGACGTGACCTACGAGGATCATGGAGATACCCTCGGATTTTGCCTTATTTATGAAGGTCAGAGCGCATTCGCGCACCTGTGTGACACTGCTGGGAGCAGAGTTTATCCTATCCGAATAAATGGTCTGTATTGAGTCGATTATCACAACCTCGGGCTTTGTTGAGTTGATCTCGGCAAGGATATTTTCAATATTTGTTTCGGTAAGTATATAAAGCTGATTGCCCGAAACGCCAAGCCGCTCTGCGCGAAGCTTGAGCTGTCCGCCTGATTCCTCGCCAGACACGTAAAGCACGCGGCGGTCAGCTCCGAGAGCATCGGATATCTGCATTAGCAGAGTAGATTTACCGATCCCGGGCTCGCCCGAAAGAAGCACGACAGAGCCAAGTACAAGTCCGCCTCCAAGCACGCGGTCAAGCTCGTCAAGTCCCGTTGCAGAGCGCATATAATCAGGAACATTAAGCTCGGTAAAGTGGGCGGCGTGAATGTCACCACCACCGCTGAGCGAAATATGTGCGCGTTTACGGGAGGAGGGGGCTTCTTCATCGGATTCCACCTCCTCGACGAGAGTATTCCACTTTCCGCAGTGAGGGCATTTTCCCATCCACTTCGGTGAGCGCGCACCGCACTCGGTACACACGAAAAACGTTTTTAAACCCTTCATAAAAATCTCCGATTTTATGTAATATATTGATAAAAATTCAAAGTTGGTATTGCAAAATTGAAAAAAGTATGTTATACTAATACGGTAAAAAGTGAATTATCTGAAAGGATGACAAAATCAATGTTTATTAAAGAAACCGTAAAGGGAATGCGCGATATTCTTCCTGCGGAAATGGAAATACGCGAGTATCTGCAAAGCAGACTCAAAAATATCTATACCTCGTTTGGATTTACGCAGATCGAAACTCCCTGCATGGAAAGAATAGAAAACCTCACGAACAAGCAGGGCGGTGAGAATGAGAAGCTCATTTTCAAGGTGCTCAAAAGAGGCGAAAAGCTGAGCGAGGCTGACTTGACAAATCCCGACGAGCTTGCAGACTCGGGTATGCGTTATGACCTTACCGTTCCGCTTTCCCGCTACTATGCAAACAATGCCGGCAATCTCCCCATGCCCTTTAAGGCCTTGCAGGTAGGCTCTGTTTGGAGAGCTGACCGTCCGCAGAAGGGAAGATTCCGTCAGTTTACTCAGTGTGACATTGATATACTCGGCGATCCCACAAATAACGCGGAAAGCGAGCTTATCTACGTCACCTCGCTATTTCTTGACAGCGTAGGCGTCAGCGGAAATACCGTTATGATCAACGACCGCCGCGTGCTCAAGGGTATGGCTAAGAAAAGCGGATTTGCAGAGGAGGAATACTCCCGTGTGTTCATCATCCTCGATAAATATGACAAGATCGGCGAGGACGGCGTGCGTGCCGAGCTGCTTGAAGCAGGGTATGCCGAGGAATGTGTAAACGCTTACATGGATCTTTTCCACGGCTTTATGAATGCCGAGGACAGATTTACCTATGCCGAGGAAGCATTTGGTGATGCTATGGAGGAGGGAGTTGCTGACAACCTTCGTCAAATTTTCAACAACGTAGCCACCATGTCTGACGGTAGATTCAAGCTTTCCTTTGATCCCACGCTGGTGCGCGGAATGTCCTACTACACCGGTACCATCTTTGAGATAAAATCCGATGATTTCAAGGGTTCATCCATAGCAGGGGGTGGCAGATACGATAATATGATAGGCAACTTTACAGGTAATCCTACCTGCGCTTGCGGATTTTCTATTGGCTTCGAGCGTCTCGTAGGCGCATTGCTTGAAAAGAATTTTAAAGCTCCCGACGGCCGCGAAAAGATCGCTGTGCTTTACGGAAAGTCCTTCGAGTCTGCCGACGTTGCCACCGTTCAGAACAAGTGCCGTCAGCTCCGTGAGGAGGGAAAGATAGTTCTCGTACAGAAAATGAACAAGAACGTAGGCTTCCAGAAGCAGAAGCTGGAGGCAGACGGATACACTAAATTTATTGATATCCGCTATCCCGACCAGATAGATACCGCATTCTGATATTACTAATTTGGGGAGAAACTCGCTCAAACAGTTTCTCCCCGCTTTATGTTTATCAGCCAATAAAGGGGTGGATTTCTTCAGCCGCACGCATACTCTGAATAACCGTGCGTGGCTTTTTGGTCTTAAATACAGACGATCCTGCGACGAGAATATTCACCCCCGACGCAATAACACTTCCCGCGTTATCCGCGTTTATTCCTCCGTCGGCTTCAATGTCAATCTTGACACCCAAGCTATTGGCACGTCTGCGCAGAAGGGTAGCCTTATCAAGACATTCGGGAATAAGCGACTGACCGCCAAATCCCGGCTCTACCGTCATAATAAGCAGCATATCCGCTTCTGTGATAAAGGGATATAAAACCTCTGCGGGAGTTTTGGGAGAGATAGCAATTCCACAGCGGATATCCTTCGCCTTGATGGCGCGCAGTGTTCCCATAGGATCGTCCACGCTTTCGTAGTGGAAGGTAATTATGTCCGCTCCCGCACGGATAAAATCGTCAACGTAGCGAATAGGGTCGCTTATCATAAGATGTACGTCGAAATATAGCTGGGTGCAGCGTCTTATTGAGGATATAACGCCCGCGCCAAAGCTGATATTGGGAACAAAATGACCGTCCATAACGTCAAGATGGAGGTAATTTGCTCCTGCGGCTTCAATGCGGGATATTTCACCCTTAAGATCGGAAAAATCTGCCGCAAGCAATGATGGAGCAACGTATATCATAAACGTACCAACCTTTCCTGAAAGAATTGTGTAAATTTTTCGAGTTGTGTCATATTATGTGGTATAGAGCGTATTTCTGTCGTCGTAGTGGGTCAAAAAGCAGGGAAGTGATAAAGCAAAACGGCGATACGAAATACTTGTGGGCGTGCGCAAGCGCGCCCTTTTTATTTATCGGTTAAGAGAATACACACCGCGTGAGCGGATATGCCTTCACCCGTTCCCGTAAATCCCAGCTTTTCCTCAGTAGTGGCTTTAACACTGACGTTGGAAATATCGATATCAAAAGCATCTGCGATATTTCCTCGCATATTTTCGATATGCGGTGACATTTTAGGCGCTTGGGCTATAACTGTCGCATCAATATTTCCGACCTTATAGCCGCGCTCCTTCATAACGGCACAGACCTGCTTTGCAAGTAAAATACTGTCAGCATCCTTGTAGCTTTCGTCGTTATCGGGAAACAGTTTGCCGATATCACCAAGTGAAAGAGCGCCAATAACAGCATCCATTACCGCATGTGTCAGTACGTCAGCATCCGAATGACCGAGCAAGCCTCTGTCAAAGGGAATATCCACTCCGCCGACGATAAGCTTGCGGTTGGGAACAAGGCGGTGAACGTCATAACCGTGTCCGATTCTATATTCAATCATGGCTTACTCCTTTGATTTGCGGCGGTTGAGTACAAGCTCGGCATAGGGGATATCCGAAGGCTCGGTTATCTTGATATTTTCCTTTGAGCATTCAACAAGCTTGACGGGAATGTGGATATGCTCAGCAAGCTGATTGTCGTCAGTTGCCTCAAATCCCTCGTCACGACAAGCATAAGCCGCGGCTCTGTATGCGTTGGTAGCAAAAACCTGAGGAGTTTGTGCTTGCCAAGTGTACTTTCGCTCGGGTGTATAGTCAATAAATCCGGATTTATCCGCTATCTTAACGGTATCAGTTGCCTTGATAGCCGCAGTCGCCGCACGCCACTGATAAGCCGCGTGGCAGACCTTGTTGATTTCCTCCGGAGTAACAAGGCATCTCGCACCGTCAGCAATAGCAACAAATTTTGCGCGCTTATCCACGGCATCCGAGCCGATCCGTGTTGACTCCTGACGAGTTTTGCCGCCGGGAACTGCGCGGGTAAGCTTGGTAATATTATATTTTTCGCGGATTTCATCGTAAAGAGAGCATTCGTCCTCTTTGGCAACAACTACGATCTCGTGGATGCATTCAGCCGCTTCAAATGCCAAGAGAGTATGCACAATTACGGGCTTTCCATCAAGCAAAACGAACTGCTTGGTGGTATCTCCTCCCATTCGTACTGACGATCCCGCCGCCGCGATAATGGCGCTAGTAAAATTCTTGGGATGGGGCTTTCCCGCAATGGCACGGAGAATTCCCGCTATTTTATTTACAGCCTTGTCATTACTCTTTGCCATATTAAATCCTTTCAAAATTATTTATCAAGATCATTAAGCATACCGACTCGCAGGGTATGTCTTCCGCCCTCAAAATCGGTGTCTGTGAACAGATCTACCATATCACAAGCCAATCCCGCACCCACGACTCGCTCGCCCAGGCAAAGGACATTGGCATCGTTGTGCATACGAGTCATGCGGGCAGAGAAGGTATTTTCACAAGCCGCCGCGCGAATACCGCTGTGCTTATTAGCAGCTATCGACATACCGATACCTGTTCCGCAAACGAGAATACCGCGCTCAAATTCACCGTTTTGAATTTTCTTACACAGCGCGTCGGCAATATCGGGATAATTGCAGGAGTCAGCAGAATAAGTGCCAACGTCGCACACGTCAAATCCTCGCCTCTGCAGGTGCTTTATAAGCTGTCCCTTAAGCACAAACCCGCCGTGATCGCAACCTATTATTATCTGCTTTGTATTCATATTACTATATCCTTTCAGTATCAGCAGTGAAAGCTTTATTATTGCACGGTGCTATCTGGCGAAAGCCTTTCAGCGCGCGTTCTTTCCGCCTGAGAGGGACGAAGATAGGTAGGCGCGAGCTGAACGTCTGTCACAAATTGACCGTTTTTATACATTTCGAGCGCTACGATCGCAGTATTATATGCGCTTTGATGGAGGAGACGCTCGTTTGACAGAATGGTAGGAAATCCCTTGTCATTCAAGGCTTCAAAGGTCATAACAGCGCCGTCACCGACCAAATATACGGGCTTATCCATTTTAACCAACTCGTCGCCAAGCTCCGAGATAGCAATAGCACGGTCGGGAGTCAAGCGGGTAAGAACTCCGTCATTTAACTCAAACAGTGCGTTGTATACCTGTTGGCGGCGTGCGTTCATAACGGGGCAAACTATACCGTTACAGTTGACAATATTTCGCGCAAGTGAATCCAGTGTGGAAACAGCGACGCAAGGCTTATTCTTACCGAAAGCCAAGCCCTTGACTGTAGCCGCGCCTATACGTACGCCCGTAAAAGAGCCGGGACCTGCATTACACGCAAAAAGGTCAATGTTATCTATATCGGTATGAGTCATTTTCAAAACCGCTTCTACCATAGGAAGCAGAGTTTCTGAGTGAGTAAGTCCCGTATTTACAGTATATTCCGCAAGCAGTCCTCCGTCGCGCACGAGCGCCACGGATGCGGATACAGCAGTAGAATCAAGTGACAGTACAAGCATACTCAATACCTTTCATCAACACGGGAAATTGTGATTTTCCGCAGATTTTCGTTTTCGACGGAATTTTTTTCAATAACTACCTTAACGTAATTATCGGGTAGGGCATAGGGAATGTTCTCGCACCATTCAACGATACACACACCTCGGTCCAAATAATCGTCGTAGCCGCAGGAATACAGATCGTCCTCCGAGGTTATACGGTACATATCAAAGTGATACAGTGAGCTTGCCGCCCCCTTTGCGCGATATTCGTTAACTATCGCAAAGGTTGGCGACCTTACTATGCACCCGGGTGCAAGCAGGGAAGCAACCCCGCGCACGAAGGCAGTCTTACCTACGCCAAGATCACCGTACATTGCAATATATGAAGGTAATTCGGAGGCGGGGGCGGAGAGCATTGCCGCAAGCTCCGCTCCCATTCTTTCGGTTTCCTCCACAGTAGAGGTCACCTCTTGTTTTAACAAAATCATATCAGAAAAGTCCTGTAATATTTCCGTTATTATCAACGTCAATGCTGAATGCGGCGGGCTTCTTGGGAAGTCCGGGCATTGTCATTATAGCACCCGTCAGCACGACGATAAATCCGGCTCCGGCAGACAGCTTGACCTCACGGACATTGAGCTTAAAGCCGCTGGGGCGTCCGAGAAGCGCGGCGTTATCCGACAGTGAATACTGTGTCTTTGCAACGCAAATCGGGAAATTTGTATACTTAGGATCAAGAGCTTCAATATCAGCGATAGCCTTTTCGGCAGCCGCCTCGAAGTTTACGTCGTCGGCACCGTAGATCTTGGAGGCAACCGCGCGGATCTTATCTTTTATGGACATATCATCGGTATACATAAATGTAAAGTCCGCAGGCTGCTCACAAGCCGCAACCACCTTATGAGCCAAATCAATTCCGCCGTCGCCGCCCTTTGCAAACACCTCGGAGAGAGCAAGCTCAACGCCACGGTCGGCACAAAGCTGTGTGATATATGCAAGCTCGGCGTCACTGTCGCTTTCAAATCTGTTGAGAGCAACGACAACGGGGAGCTTATATTTCTGAAGGTTTTCAATGTGTGCTTCAAGGTTTACAGCCCCGCGCTTGAGCGCGTCAAGGTTCTCATCCTTGAGATCTTCCTTCTTAACGCCGCCGTTATATTTGAGTGCGCGGACAGTAGCAACAAGAACTACACAGTCAGGCTTGAGCCCCGCAACGCGGCACTTGATATCAAGGAACTTTTCAGCACCCAGATCTGCGCCAAATCCTGCCTCGGTGATAGTATAATCCGCGAGCTTGAGCGCAAGCTTGGTAGCTCTTACGGAGTTACAGCCGTGAGCGATATTGGCGAAGGGACCGCCGTGAATGATTGCGGGAGTATTTTCAATAGTCTGAACGAGGTTTGGCTTGAGCGCGTCCTTGAGGAGTGCAGTCATAGCACCGTTTGCATTGAGGTCGCGGCAGAATACGGGCTTTCCGTCGTAGGTATAAGCAACGAGGATATTACCAAGTCGCTCCTTGAGATCCTCAAGGTCTGCGGCAAGACAGAGAATAGCCATTACCTCACTCGCCACGGTGATCATAAAGTGATCCTGACGCGGAATACCGTCTGCCTTTGAGCCAAGACCTACGGTGATATTACGGAGGGCTCTGTCGTTAGTATCGGTAACGCGCGAGAAAAGAATTCTGCGCTGGTCGATACCAAGCTCATTTCCTTGCTGGAGATGATTGTCAATAATAGCGCAAAGCAGATTGTTAGCCGCAGTTATCGCGTGGAAGTCACCCGTGAAATGGAGGTTGATATCCTCCATGGGGACGACCTGCGCGTAACCGCCGCCGGCTGCTCCGCCTTTAACGCCGAAAACAGGTCCGAGAGAAGGCTCACGAAGTGCAATGATCGCATTTTTGCCGATCTTATCCATAGCCATTCCGAGTCCTACGGTGGTGGTCGTTTTACCTTCACCCGCAGGTGTAGGATTGATAGCGGTAACTAAAATCAGCTTGCCGTTAGGCTTATCCGCCATACGGTTAAGAAAATCGTCGGTGATCTTTGCCTTGTACTTACCGTACAGCTCGAGCTCGTCATCCCGAAGGTCGATCTTCTTTGCAATTTCTGTGATGTGAAGCATTTCTGCTTCCTGTGCGATCTGGATGTCTGTTTTCATTGGCTGCCTCCGTTTATTTAATTGTTTTTATTGGTTTTTATTTTTTTGCTCGCTGAGCTTTTCCCGCGTGCCGTCGGGACGGACGACCACGGTGTTATCAAGGATACCCGTCATGCTTGCACGGAACTCACGCAAATATTCGGTGCGCAGTTCGGCGCGCTCCGCAAGCTCCTCCGGGGTCAGAGCCTGCCCGCTTTTGACCTTACGGGCAAGCTCGTTTATTCTGTCAATTTTCTTTTGTTCCATGGCGATAAATCAGCTTCTGAGTTTAAGACCGAGCTTATATTCAAGGTCCTTGAGTATCTTCTTGGTAGCCTTTTCAGCTTCTTCAACGGTAAGAGTTCTGTCAGCGGCGCGAAGTGTTACGCGGAATGCAAGCGACTTGTTACCCTCGCCGATATTCGCACCCTCATAAATATCAAACAGAACCACCTTTTCAACAAGCTTACCGCCTGCCTTAACCATAACCTCCTCAATAGCACCCACCTCAATATCCTGCGAGCAGATAAAAGAGAAATCTCTTGTTGTAGCGGGGAACTTGGGCAGGGGAGTATAGTCTATCGTCATATCTGCCGCATCCCACAGCTCGTCAAAGTTGACGGATGCGCAGAACACGGGCTTATCAAATCCGTAATCCGATGCAACTGCAGGATGGATCTGACCGAGAATACCGAGGTCGATGGAGCTTCCTTTCTTTTCGATACAGAAGGTAGCGCATCTGCCGGGGTGATAGGCGGCATTGTCGGTACAAGCAGTAAACTTAACACCTGCAACTCCCGCAAGCTCCAGCACGTTTTCAACTACGCCCTTGAGGTCGTAGAAATCAACATTGCCGTACATGCCGACGGTAAGCACCTTTTTTTCAAGAGGAAGCGCATCAATATCCACTGTAGGAATATAAACAGTAGCATTTTCAAACAGGCGCACATTCTCGTTGGAGAAGTTATTGTTTCTCGCAAGCACCTCAAGCATAGAGGGGAGAGCAACGGTACGCATAACGCTCGTATCCTCACCAAGAGGGTTAGAAATAACAACACTGTTGCGGAGAGGATCGTTTTCGGGGAGACGGATCTTGTCATAATACTTGGGGCTTATGAAGGAGAAGGTTTGTATCTCGTTGATTCCCATTCCGTACATCAAATTTTCCACAGCTACCTCAAAGCTCTGCTTTGCAGTTCTACCGCCCTGTGTGGTTTCCGCATTGATAAGAGTTGACTGAATGTTGTTATAGCCGTAGATTCGGATGATCTCCTCGGCGATATCGTTCATGCAAAGCAGATCGCCGCGATATGTGGGAGGACAAACGAAGCCGTCCTTTATCTTACAATCCAGCCTTTCAAGCACGGATATCATATATTCCTCGGTAAGCTCAACGCCAAGGAACTTGTTGATTCTGTCGGGTTCAAATGGGATCTTGACCTCGGGCCGAGCGGTGGGATAGCAGTCGATAACGCCGTCAACAACGTCACCCGCACCAAGCAGATTTATCAGCTCGCAAGCTCTGTCAAGAGCGGGCATGCAGTTTTCTGCATCAAGCTCCTTTTCAAATCTTGCGGAGGACTCGGTACGCATCTTATTCTTTTTAGCAGTAACGCGAACGGATGTACCCTTGAAGCAAGCAGACTCAAATACGACAGTAGTAGTATTGTCCTTGATCTCGCTGTTTGCACCGCCCATTACGCCCGCGAGCGCGCAAGCCTTCTTTTCATCAGCGATAACAAGCATAGAGCTGTCAAGCATGTGATCCTGACCGTCAAGGGAACGGAAGCACTCGCCGTCAGACGCACGGCGTACACGGATAGAGGAGCCGTCAAGCATTGAGTAGTCAAACGCATGCATGGGCTGACCGTATTCAAGCATTACGTAGTTAGTAATATCAACGATATTGTTGATAGGACGGACGCCCGCCGCGCTCAGACGCATGCGCATCCACATGGGGGAGGGCTGGATCTTAACGTTTTTAACCACACGAGCGGCGTATCTGTAGCAAATATCTGGAGCTTCGATTCCAACCTTGAGATAGTTTTCGATCTTATCGCCGTCAGCCGCGGTCTTTACTTCGGGAGTGTGGAGCTTCAGCTCACGGTCAAAGGTAACTGCCGCTTCTCTTGCAAGTCCGATAACGGAGAGGCAATCGGGGCGGTTGGAGGTTATCTCAAACTCGACCACTGTGTCGCTGAGCATAAGAGCCTCGCGGATATCCATGCCAAGCTTGTCTGCAAAGCATTCGTCAAGAATGAGAATTCCGTTTTCCTCCTTACCGGGGCATTCGTGAGCGGTCAGTTTTAATTCTCCCATAGAGCAGAGCATACCGTTGGACTCAACTCCGCGCAGCTTGCCCGCCTTGATGGTAATATCACCGGGGAGGTGCGCTACGGGAATTGCCGCAGGTACGATAGCACCTTCAAAAAGATTCTGCGCGCCCGTAACGATCTGGACAACCTCGCTACCAATATCAACCTGACAGATAAAGAGGTGATCAGAGTCGGGGTGACGCTCCAGCTTGTTGACTCTTGCAACAACTACGTTGGTGATATCCTCACCGAGGACCTCATATCCCTCAACCTTGGAGCCGGAATATGTCATTCCTTCGCAGAAATCGTGTATTTTCACGTCGTCAACGCTGACGAAATCCGCCAGCCATTTCATAGATAAATTCATTTCACTAACACCTCTTTCCCTTAAAACTGACCAAGGAAGCGCACGTCATTCTCATAGAGCAAGCGCATATCATCAATGTGGTATTTGAGCATTGCAATTCGCTCAATGCCAAGTCCAAAAGCAAATCCGCTATAAACGGAGGGATCAATGCCGCCCATTTCAAGAACGTGAGGATGCACCATACCCGCGCCGAGGATTTCTATCCAGCCCTCGCCTTTGCAAAGCTTACATCCCTTGCCGCCGCATGCGAAGCAGGAAATATCAACCTCTGCCGACGGCTCGGTAAAGGGGAAGTGGTGGGGGCGGAATCTGACTCGGGTATTCTCGCCGAATTCCTTTTTGGCGAATACATCAAGCGTACCCTTAAGGTCACCCATAGTGATGCCCTTGTCGATTACAAGTCCCTCAAGCTGATGGAAAAGAGGAGAGTGGGTAGCGTCGATAGCGTCGGAACGGTATACACGTCCGGGAGAAATAATACGGAGCGGAGGCTGCTGTTGCTCCATAGTTCTCGCCTGAACGGGAGAGGTCTGTGAGCGGAGAAGAATCTTATCCGTGATATAAAAAGTATCCTGCGTATCACGTGCGGGATGATCCTCGGGAATATTGAGAGCCTGGAAGTTGTAGTAATCGTACTCGACCTCGGGTCCTTCAACGATAGAAAAGCCCATTCCGATAAAGATATCCTCAAGGTCGCGCTGAACAAGTGTCAGTGGGTGAGTATGACCGACAAGAGGACGGCGTGCCGGCATTGTGACGTCCAGCTTTTCGCTAAGCAGACGGGCTGCCATTGCCTTTTCCTTCATTTCATCCGTGCGGCGTCCGAGCGCCTCCTCGATAACAGCTCTTACGTCGTTTGCAAGCTGACCGATAACGGGTCGTTCCTCCGCGGTAAGCTGTCCCATTCCGCGAAGCACGGCAGTAAGCTCTCCCTTTTTGCCGAGATATTTGATGCGCAGCTGTTCAAGATCCGCATCGGCTGCGCTGATTTCGACAAGGGCGCATGCCTTGATCTGTTCAAGTTTTGCTTTCATTTAAAATGTACCTCCTGCCACAAAAGTGGCGTAATTTTACTTAAAATTTTAATGCCTTTGTCGCGACTTGGGACATAAAAGCAAAAATATCCCGTCGCTGCTGAAAAACAGGGACGGGATATGATAACATATACCGCGGTACCACCCGGTTTCCGGAAATTCAATTCCGACACCTCGATTATTGACGGTAACGGTGTCTGCCGTACACGACTACACACCCTTAGGCTTCACCGTGTATGCTCAGAAGGGAAAGGAAACGGCAAGGGTCTGTCCTCGCTCACAGCACCGCAAACGCGGGCGAGGGCTCTCTGTAAGACCGCAACAGCCGTAACCGACTTCATCACAGCATTTGTTTATTGCTTTGAGAATTACTCGAAAATAATCTTAATAAAGCTCTTTTTGCCTTTTTTCAGGAGCTTGCCGTCCTTCAGCTCGTCGGGAGTGAAGGATGCGCGCACGTCAGTAACCTTCTCACCGTCAAGTGTTACGCCGCCCTGCTGGATAGCCTGACGCGCCTCCGACTTGGACTTAACGAGTCCGCCCTTTACAAGAAGGGAAGGAACGTCGATCTTGCCATCAAAGAGGTCGTCTGCAGTAATGGTACAGGTAGGAACGGAAGCGTTTTCGCCTGTGCCGAACAGAGCGCGTGCGCTTGCCTGAGCCTTATCGGCTTCCTCGTCACCGTGTACTAGCTTTGTAAGCTCGTATGCAAGAATTTCTTTTGCCTGATTGAGCTGTGCGCCCTCCCACTTGTCCATCTCGTCGATCTGCTCGAGAGGAAGGAAGGTAAGCATACGGATGCATTTTAGCACGTCGGCATCCGCAACGTTTCTCCAATACTGGTAGAAATCGTAGGGAGTAGTCTTATTGGGATCCAGCCAAACCGCCCCCGACTGCGTTTTGCCCATCTTCTTGCCCTCGGAGTTGAGAAGCAGGGTGATGGTCATAGCGTAAGCATCCTTGCCAAGCTTGCGGCGGATAAGCTCCGTACCGCCAAGCATATTGGACCACTGATCGTCACCGCCGAACTGCATATTGCAGTCGTAGTGCTGATACAGGTGATAGAAGTCATAGGACTGCATGATCATATAGTTGAATTCAAGGAAGGAGAGTCCCTTTTCCATTCTTTGCTTGTAGCATTCCGCGGTAAGCATACGGTTGACGGAGAAGCAAGCTCCCACGTCACGCAGAACATCAATGTAATTAAGATTCATAAGCCAATCCGCATTGTTTACCATGATAGCCTTGCCCTCGCCAAAATCGATAAAGCGGCTCATCTGCTTGTAAAAGCAATCGCAATTGTGCTGAATAGTCTCGGGTGTCATCATCTGACGCATATCGGTGCGTCCCGAAGGATCGCCGATCATAGCCGTACCGCCGCCGATAAGTACGATAGGACGGTTGCCAGCCATCTGAAGTCGCTTCATCAGGCAGAGAGCCATGAAGTGACCGACGTGAAGGCTGTCGGCTGTGGGGTCAAAGCCAATGTAGAAAACAGCTTTCCCCTCGTTAATAAGGTCTTTTATCTGTGCTTCGTCGGTGACCTGGGCAATAAGTCCGCGGGCGACGAGCTCGTCGTAAATTTTCATGTTGGTCTATCCTTTCAAAAATCAGAACTCAAGCACTTTCTCAATGTAAGACTTAAGCTCGGCAATGGGGAGACGTACCTGCTCCATAGTATCACGGTCGCGGACGGTAACACATCCGTCGGTCTCGGAATCGAAGTCGTAGGTAATGCAAAGGGGAGTTCCTATTTCGTCCTGACGGCGATAACGCTTACCGATAGAGCCGGTTTCATCGAATTCCATATTGAAATACTTGGAAAGCTCGTCAAATACCTCGCCCGCCTTATCCGAAAGCTTCTTGGATAAGGGGAGGACTGCTGCCTTTACCGGAGCAAGTGCGGGGTGCAGGTGAAGCACAACGCGCATATCGTTCTTTTCGGGGTCAACGATCTCCTCGTCGTAAGCATCACAAAGGAATGCAAGCGCTACACGGTCCGCACCGAGAGAGGGCTCGATAACGTAGGGAATATATTTTTCGTTGGTTTCGGGATCAAAGAATTCCATAGACTCACCCGACACGTTCTGGTGCTGTGTAAGGTCGTAGTCGGTACGGTCTGCAATGCCCCAAAGCTCGCCCCAGCCGAAGGGGAACAGGAATTCAATATCGGTAGTGCCCTTGGAGTAGAAGCAAAGCTCCTCGGGGCTGTGGTCGCGCAGACGGAGGTTTTCCTTGCGCATACCGAGATCATAGAGCCAATTTTCGCAATAAGCTCTCCAATATTCGAACCACTCAAGGTCAGTTCCGGGCTTGCAGAAGAACTCCAGCTCCATCTGCTCGAATTCACGGGTACGGAATACAAAGTTACCTGGGGTGATCTCGTTACGGAAGGACTTACCGATCTGACCTACGCCGAAGGGCATCTTGCGGCGGGTAGAACGGGCAACGTTCTTGAACTGAACGAAAATACCCTGTGCGGTCTCGGGACGAAGGTAAACGGTGTTCGTAGACTCCTCGGTAACGCCGATAAAGGTCTTGAACATAAGGTTAAACTTGCGGATAGAGGTAAAGTCACCGCTGCCGCAGGAGGGGCAGGTGATGTGATTTTCCGCGATATACTTGGACATGTCCTCGTCAGACCAGCCTGCTGGATTTACATCCAGCTTGTTTTCAAAAGCGTAATCCTCAATAAGCTTGTCCGCTCTGTGGCGTGAACGGCAGACCTTGCAGTCCATAAGCGGGTCGGAGAATCCGCCGAGATGTCCCGAAGCTACCCAAGTCTGGGGGTTCATTATAATAGCGCTGTCAAGTCCAACGTTATATTTACATTCCTGAACGAACTTCTTCCACCAAGCCTTCTTTACGTTGTTCTTGAACTCAACACCGAGAGGACCGTAATCCCACGAGTTTGCAAGTCCGCCGTAAATTTCAGAGCCGGGGAAAATAAAGCCGCGGTTTTTACACAGCGCGACGATCTTGTCCATGGTCTTTGCTGAATTATCCATAAAAGTATCTCCTTACTGCCGCGGGTTGGCAATGTGTTTTGCGGCAAAAATATTTATCAAGATATTTTAACATATGTATAAATATTTGTCAAGGGGAGAAGCTCAACTTTTACATTCACCACAAAAAAATATTACATTTTCCCGCAGTTTGCGACATACTGACAAATTAAACAAAATAAACTGTCCTCCGCCAGCTGATTTATCGCAAAAAAATCATTGACAGAGCGCGAAAAAAGGTTTATAATGATATCATTAAAAAATAACTTGGCGAGGTGTTTTATGAAGGACATATCACGCAATCTGACAATGCTGTGCGATTTCTACGAGCTGACCATGAGTAACGGATACTTTAAGACCGGACTCAAGGACAGATACGTATATTTCGACGTATTTTACCGCAACAATCTTGACGGCGGAGGATACGCCGTTGTGGCGGGGCTTGAGCAGATAGTTGAGTACGTTCAAAATCTGCATTTTGACGACGACGATATTGCTTATCTGCGCAAGAAAAACATTTTTGACGAGGAGTTTTTGGATTACCTCAAGGATTTCCGTTTTACGGGGGATATATGGGCAATCCCCGAGGGAACCTACGTATTTCCCGGCGAGCCACTTATCACCGTAAGAGCAAAGGCGATAGAAGCGCAGTTCATTGAAACTTACATTCTCATGATAATCAACCATGAGTCCCTTATAGCAACCAAGGCGTCGAGGATAGCACGCGCCGCAAAGGGAAGAGCGGTAAGCGAGTTTGGCTCTCGCCGTGCGCAAGGTGCTGATGCCGCTATTTTGGGTGCAAGAGCTGCTTATATTGGCGGCTGCAACTCCACCGCCTGCACCATATCCGACGAGGTTTACGGCGTTCCTGCGGGCGGTACTATGGCACACTCGTGGGTGCAAATGTTTGACGACGAGTTTACTGCGTTCAAGAACTACTGTGAGATCTATCCCAACAATGCTACTCTGCTTATCGACACCTTTAACGTGCTTGAATCGGGACTTCCCAATGCTATAAGGGCATTTGAAACAGTACTCAAGCCTCTTGGGATCACCAACTGTGCCGTCCGTATAGATTCGGGAGATATCACGTACCTTACCAAAAAGATACGTCAAAAGCTGGACGAGGCGGGCTGGTACAACTGCAGGATCATAGTTTCCAACTCGCTCGACGAGTATATCATACGCGAGCTTATCCGTCAGGGCGCGGAGGTGGACGCATTTGGTGTCGGCGAGCGACTCATTACAGCAAAGAGCGATCCCGTTTTTGGCGGCGTTTACAAGCTGTGTGCCGTTGAGGACGACGAAGGAAACGTCATTCCCAAAATTAAGATAAGTGAGAACGTCGGCAAGATTACCACGCCTCATTTCAAGAAGGTCTACCGCTTGCGTGCAAAGGATACGGGGAAGGCTGAGGCAGACCTTATCTGCGTTTACGACGAGGTTATCGACGACTCTAAGCCGCTCGAAATTTTCGATCCGATAGCTACATGGAAGCGCAAGACGATGACAAACTTTACTGCCACCGAGCTGCTTGTTCCCATATTCAAAAACGGCGAGCTTGTGTACAAGCTTCCGACGCTTGAGGAAATACGCCGTCACTGCGAGGATGAAAGAAACGGTATGTGGGAGGAGGTCAAGCGCTTTACAAATCCCCATAACTATTACGTTGACCTGTCCCATAAGCTATGGGATATCAAGCACGAGATGCTCAACCGCAAAAAGCACTGATAATTTAAAAGCTCCCGCGAAAAGCTTCACGGGAGCTTGATTTTATTCTGTATCCTCAGCTTCTGCCTTGGATCTCGAAAAATGATAGATCGACAGTATACCTACGGGAAATATAAATCGGATAAACCAACCGAGAGATCGGCGCAAAAGCGTGATAACTCCGCCATCCTCATATCTCTCGACAGTACCCGCAATATGGGCTGCAGTATTCATATCACTGCTGATCTTTGCGACCACGGGAAGCAGAACTGCGTATACCAATACGCCAACAAGGATCACCTCAAACGCCATTTCGCGTTGCAGAATACCGTCCTCGCGGTTATAACGCTTGTAGACTGCATACTGGAAAACGCAAACGGTTATAAGAGGCAGAAGCATTGCAAATTCGTCCAGCATCCAAGCGAGGGATTTCTGCCATCCCTTGTCCTTGGTAAGCTCGTAATCCTTCATAAGGTTATCTTGCAGGTCGGAGATCGCTGTAAGATACACCCCAAGCTCAACGGATATGAGCAAAAATAGCAATACCGATATAATAATTATGCGAACAATACTCACCTTGAGAGGCGGATATTTTTGCTCGACAGCAGTAATATTTGACATCTTCATCACCATACCTTCTTAGTTAACTGCAATCATTATAGCACATTATTTGGGTTTTGTAAAGGACAATTTCACTCATATAAATGTTTTTTACTCGTTGACAGCGAGCAAAAAATATGTTATCATAAACAAAAGCGTAAAGGGGGGCGGAATTTATGAATAAAAACGCAAGTAAAAAGAGCAGCCAAAGCCGTTGCGAGGATTGCGAATTTTACGACTACGACGAATACGTGGACGCCTACGTTTGCAATATGTCACTTGACGAGGACGAAATGGCAAGCTTTTTACAGGCAAGGACAAACCGCTGTCCTTATTATCGAAAATACGACGAATATAAAAGCGTTCACAAGCAGATCTGAACTATTCGTTTTTATGGGCGCACAGGTCCGAAAGCGGACACTCTGCACATTTTGGGGAACGTGCGATGCAGGTATCTCTGCCGAATTCAACTATTCGGTGACAAAATCCGCTCTGCCTATCGGGCGGGATAATGTCTGACAGAATACGCTCCACCTTCTGCGGGTCTTTAAGGTCCTCGGAATAGAATCCCAGCCTTCCGCAAATGCGGATACAGTGCGTATCGGCAACAACGGCGGGAAGTCCGAATATGTCGCCGCGCAAAAGATTCGCTATTTTTCTGCCCACTCCCGGCAGGCGCAAAAGCTCGTCCATGTCAGTTGGAAGCACTCCGTTGTATTCGTCCAGAAGCATTATAGCTGAGGCTTTTATACTTTCCGCCTTTGTACGGAAAAGTCCGCACGGACGCACGATATCCTCAAGCTCGTGAATATCACATTCAGCCAATTCTCGGAGAGTCGTGTATTTTTTGAACAACTCCTCACAGACGATATTCACCCTCGCGTCGGTGCATTGAGCTGACAGTCGCGCCATCACAAGCAATCTCCAACCGTCGGGAAGCATCACGTCCAGCGGATCCTTACCGGATTCATGTCCCCATTTGAGCGCACAAACCGCATAGGGGTATATATCGTAAAGTCTGTCGCATATTGCGGCGGCTTTTTCTTTTGCGTTCATTTTCAGTCTCCGTTGTCACATTATTTACTGTTCTATTATAAACCAAACGCCGCGTTTTGTCAAGAACGGGTAAATTATAAAAAATGGTGTCCAAGCCTTGACAAAGGAGAGAAAAAAGTGTATAATTACCTATACTGTCGTATTACACCATGAGAAAGGAAAGTTTGTATCATGAATAACGAAAAAAAGCTTGATATCGGCATGCTCAGGCGCAACGCCGCCACGATAAGACTGGGTATCATTGAAGCAACTCATGCAGCAGCTTCGGGACATCCCGGCGGATCGCTGTCAATAGCGGATATCATGTCATATCTCTATTTTTACAAGATGAACGTTTCTCCCGAAAATCCCAAGGATGAAAATCGGGACAGATTCGTGCTTTCAAAGGGACACGCCGCACCTGCGCTTTACGCAACTCTTGCGCTTAAAGGATATTTTCCTTTCGAAACATTAAAAACTCTCCGTCAGGCGGATTCCATTTTGCAAGGACATCCCGACCTCAAAAAGATCCCCGGAGTTGATATGACCACGGGTTCTCTCGGTCAGGGAATCTCCGCTGCTTGCGGAATGGCTCTTGCCGCAAAGCTTGACAACAAGGATAACCGCGTTTACTGCATCGTCGGTGACGGCGAATGTGAGGAGGGTGAGGTCTGGGAGGCGGCAATGTTCGCCGCTCGCTACGGACTTGATAACCTTTGCATTGTCGTTGACTGGAACGGATTGCAGATCGACGGCGCTATCACGGATATAGTAAACCCCGCACCCTTCGATGCAAAATTCGATGCGTTTGGCTTCAACGTGATCTCCATCAATGCTCACGATTTCGACGAGATCGACTATGCATTTACCACTGCAGAGAATACTAAGGGCAAGCCCACCGTGATCATTGCAAAATCCGTTAAGGGCAAAGGCGTTTCCTTCATGGAAAATCAGGTCAAGTGGCACGGAAGCGCCCCCAACGCCGAGCAGTACGCCGTTGCTGTCGAAGAAATCAAGGCGCAGATGTAAGGAGGTAGAGCTATGGAATTCAAATACGGTGATAAAATAGCTACGCGTGAGGCTTACGGTAAGGTTCTCGCAGAGCTTGGTGCTGAGCATGATTTCGTTGTGCTTGACGCCGATCTTGCGGAGGCTACCAAGACAGTTTATTTCAAAAAAGCATTTCCCGACAGATTTTTCGATTGCGGTATTGCCGAGAGTAATATGATTGGTATTGCAGCAGGACTTGCGGCGGCAGGAAAGCCTGTTTTCGCGTCCTCATTCGCTATGTTTGCCGCAGGCAGAGCCTTCGAGCAAATCCGCAACAGCGTGGCTTATCCTCATCTTAACGTAAAGATCGCGGCTACACATGCGGGTATCACAGTCGGCGAGGACGGCGCGACTCATCAGTGCCTTGAGGATCTTGCACTGATGCGCGTTATCCCCGGAATGACCGTCGTAAACCCCTCTGACGCTGTTGAAGCAGCCGCGGCGCTGAAGGCGGCTCTCGAAACCGACGGACCGTTTTATCTGCGCTTTGGCAGATACGCAGTTCCCGTAATTCATAACCCCGATGGATACAGGTTTGAGCTTGGAAAGGGCGAGCTGCTTCGGGACGGCAAGGACGCGACCGTTGTGGCTACGGGAATGATGGTATCTCTTGCTCTTGAAGCGGCTGAAAAGCTTGCGGCTGAAAATATTTCCGTGCGCGTTGTAAATATTCACACAATTAAGCCTATCGACGCGGACATAATTTCCGCCGCTGCCCGCGAAACGGGTGCTATCGTCACTGCCGAGGAGCATAACATCATTGGCGGTCTTGGCTCTGCGGTAGCCGAGGCGGTTGCCGAGTGCTGTCCCGTACCTGTGCTTCGCGTTGGTGTTGAGGATACCTTCGGACGCTCGGGCAAGGTTCCGCCTCTGCTTGAAATGTACGGACTTACCGCTGATAATATTGCGGACAAGGTACGCAAGGCTATCGCACTTAAATAATTATATCAGTCAACGTTAAAGCGGCTATCCGACAAGGACAGCCGCTTTTTTGTCGCGCTTTCGACATTTTTCGCATACATTGATATTAGCCGTGCGCACGTATGCGCGGCCCTTTTATGAAAGGAGAAATATATGTATACGAATCAAACTCCCGACCACTGCGCTTGTGGTGATGTGACAGGAATCGGAAGGGGAGAATGCTCCGGCAGAACGCTTTGCGATTGCAGAGAGGGAAGCCTTGGACTTCGAGACTATCCTCTTGCCATGGTTTACTCACCCTGCCAGAAATTCAACGAGCTCTACGACATTGATGAGGCATTAAAGCACGGAACACTCTTTAAAGAGCTGTATCTGCCGTTTGAAGCCGGAAGGAGAGGAAACTGCGTATGATGAACGATTACAACAGAAGCCGCACGGAAAACAGATGCCGTGCGGACGGTAGAGGCTATTCGGATAGCCGAAGCCGTATGGACCAGAGAAGCTCATGCCCGCTTTGCGAGCAGAACAGATGCGCCACTCGCAGGTATTCCGAGACACGCTCGACTCGAAGCGATCTGCCCAACAATTCAACCGACTGCAGTTGCAAAAACGGTTGCGATCAGCTGCTTTACAGCTTGCAGAAATTGGATTTTTCGATATACGAGTTAGTGCTGTATCTTGACGCCTATCCTCATTGTGAGGAGGCATTGAGCATGTATAATCATCTGGTAACTCAAAGAAAAGAGTTGATTGATGAATACGAGCGTCAGTGCGGACCTATCGGTATTCTCGGCAACAAAAGCACCACCTCATGGGATTGGGTAAAAGGCACACTCCCGTGGGAATACGGTGCGAACTGATAAGGAGGAAAAGATATGTGGGCGTATGAAAAAAAGCTTCAATATCCCGTAAAAATAAAAAATCCTAACCCTAAGCTGGCGCAAATCATCATATCACAGCTTGGTGGACCGGACGGTGAGCTTGCCGCGTCAATGCGATATCTCAATCAGCGGTACTCAATGCCTAATAAGAAGGTTGCGGGACTGCTTACGGATATCGGCACCGAAGAGCTTGCGCACCTTGAAATGGTAGCGGCTATTCTGTATCAGCTTACACGAAATCTCTCCGAAAAGGAGATAAACGACAGCGGCTTTGCAACTTATTTCGTTGATCACACAACGGGAATTTATCCCGTAGCGGCGTCTGGTGTTCCTACCGATATGAAGTATATCGGTGTCAAGGGCGATGTGATCGCAGACCTCAACGAGGATCTTGCCGCCGAGCAAAAGGCGCGCGTGACCTACGATAATATACTGCGGCTGACAGACGATCCCGACGTGCGTGATCCTATCAAATATCTGAGAGAAAGGGAATTAGTACACTATCAGAGATTCTCGGACGCACTGCGAATAACGGCCGACGAGCTTGATAAAAAGAATTTCTACGCATTCAATCCCGCTTTTGATATGAAAAAAGGCAAAAATTAACAAAAAATGAACAACCCTTGGGAGAATATCCCAGGGGTTGTAAGGCTGGATCATTTGCAATTAGCAACCATATCCTTGATCCAGCCGAGAAGCTCAGTCTGAAGGTCATCAGTGAGAGTGCCGCCGAAAGGACCAAAGCCGCCGAGATTGATGATTTTAACACCGACCAGATTAGTTCCAGCAGATGTTATGTACTCGGACACCTTGTCAGCAACAGCCTGATCGCCGTCAACAACAAGAGCAACGTTAGCCGCGCGGGACTTGTTAAGCTCACAGCAGAACAAACGGAA